>CBHFOL010000157.1:0-17532 GCA_965995405.1 uncultured Saccharothrix sp.
AACGCCGAAACCTACTGATCAACAACGCCGGACACACCGATCGCGGGATAGACCCGCTGGCAACGGGAGAAGCTCACCGAGGCGCTGCCGGAGGTGCCGGTGGGCGCGGGGCTGAGCGAAGACAAGCTGGTGGTGTGGCGTGCGCTGGCGACTGTTCCGGCACGGCAGCGGGCGGTGCTGGTGCTCCGGTACTGGCAGGACCTGGGTGTGGAGGAGACGGCGGCGGCGTTGCGTTGCTCGGTGGGCACGGTGAAGAGCAACACCAACCGCGGTCTCAAGGCGTTGCGGCAGAAGCTGGGACCGGCGTTCGGCGCACTGTGGCAGGAGGTGTCACGCAATGGTTGAAGACCACCTGAAGGAACTGTTCGAGGAGTTGAACATCCAGCCGCGTCCACGGACCTTCGGCGCCGTGGACGTCATCCACCACGGCCAGGAGATCCGTAACCGCCGCCGCAGGCTGACCGTGGCCGGCAGCGCACTGGGCACGACAGCCCTGGTCGTGGTGGTGGGCTTCGCTCTGGCCGGCACCGTCGCACCCCCCACCGACCCCGCGACCCCACCCGCACCGGCCGGCACCACCCAACCGGTCGACACCACCGCCCCGACCGTCCCACCGCCGACCGGCGCACCGCACCCCACCACCTCCTGGCCGGCCAAACCCCCGCCAGGCACCAACTCCGCCCCGACAACCGCCGCCGGAACCGACCCGCCTGAACCAACACGTGCCCCGGCTCCAGCCCAATCCATACCGACGTCCGCCACCGCCCCGCCTGCCAACGCTCCGCCCGTTACCGCCCCGCTCGCCACCGCCCAGTCGGCCACACCGACCACCGACGCCCCATCCGACGCCACGAACACTCATCAGACGGAGGTGACCACATCGACGAGACAACCGACCGCGCCGACTCCCGCCTAGGCGTGGCTGATGGATCGGGTGGGCCAGGCGGGTGCGCAGGCGGGGTGCAGGGGCGCGAGTGGTGCCGGTCTAGCGGGTGGCGATCCGGTGATGGTCCTGGGCGGCCGGAGGCATGGGCTGTCCCTGCGGTGTTGCGGCCTGAGGACGGCGACGGTCGTGGTCGGCTTGGGCTTGGTGGTCCGTGGCGTCCGGGTGGTTGGTGCTGTGAGCTGCGCTGTTGTCCTTCGCGGTGTCGGTGGGTGGCGGCGTGCGGTATGCCGGTGGACACACGTTGTGAATTCGGTGGCGGGCAACCCGTAGACTGGTGTCGTGGTCATCTTGATCGAGTAGGTCCGGCGCACCTTCAGCCGTCGACCGCGCACGACCACATTCACTCGGAGCCTCGTTTTGATTACCGCAACCGACCTTGAGTTGCGCGCTGGTTCGCGCATCCTGCTGTCCGACGCGACCCTGCGGGTCCAGTCCGGCGACCGGATCGGCCTTGTCGGCCGCAACGGTGCCGGCAAGACCACGTCGCTGCGAGTCCTCGCGGGGGAGGGGCAGCCTTACGCGGGGGAGGTTCGGCGGACCGGGGAGCTCGGCTACCTGCCGCAGGACCCTCGTGAAGGCGACCTCTCCGTCGTCGCCAAGGACCGGGTGCTGTCCGCGCGCGGGCTGGACCAGCTCCTGCGTGACATGGAGAAGGCCCAGTCAAGCATGGCCGAACTGGTGGACGACGGAGAGCTCCAGGCCGCCGTGCGCAAGTACGGCCGTCTCGAAGAGCGGTTCGCCGCCCTCGGCGGGTACGCCGCCGAGAGCGAGGCCGCCCGCATCTGCGCCAACCTGGGTCTCGCCGACCGGGTGTTGGCACAGCCGCTGCGCACGCTGTCCGGTGGTCAGCGTCGGCGGGTGGAGTTGGCGCGCATCCTGTTCGCCGCGTCGGAGGCGGGTGTCGGGGCGAAGTCGAGCACGATCCTGCTGATCGACGAGCCGACCAACCACCTGGATGCCGACTCGATCGCGTGGCTGCGCGGGTTCCTCAAGACGCATGACGGTGGGCTGGTCGTGATCAGCCACGATGTCGAGCTGCTGGACGACGTGGTGAACAAGGTGTGGTTCCTCGACGCGACTCGCGGCGAGGTCGACATCTACAACATGGGCTGGAAGAAGTACCTCGAAGCCCGGGCCGCCGACGAGAAGCGGCGTCGTCGGGAGCGGGCCAACGCGGAGAAGAAGGCCGGTGCCCTGATGGCACAGGCCGACAAGATGCGTGCCAAGGCGACCAAGGCGGTGGCCGCGCAGAACATGGCGCGGCGGGCCGAGAAGCTGCTGTCCGGGCTGGAGGAGAGTCGCCAGGCGGACAAGGTGGCGAAGATCCGGTTCCCGCAGCCCGCCCCGTGCGGAAAAACGCCGCTGACGGCCGAGGGGTTGAGCAAGTCCTACGGTTCGCTTGAGGTGTTCACCGGGGTCGACCTGGCGATCGACCGGGGGTCGCGGGTGGTGATCCTCGGGCTGAACGGTGCGGGTAAGACGACGTTGCTGCGGCTGATCGGGTCCATGGAACGGCCGGACAGCGGCGAGGTCGTCGCGGGCCACGGGCTCAAGCTCGGCTACTTCGCGCAGGAGCACGAGACGCTGGACCACCAGGCCTCCGTCTGGGAGAACATCCGGCACGCCGCGCCGGACGTGCAGGAACAGCAGTTGCGGTCGCTGCTCGGCACGTTCCTGTTCAGCGGTGAGCAGCTCGACCAGCCGGCGGGCACGCTGTCGGGTGGTGAGAAGACCCGGTTGGCGCTTGCGGGCCTGGTGTCGGGCGCGGCGAACGTGCTGCTGCTGGACGAGCCGACGAACAACCTCGACCCGGCCAGCCGGGAGCAGGTGCTCGACGCGCTGCGCCGCTACGAGGGTGCGGTAGTGCTGGTCACGCACGATCCGGGCGCGGTGGAAGCACTGGAGCCCGAGCGGGTGATCCTGCTGCCGGACGGCACCGAGGACCACTGGTCGGACGAGTACCTGGAGCTCGTGCAGTTGGCCTGAGCCAAGGGCTTCCGCTCTGTTACCGCTGATCCACTCTCAGTGATCAACCGACCGCTCGCCGATCTTTTCGCATGATCGCCTGGCGTTCTTGGTCTTCGTGTTCGATCATTGCGACGACAGGGGCTTTCACGGCCCGACCTGCTGTCTACGGAAGGCGGGACAAGGTGGCTGACCTGAAGAAGGGCGCACGGATCACCGGCGCCACGCGGGACAAGCTGGCCGCTGACCTGAAGAAGAAGTACGAAAAGGGCGCGAGCATCCGGGCGTTGGCGGAGTCCACCGGGCGCTCCTACGGCTTCGTGCACCGGGTACTCAGCGAGTCCGGTGTGCAGCTGCGCGGTCGCGGTGGCGCCACCCGCACGAAGAAGAAGTAAGCTACCCTCCGGTAATAACGGGCGTCGAGGAGAGACGGCGCTCTCCCGGACCCGGAGGTTTCGAGCATGTCGGCACCGACCACCATCGACGCCGACCTGCTGGAGCGCGGTGGCGTGCGGCTCGTCGTCGACGGACCGCGCGCGACGGTCACGCTCGACCGTCCCGATGTGCTCAACGCACAGACACCGTCCACGTGGGCGGCGTTGCGGGCGATCGGCGCGCAGTTGGACCCGGACGTCCGCGTCGTGGTCGTCCGGGGCTCCGGTCGTGCCTTTTCCGCTGGGCTCGACCGGCGCATGTTCAGCGGCGCACCGGTCGAGGGAGAGCCCGGGCTGTCGGAGATCACGTTGCGTGGCCCCGAAGGCGGCGCGGCGCTGATCGCGGAATTCCAGGAAGGGTTCCGCTGGCTGCGCGACCCCGGCCGGGTGACGATCGCCGCCGTGCGCGGGCACGCCATCGGCGCGGGCTTCCAGCTCGCGCTGGCGTGCGACTTCCGCGTGGCCACCGACGACGTGCGGTTCTGCATGGCCGAGACGTCCCTCGGCCTGGTGCCCGACCTCGGCGGCACGCTGCCGCTGGTTCGACTGGTCGGGTACTCCCGCGCGGCCGAGATCTGTGTGACCGGTCGCCGGGTCGGTGGCGAGGAGGCGTTGCGCATCGGCCTCGCCAACTTCGTCGTGCCCGGTGACGGGCTCGACGCGGCGGTTGACGACCTGGTCGCCCAAGTGTTGCGGCCGATGCCGGGTGCGGTGCGGGAGACGCTGGCGCTGCTCGCGCACGCCGCCGACGGTGCTTCTGAAGAGGAGCAGCTGGTTGCCGAGCGCGCTGCGCAGGTGCGGCGGCTCGCCGAGTTGACCGCGCTCGCGGCGGGGTCGGCTTCGGCCCAGTAGTCACGCCGTCGGGCTCCGGCTGCCGTCCGCCGGACCGGAGTTGTTTGCTGGACCGGGTGGTGTTCGTTGGACCGGTCGTGGTTGTGGCGCGGCCGGGATGCGGCCGGCTCTCGGTGTGCGAGCGTGGGTTTGCCGGAGCAGGGTGTCAGGCTTGGGCTGTGGCTCGTGGTTGACGGGGTGGCTTGGCCTACCGGCCGGTTTTGCCTGGCCTCCGGCCCCCGATTCCATTGTCCCACGGGGCACCGACAGGGCCCGGGGACGAAGCTGAGAGTGGTGGGGGTCGCTCGGGATTCGAGCAGGACTCAGCGGAACGGGTAGTGGCAGGTTCGCTGTGGGCTGAGGCGGGAAGTTCGGGTGACCTGTCGGTGTTCTGTCTGAGGTGGACGGAACTCGGGGCTTGATGCGTAGTGCCATGGCGGCGACCGGTGCGCCCAAAGGGGTGCGGCGGGGGACGTTTCGGCGGATTGTGGCGTTTGCGCGACCGCATCGGGTGAAGTTGGTCGTCTTCCTGGTGCTGACCGTCGTGTCGTCGGTGCTCGCGGTGTCGACTCCGGTGTTGGCCGGGCGGGTCGTGGATGCGATCGTCGGTGGGCGGGACGTGTCCGTCGTCGTCTGGCTTGCCGTGGTGATCGCGGGGATCGCGATTGTCGACGCCGGGCTCGGGCTGGTCGAGCGGTGGCAGTCCTCGCGGATCGGGGAGGGGCTGATCTTCGACCTGCGGCGGGCGGTGTTCGGGCATGTGCAGCGGATGCCGGTCGCGTTCTTCACCCGTACGCGCACCGGGGCGTTGGTCAGTCGGCTGAACAACGACGTCATCGGGGCGCAGCGGGCGTTCACGTCCACTCTTTCCGGTGTCGTCACCAACGTCATCCAGCTCGGGCTGTCGCTCGGCGTCATGTTCACCCTGTCGTGGCAGGTCACGGCCCTGGCGCTGGTGTTGCTGCCCGTTTTCGTCCTGCCCGCCCGGCGCATGGGCAGTCGGATGGCAGACCTCCAGCGTGAGGCGTCCACGCTCAACGCGGGCATGACCACCCAGATGACCGAACGGTTCTCCGCACCGGGCGCGACGCTGGTGAAGCTGTTCGGCCGACCGCAGGCGGAAGTGGACGAGTTCGGTGAGCGGGCCGCGCGGGTCCGGGACATCGGCATCCGCACGGCGATGGCGACCCGGTGGTTCATGACCGGCCTGACGCTGGTGTCCGCGCTCGCCCAGGCCCTCGTCTACGGCCTCGGCGGCTACCTCGCCCTCACCGGGCACCTCGCCGCCGGCACCGTCGTCTCGCTCGCCCTCCTGCTCACCCGGTTGTACGCGCCGCTGACCGCGCTCGCCAACGCCCGCGTCGACGTGATGACCGCCCTGGTCTCCTTCGAACGCGTCTTCGAGGTGCTCGACCTCAAGCCGATGATCGAGGAACCCGCCCGTCCCGTGAAGCTGCCGGACGGTCCGCTGTCCGTGGAGTTCGACCACGTCCGCTTCGGCTACCCGGCCGCCGACCGGGTGTCGCTCGCCTCGCTGGAGTCAGTGGCCACTCTGGACACCCGTGGCGGTGAGGAAGTGTTGCACGGCATCAGTTTCCGTGCCGAACCCGGACAGCTGGTCGCCCTCGTCGGGTCGTCCGGCGCGGGCAAGTCCACCATCGCCTCGCTCGTGCCCCGGCTGTACGACACCGACGGAGGCTCCGTGAAGCTGTCCGATGTGGACGTTCGCGACCTGGCTGCCGCGGACATGCGCGGTGCGGTCGGCGTCGTGACGCAGGACGGGCACTTGTTCCACGACAGCATTCGCGCGAACCTGTCCTACCCGCGTCCCGAAGCCACCGAGGCCGAACTGTGGGACGCGCTGGACCGCGCCCGTCTCCGGGGCCTGGTGGAGTCGCTGCCCGACGGGCTGGACACCGTGGTGGGGGAGCGGGGCTACCGGCTCTCCGGCGGTGAGCGCCAGCGGCTGACCATCGCGCGACTGCTGCTGGCCCGGCCCCGGGTCGTGATCCTGGACGAGGCCACCGCGCACCTGGACTCCGAGTCGGAGGCGGCGGTGCAGTCCGCGTTGGCGGAGGCGTTGGCGGGACGGACCGCGCTGGTGATCGCGCACCGGCTGTCCACGGTGCGGGCGGCGGACCAGATCCTGGTCGTGGAGGCCGGGCGGATCGTCGAGCGCGGCACGCACGCCGAACTCCTGGCAGCGGAAGGGCGTTACGCCGACCTGTACCACACGCAGTTCGACGAAACGCCCACCGCGGCCTAGAAACCCCTTGCCCGGAAGCCCTGTCCGGAGCCCTTGCCCGGAAGCGCCTACCCGGCAACCGTCGCCTGGAGTCCTTGTCCGGCAGACCCTGTCCGGGAACCCTTACCGGGCACCGAGGAAGGTCGCGGTCGCGGCGACCGCGACCTTGGACGTGTCCGCGTCCACCACCATCACCGCGAACGCCAGGTCACCCCGGTAGCCGACGAACCAGCCGTGCGACTTCGTCCCGTCGCCGTGCTGCGCGGTGCCGGTCTTGCCCCGCACGTCACCGAACGGGGCCAGTTCCGACGCCGTGCCGCCGGGCAGCACGACCTCGCGCATCATCGAACGCAGCGCCGACGCCACCCCACCGGGCAGCACCCGCCCACTGCCGCCCTTGGTCGGGAGCTCGCGGATCAGGATCGGCGTCGGGACGCTGCCGTTCGCCACGGTCGCCGCCGCCAGCGCCATGCCGAACGGCGTGGCCTGCATCTGCCCCTGCCCGATACCCGCTTCGACGCGCTTGGGCACCGTGTCAGACGGCGGAACCTTGCCGGTGTTCGTGGTGATGCCCTCGATCTCGTAGTCCTCGCCGAGCCCGAACATCGCCGCCGCCTGCGGCAGCGCGTCGGCCGGCAGATCGGCGGACAGTTGGCTGAAACTGGTGTTGCAGGACGCGGCGAACGCCTGGTGCAGCGGCACGGTGCCCAGGTCGAACTGCCCGTCGTTGACGATCTGCCGCGTCCCGATGGTCTTCTTGCCCGGGCACTCGACCGGGGTGTCCGGGCTCGCCGCACCGACGGTCAGGGCCGCCGCCGCCGTCACGATCTTGAACGTCGACCCGGGCTCGTACCAGTTCTGGAGCGCGATCGGGCCGAGCTGACTGGCCGCCGGGTTCTGCGCCACGGCCAGGATCTCGCCGTTCGACGGCTGGAGCGCGACCAGCACGGCGGGCAGCGTCACCTGGTCGACGGACGCCTGCGCGGCGGTCTGCGTGGCCGGGTCGAGGGTGAGCGTCAGCTTCTCCTTCGCCACCGCCTTCTTCTCCGCCGGCACGGCGACCGGCACGCCCGCCGCGTCCACGATGGCCACCTGCCAGCCGGGCGTCCCGGTGAGGCTGCCGACCGCCTTCTTCACCGACCCCAGCACGATCGGGGCGAACCCCGCCGGCACGGGAGCGCCGTTGCGGTCGAGCAGCGCGCCGTCACCGGACGTCGTGGAGTACGCCAGGGACTGCCCCTCGGCCAGGTTCGGGTGCAACGTGGTGGGCGCCCAGTGCACCTGCCACTTGTCCTCCGTACGGCGCAGTTCCACCGAAACGGCGTACTTGAACGGAACACCGCCGGGAAGCGTCCACGTGACGTCGGCGGTGACCGTGAGGGTCTTCGTGTCGTCGTTCACGGGCGGTGTCGCGCCGAGCCGGGCGCTGTACGTCGCGCCCTTCATGCCCTGCAACGACTTCGTGATCGCGGTCTCCGCCGGGCCGGCCCCGTCGGTCGTCGCCGCCGCCTTGGCCGCGTTGCCGGCCACCAGCCCGGCGACGAACTCCTGGGCGACCGGTCCCGGCAGGGGTCTGACGGTCGGCAGTGTCGTGGCGGTCTTGTCGTCCTTGGGCCACAACACGACCGCACCCGCCACGATGACCGCCACCGCGACCGCGCCCCCGCCGGCCAGTACCCAGCGCCTGGTTCCTCTATTCATGTTTCCCCCTCGTTCGGTCGGAGACTAACCAGACCGCGTGGAGGTTTCGTGAGTAGAGCTACTCAGCCGAGTTGAGGGATACGGGATTGATACTTGCGCAGCAGGTCCGAGTTCGCCGCGTCGCCGCCTTCGACGTTCGCGCTGCGCCACAACGGAAGCTCTACACCCGACTCGGCCGCCTTGTCGAACACCCGCACCAGCAACAGGTTCCACAGGAACGCCGTCGCCACGGTCGACACGGCCGCGATGACCGGTTTGTCCGTCGGGTAGGTGGCGTCACCGGGCGGCACCAGGTTGTCGAGCACCACGGTCGCGTTCTCCGCCAACGTGGTCCCGGCGCGACGCGGTGCGGCGGCGCTGGCGGCGAGCGACGTCACCGCGACGACCGGGCACCCCGAGTCGGCGGCCTGCACCGCCAGTTCCACCGGGTACGGGTTGACGCCGGACGTGGAGAACACGAACAGCACGTCGTGCGCGGCCAGTCCGACTTCGTGCAGCACCTCGGCGGCCAGGCCGGAGCGGCGTTCGGCGGCGGTGCTGCTGATCGCGCCGTGCATGGGCAGCAGTTCGGGGTGGTAGACCGGGCGCACGCAGGCCAGACCGCCCGCGCGGTAGAACGTCTCGGCCACCGCCGCCAGCGAGTGGCCGGCACCCGCGGCCAGGACCGTGCCGTCGGCCTGCACGGTGGCCAGGACGAGTTCGGCCACGTCGTCCAGCGCGGCAGCGTTGTGCTGCTCCACCCTGGTCAGGTGGTTGCGCACGACGTCGCCGTAGTCGGAGCCGGGCGCGTTCTCGGTCATGCGGGCTGCCCTCCAGTGGTCTACACCAAGCTTGGTGATCGCAAGTCCTACCCGATCGTCGGGCCCGCCGCCAGCAGGTGTTTGACCATCAAACAACATTCGTGTTCAGATGAACACCATGGATGTCGCGAGACGGCACGAGCTGATCCTCCAGAGCCTGCGCCAGGGCCGGCGGGTCGGTGTGTCCGCGCTCGCCGAACTGGTGGGCACGTCCGAGATGACCGTCCGGCGCGACCTCGACGTGCTGGAGCGGGACGGGCTGCTGCGCCGGGTGCGCGGCGCGGCGGTCGGGATGCTGACCGGCGAGGAGACGCCCTACGCGGCCCGCTCCCGGCAGCGGCTGGACGTCAAGCGGCGCATCGGGAACGCGGTCGCCGACCTGGTCGACGACGGCGAGACCGTGGTCCTCGACGGCGGCAGCACCACGCTGGAGGTGGCCCGGCGGCTGGTCGACCGCAGGCTCACCGTGCTGCCGCTGTCCCTGCACTCCGTGGACGTGCTGCGCAACGCCGAACAGGTGCGGCTGGTGCTGCCGGGCGGCGACATCCGGCCCGGTGAGCTGGCGTTCGGCGGGCCGCTGACCGAGCACGCGTTCCGGATCATGCGGTTCGACACCGTGGTGCTCGGCTGCTGCGGGATCGGCGCGCGCAACGGCGTCTCCGCCCACGACCTGGCCGAGGTCGCCGTGAAACGGGCCGCCGTCGAGGCGTCCGCGCGGGTCGTCGTGGCGGCCGACAGCGCCAAGTTCGGCCGCACCGCGTTCGGCCGGGTGTGCGCGGCGCAGGAGATCGACGTGCTGGTCACCGACGACGACGCCCCGGCCGACGAGGTCACCCGGCTGCGGGACGCGGGCGTCGAGGTGCGCCTCGTCTGATCAGTGCGAGGGCGGCTCGTAGCACGAGCCCTCGCCGGTCGTGCCTTTCACGCTGATGTTGACCGAACCGGGCATCAGCATCCCCAGGACGCACGCCGTGCCCAGCACCGGGTCGGCCACGTCGGCGGTGAACTGCACACCCGCTGCGGGCGTCCCGTCGAACGTCCGCAGACCCAGCAGGAACACGTCCGGCACGCCCGCGACGGCGAACACCGTCCGGGTCGACTCCTGGGCGAAGTTCCCGGCGTCGCACAGCGCCGCGAGTTCCGGCCGGACCTTCTCGGCCAGCGCGACACCCCGGGCGAAGTTCTCCGGCGAGAGGTCCTTGCGCACCCGCCACCGCCGGTTCTCCACGTGGTTGGGCGGCATGTCCGCCTGCTGCCGGGTCGTCGTCGGCCCAGCCTCCGGCGTGGTGGGTGACGGTGGTGGCGGCGGCTCCGTCGCGTCCAGCGCGACCTGGCACGGGCCGTTCGGCGGCACGAACGTCGGTCCGGTCGGCGTGGGCAGCGCCTGGTTCGGCGGTGCGACGGTCAGCCCGGGATCCGACGCCGGAGTCGCCACCTGCCCGCATCCCGACGCAAGCAGCGCCACCGCGACCAGCAGGCCACCCCTCAGCCATGACATACCTCGACTGTGGCACACCCGATCCATGCGCGTGCACGGATCAGCGCAGATCCTCCGGCCGGTCCACGTCCGTGCCGTCCGCGACATCACCGCACGGCACGGGCGTCGCGCCGTGCGTCCGCAGGTAGTCCCGCGCGCCCGCGTCACCGGTCGCCGACTCCGCCACCCCGGCCCAGTGGTCACGCCCGATCAGCACCGGGTGCCCCGGCGAGTCGCCGTACACCGCGCGCAGCAGCGCCGCCGGAGCCGCGAGGTCCACGAACCGCCGAACCGCCTCGGCCGTCACGCCCGGTGTGTCCACCGGCAGCACGACGACGGCGTCCGCCGAGGCGTCCAGCGCCGCCAGACCAGCCCGCAGCGACGAGCCCATGCCCGTCGCCCACGCGGTGTTCTCCACGACCACGGCATCGCCCAGCGCCACCCGCGCCCGGACCTCGTCGGCGCTCGCGCCCAGCACCACGGCGACCGGCGCACAACCGGCGTCCCGCAGCACGGCAAGGGTCGACTCGACCCACGACGAGCCGTTGTGCGACACCAGCGCCTTGGGGCCGCCGAACCGTCGGCCGGCACCCGCGGCGAGCAGCAACCCCGCGACCCGCATGGGGTCACACTAGGGCCTGGTGTCCCTTCAGTTCGGTCCGGCTGGCCACCGCCAGCTTGCGGTACACCCTGGTCAGGTGTTGCTCCACGGTGCTCACGGTGATGTGCAGCCGCATCGCGATCGCCCGGTTGCTGTGGCCACACGCGGCGAGGGTCGCGACCCTGCGCTCCGAGTAGGTCAACTCCGTCATACGCCTGAACACGTGCCACGCCGAGGGCGCGGTTCAAAAATCACGAAAAAATCACGACGCGAGATGTTCCAGCAGGAGCGCCGTAAGAATCTCCGGCACCTGCTCGGGCACCCAGTGCGACACGTCCTCCAGCATCTCGAAGCGGTAGGGGCCGCTGACCCACTTGGAGGTGTCGAACGCCGCCGTGGAGCCGAACGCCGGGTCCTCGGTGCTCCACACGTACATCGTCGGCACGGCCACCTGCCCGATCGCCCCGCCTGCCCGGCCCGCGCGGTACCAGTTCAGGGCCGCCGTCAACGCGCCCGGCTCGGCCAGTCGCCGCAGGTACTCGTCGACCCGCGACGGCGGCACGTGCCACTCGAACATCCGCCGCAACGCCCCCGCGTTGTCGGCGAGCATCCGCTTCTCGGTCGAACTCTGCCGCCACTCGGTCATGTACCCGGACCGCAGGTGCTGGTCCTCGTCGGTCTGCAACGCCTCCGCCAGCGCACGCGGGTGCGGCGTCGACACGGCGGTCAGCGTGCGCACGCGGTCGGCGTGCTCGTACGCGGTCCACCACGCCACCGCGCCGCCCCAGTCGTGCCCCACCAGGTCGAACCGGCCGAACCCCAGCGCGTCCGCGACCGCGAGCACGTCCCCGACCAGCGATTCCATGCCGTACTCGGCGGCACGCTCGGGCCGCACGCCGGGGGAGTAGCCGCGCTGGTCGAACGCCACCGCCCGGTACCCGGCCCGCCCGAGCACCGCCACCGGGTGCTCCCACGCGATCGCCGCCTCCGGGAAGCCGTGCAGCAGGAGCACCGGCCTGCCGTCCGCCGGTCCCGCCGCGATCGCGTCGAAGACGCCGTCTGCCGTCTCCACCCCGAACTGTTCGGTCACTGTGATCCGAGTCCCATCCGTGATCCGGTTGTCCCGCTGGAGCGACCATTGTGGTGTGGAACCCGCCATCAACGTCCTCGCACCCGCCGGACCGGTCCGCGCGGTGGTCCTGGTCCTGCACGGCGGCGGCGTCGAGGGCCGGCGACCGGTACCCCGCCGCAGTCTGCCGTACCTGCGGATGGTGCCGTTCGGACGAGCCCTGCGCCGCGCCGACGGTGTCGCCGTGTGGCTGCTGCGACACCGCTTCAGCGGCTGGAACGCACCGCACATGCACCCCGTGCAGGACGCACGGTGGGCGTTGGCCGAGATCCACCGCAAACACCCCGACGTCCCCGTGGTGCTCGTCGGCCACTCCATGGGTGGCCGCACGGCCCTGTACGTCGCCGACGACCCGCAGGTGGTCGCCGTGTGCGCGCTGGCCCCGTGGATCGAGGACGGCGACCCTTACGAGGGTCTCGCGGGCCGTGCGCTGCTCATCGCCCACGGCGCCCTCGACCGGGTCACCGACCCGAAGCAGTCGTACCGGTACGCGGTGCGGGCACGTCAGGTCACCGACCGCGTCGCACGGTTCACCGTGCCCCGCGAGACGCACTCGATGCTGTTCCGCTTCGGCCTCTGGACCCGTCTGGTCACCGATTTCGTACTCGGCGAACTCGGGGTCGAACCGCCCGCCCCCTATCTTTCGAACGCCATGCGTGAGCCCACACCGAGGGGGCTTGACGTCCCATTGGGAGGAACGCGTGGTGGAATCCGGTGAACGGCAACGGGTAGCGGTGATCGGCAGCGGCGTGTCCGGACTCACCGCCGCGTACCTGCTCCAGCGGCGCTACGACGTGCTGCTGTTCGAACAGGACGACCGGCTCGGCGGGCACGCCCACACGCACGAACTGCCCACCGCCGACGGCGGCACGACCATGGTGGACAGCGGCTTCATCGTCCACAACGAACGGACCTACCCCAACCTGGTCCGGCTGTTCCGCGAGCTCGGCGTGTCTACTCAGGACTCCGAGATGTCGATGAGCGTCCACTGCCGCGGCTGCGGCCTGGAGTACGCGGGCGCGCGCAGGCTCGCCGGGCTGTTCGCCCAGCCCGGCAACCTGGCCCGGCCCGCCTACCTGCGGATGCTGGCCGAGGTGGCGCGGTTCCACCGGCACGCCAAACGATTGCTGGGCGTCCCCGACGAGCACGACACGACGCTCGGCGCGTTCCTCGCCATCGGCGGCTACTCCGCGTACTTCGTCGACCACTTCGTGCTGCCGCTGGTGTCCGCCGTGTGGTCGGCCGGGCCCGAGGTCAGCCGGCGCTACCCGGCGCGGTACCTGTTCGAGTTCCTGGCCAACCACGGGATGCTGTCGGTCGGCGGCGCGCCGCGCTGGAAGACCGTCGTCGGCGGGTCGCGGACCTATGTGGAGCGTGCCGCGAAGGGCCTGACCGCCGTGCAGGTGTCCACTCCGGTCCGCGCGCTGCGGCGGACCGCGCACGGCGTGGAACTGCGGGACGACGCCGACCAGCGGCACGTCGCGGACAAGGTCGTCGTTGCCACCCACCCCGACCAGGCGCTCGCGCTGCTCGCCGACCCGACCGACGCGGAACGCGCGGTGCTGGGCGCGTTCCGCTACTCCCGCAACGAAACCTGGCTGCACCACGACGCCCGCGTGCTGCCCACCAGCGCGGGCGCGAAGGCGTCCTGGAACGTGCTCAAACCCGCGTGCCACGAACGCGGCGGGCCTGTCCTGGTGAGCTACCACATGAACCGGCTGATGCGCCTCGCCGAGCCTCTTGACTACGTGGTGACACTGAACGCGACCGATCTTGTCGACCAGGGCTCGGTGATCGCCCGGATGGTGTACGAGCACCCCGTCTACACGCCGGAATCCCTTGCGGCGCAACGGCGGCTCCCCGAGCTCGACACCGATCGCACCGCGTACGCGGGCGCTTACCACGGGTGGGGATTCCACGAGGACGGGTGCGCCTCGGGGGTGCGTGCGGCAGCAGGTCTCGGAGCGGCCTGGTGAACCTGTACGAGGTCGAGATCGGCCACGTAAGGCGCGAGCGGCTGCACCGTGTGTTCCGGCACCGCGCCTACCTGTGGCTGGTCGACCTGGACGCGCTGCCCGAACTGCCGTGGTGGCTGCGACCGTTCGCCAGGTTCGAGGCACGCGACCACCTCGGCTCGCCCACCCGCACCATCCGCGCCAACGTCGACGCGTGGCTCGCCGAACGCGGCATCTCCCTGGGCGGCGGGCGGATCACCATGCTGGCCAACGCGCGCCTCCTCGGGTACGTGTTCAACCCGCTGTCGCTTTATTGGTGCCACAACGCCTCCGGTGCGCTCGAATGCGTGATCGCCGAGGTGCACAACACCTATGGGGAACGACACGAGTACCTGTTGCGCCCCGACGCCGGTGGACGCGCGTGCGTCGACAAGGCGTTCTACGTGTCGCCGTTCCTGGAAGTGGCCGGGCAGTACGTGATGCGCGTTCCGGAACCGACCGACGAACTCTCCGTGACCATCGCCCTGCGCCAAGGTGGGGCCACGCCGTTCAGCGCCACGATGAAAGGGCACCGGCTCCTCGCGACACCGCGCGAGCTGGTGCGACTGCTGGTCCGACGGCCGCTGATGACCTACCGGGTTTCCGGGTTGATCCGCCGCCACGGCATCGCGTTGTGGGCACGACGCGTGCCGGTCGTTCCGAGGAGTGAATAGATGAGCACGATCGATCTGCCCCGTCCCAACCAGGGGATCTGGCCGGGGCTGACCACACCGCCGCGTTCACCGTGGCGGGCGCGGATCGCCGAGGCGCTGTTCCGCCGGGCCGTGCGCACGCTGCCGATCCGCGTCGTCCTGCCCGGTGGCGCGCGGCTCGGCGCGGGCGGCGCGGACGCGCCCGTGATGCGCATCCACCGGCCGGACGCGTTCTTCCACCGGCTCGGCGTGGACGCCAAGATCGGGTTCGGCGAGGCGTACATGGTCGGCGACTGGACCAGCGGCCGGCTCGCGGACCTGCTGACCGCGTTCGCCGCGAAGCTCACCACCCTGATCCCGCCGAGACTCCAGACGCTGCGGCGCTGGGTCGAACGCGGGCACCCCGCGAGCGACCGCAACGACGTCGCCGGGTCGCGGCAGAACATCCACCGCCACTACGACCTGTCCAACGACCTGTTCGCCGTGTTCCTGGACGAGACCATGACGTACTCGTCGGCGTGGTTCGACGGCACCGACTCGTTGCACGACGCGCAACTGCGCAAGATCGACGGCGTGCTCGACTACGCGGGCGTGCGCGCCGGGTCGCGGGTGTTGGAGATCGGCACCGGTTGGGGCGCGTTGGCCGTGCGTGCCGCACAGCGCGGTGCGACCGTCACCTCTCTTACGCTCTCCGCCGAGCAGAAGGCGTTGGCCGAGCAACGGGCCGCCGACGCGGGCGTGGGCGGCGCCGTGGACATCCACCTGCGCGACTACCGCGAGGAACGCGGCACTTACGACGCCGTGGTCAGCGTGGAGATGATCGAAGCCGTGGGCGGCGAGTACTGGCCCGCGTACTTCTCCATGATCGACCGGTCACTGGTGCCCGGCGGCCGGTTCGGGCTCCAGGCCATCACCATGCCGCACGACCGGATGCTCGCCAGCGCCGCCAGCTACACCTGGATCCACAAGTACATCTTCCCCGGCGGCCTCATCCCGTCCGTGCGGGCCATCGAGGAGACCGTGCGCGAACACACGTCGATGCGGGTCGAGGCCACCCGCGAGTTCGGCCTGGACTACGCCGAGACGCTGCGGCGGTGGCGCGAGCGGTTCCTGGAGCGGTGGGACGAGGTGGCCGCCTTGGGATTCGACGGGACGTTCCGCCGGATGTGGGAGTTCTACCTGGCGTACTCCGAAGCGGGGTTCCGGGTGGGCTATCTGGGGGTGCACCAGTTCGGCATGGTGAGGTAGTCGGGAGGCCGGCTGCGCCGAACGGTTCATCTCCTCCCCCGGTCGGGTGCTGTTCCCGCCACGTGGACCCCGATCGTGGCAGCTTTGGCGAATCCCGTATCAGGAGCCTGCGTGCTCCCTCCTCATCAATGAGCCGGGATGTGCCGGGAAGGTTGACGAGCGTGAGGAGGTCGCCGGATGGTGCACGCATCCGTGCGGGTCGACGTCGGGATCGAGGTCGACGCGGTCGGTGGCGCGGGCGCAGCCGGTAGGCCCGGGGTGCGGCTGGTCGCGGGCGGTGTGCCGGCCAGGTCGACCGCCCGGTGGCTGGCCGAGGCCGAGCTGTCCGACCTCGTCGACGAGGCGCTGGCGGGGGAGCCGCGCGCGATCGACCAACTCCTGGCCCGCATCCAGCCGCTCGTCCTGAGGTACTGCCGGGCCCGCGTGGGCTCGCGGGAGCGCACGCTGGTGTCCGCGGAGGACATCGCGCAGGAGGTGTGCCTGGCCGTGGTGTCCGCGCTGGGCAAGTACCGCTACGAGCCCGGCTCGTTCCTCGCGTTCGTGTACGGCATCGCCGCGCACAAGGTCGCAGACGCGCGAAGACGGGCCGTGCGGAGCCGCTCCGAGGTCGTGCCCGAGCTGCCCGACACCCCGACCCTGGAGGACGGGCCGGAGCAGCGGGCCATGAACGGCGAGATGATCGAGGCCGTCACGCAGCTGCTGCGCCGGCTGCCCGAGCGGCAGCGCGAGATCCTCGTGCTGCGGGTCGCGGTAGGACTGTCCGCCGAGGAGACCGCCGCCGCCGTCGGCTCCACGCCGGGCGCGGTCCGCGTGGCCCAGCACCGGGCGCTGGCCCGGATGAGGGAGATGTTCGCGGCCGGCGAGCGCTGACCCTGGCATCGTAGGGGGATGGCGTCCGCCGACGAGCCCGCGTTCGACGTGCTGCTGTCCGGCACGGTGTTCCTGGACATCATCTTCACCGGCCTGCCCCGGCCGCCCGCGCCGGGTACCGAGGTGTGGGCGGAGGGCCTGGGCTCGTGTCCGGGTGGGATCGCGAACCTGGCGGTGGCGTCGAGCCGGCTGCAACTCCGCACCGCGCTGTCCGCCGCGTTCGGGGAGGACGCCTACGGCGACTTCTGCTGGGAGGTGCTGTCCGAACAGGAGGGTGTCGACCTCTCCTACTGCCGCCGGTTCTACGGCTGGCACTCCCCGGTCACCGTGTCCATGGCGATGGACCGCGACCGTTCCATGGTGACGCACGGGCACCGGCCACCCGTGTCCGCCGACGAGATCCTCGATCCGCCTCCGCGCACGCGTGCGTGTTTCGTGCACATCCAGCCGGAGGAGGAGCAGTGGGTGCGCAAGGCGAAGTCCGAGGGGGCGTTGCTGCTCGCCGACGTCGGGTGGGACCGGACCGGGGTGTGGGCACCCGAGCTGTTGCGGCGGCTCGACGGGTACGACGTGTTCCTGCCCAACGACGTGGAGGCGATGAGTTATACGCGGCGTGACTCGGCGGAGCGCGCTGCGTC
>CBHFOL010000158.1:0-17444 GCA_965995405.1 uncultured Saccharothrix sp.
CACACGGACGACGACTCGGCCATCGCCGGGCTGCTCAAGGTGATCCTCGCGCTGCGGCACCGGGTGCTGCCGCCGAGCATCAACTTCGAGCAGCCCAATCCCGCGATCGACTTCGCGGCCGGACCGTTCACCGTGCGCACCGAGGCCACGCCGTGGCCGGAACGCGGTCGTCCCCGGCGCGCGGGCGTCAGCTCGTTCGGGATCGGGGCGACCAACGCGCACGTCGTGGTCGAGGAAGCGCCGCCGCCGAAGCCCGCCGAACCACCGCGAACCCACCGGTTGCTGGTCCTGTCGGCGACCTCGGCCGCCGCGGTGCGGCAACAGCGGGACGAACTGGCCACGCACCTGACCGCGTTTCCCGAGCTGTCACTGGACGATGTCGCGTACACGCTCCAGGTCGGCCGGGTCGCCTTCGGTTTCCGCTGGTGCGCGGTGGTCACCGACCACGCGGACGCGGTCCGGGCGCTGACCGGCACGGACGCGTCGCGTGACCACCCGGCCGGAACCGCCGCCGACGATCTGCACCGGCTCGGCGAACGGTGGCTGGCAGGCGAGGCGATCCGGCCCGTCGAGCGCCGACGCCGGGTTCCGCTGCCGACCTACCCGTTCCAACGGCAGCGCCACATCGTGGAGTCGGTGGACCCCACAGCCGCGCGACCCGCACCGCCACCCGCGCGGCCGGTCACGCCGGTCGCCACCTCATGGCAGGCAGCCGACATCGTGGCGACGGTCGCCCTGCTGTTCGCCGAAGTGCTGCAACAGCCCGAGGTCGACCCCGACGACGACTTCTTCGCGCTCGGCGGCGACTCGCTGATCGCCATCGCCCTGATCGCACGCATAGCCGAGACGTTCGACGTGGCACTGACACCGGAGACGGTCTTCGCCGACCCGACGCCAACGGGCGTCGCCGCCGCCATCGGCGAACTGCTGGAGGGGGAGCAATGACAGGTCCGACAGGTGCGCCACTCTCCTTTCCCCAGCAACGCCTGTGGTTTCTCGACCAACTCCTGCCCGGCAACACCGCCTACAACACCAGTTGGGCGGCGCGGCTGAGCGGTCCGCTGGACCGCGACGCACTGACCTGGAGCCTGCGCCGGATCGTCGAACGGCACGAGGTGCTGCGCACCAGCTTCCCCGCGCCCGAAGGCGAGCCGACCCAAGCGGTGGCCCCCGCCGGCGAGATCCCGTTGCCCGTGACCGACTTGGGCACGCTGCCGGCAACGGAACGCGAAGCAGCGGCCCGCACCAGGATCAGCGCGGAGATCGCGACCCCGTTCGAGCTGACCGCGGCACCCCCGTTGCGAATGCGGCTGTTCCGGCTGGCCGAGCAGGACCACGTCCTCTCGGTGGTCGTGCACCACATCCTGGTCGACGGCTGGTCCACCGGCCTGTTCTTCGGCGAACTGGCCCGGCTGTACTCGGCCCGGGTCGACGGCAGGCCCGACCCGCTGGCCCCGCTTCCGTTGCAGTACCGCGATTTCGCACGACGGCAACGCGCCGAGACCACCGGCGAACAGCTGACGAAGACCCTCGACTGGTGGCGCGGACACCTGGCAGGCACGCCGACACTCCTGGACCTGCCGACCGACCTGCCCCGGCCCACAGTGCAGACGTTCAGCGGCGCGACACACCAGATCCCGCTGCCCGGCGACCTGTGGCGCGCGGTGGTCGACTGCGGTCGCGCACACAAGGCCACCCCGTTCATGGTGCTGCACACCGCGTTGGCCGGACTGCTGAGCAGGCTGACCGGCGCGACCGACCTGGTCATCGGCAGCCCGGTCGCCGGGCGCACCCGGTCGGAGCACGAACAGCTGATCGGCATGTTCACCAACACGCTCCCGCTGCGCGTCCGGGTCGACGGCGACCCGACCGTGTCCGAACTGCTCGGTCAGGCGCGGTCCACGGCGCTGGGCGCGTTCGCCCACGCCGACCTGCCGTTCGAGAAGCTGGTGGAGGAGTTGCAGCCGGAGCGGGTGATGAGCCACAACCCGCTGGTCCAGGTCATGCTCACGCTCCAGAACACCCGGCAGTCGCAATCGGCGGAGACACCCGCGGGCACGCTCGGCATGGAGCACTTCCCGATGGGCCTCGACGCCGCGTTCGTGGACCTGTGGCTGGAGGTCCGGCCACCGTCCACATCGGACGCCGACGACGCGCTCGTCCGGTTCGTCTACAAGTCCGACCTGTTCACGCCGGACGCCGTCGCCCGGCTGGCCGGTCATTTCCGGACCCTGCTCGGAGATCTGGCCGCCCGGCCGTCCGCACGGCTGTCCGAGCTGACCCTGCTCGACGCCGCCGAACGCGCGCAGGTACTGGACATCTTCGGCGCGCAGCCGCTCGACCCGGACGTCCACGACACCCTGCCCGGCCTGTTCGAACGCCAGGCCACACTGACGCCCGACGCCATCGCCGTGTCCTCCGGGTCGAAGCAGCTCAGCTACGCCGAGCTCAACCGGCGGGCGAACCGCCTGGCACACCGGTTGCGCGACCTGGGCGTCGGCCCGGAGACCCTGGTGGCGATCTGCGCCGCACGGGACGTGGAGCTGGTCGTCTCGACGCTCGCCGTGCTCAAGGCCGGTGGCGCGTACGTGCCGCTCGACCCGACGAACCCGACCGAACGGCTGAAGTACGTCCTCGGCGACACGGGCGCGCGCATCCTGCTCACCCAGGAACACCTGCGCGACCGGTTGCCGGACCACGACGGACAGACCGTCCTGCTGGACGACGACCCGGCCGGCCCCGACCACAACCCGTCGTCGGTGACGAAGGCCGACCACCTCGCGTACGTGATCTACACGTCGGGCTCCACCGGCCGCCCCAAGGGCGTGATGATCGAGCACCGCCAGGTCGTCCGGCTGATGACGGCGGCGGACGAGCACTTCGGGTTCGACGCGACCGACGTGTGGGCGCTGCTGCACTCGCACGCGTTCGACCTGTCGGTCTGGGAGATGTGGGGCGCGTTCACCAAGGGCGGCCGGGTGGCGATCGTGCCCGCCGACGCGGTCCGCGACCACGAGGCGCTGGTGGACCTGTTGCGCGCCGAACGCGTCACGGTGCTCACCCAGACACCACCCGCGTTCCGTGCGCTACGCACGACGTTGACCGCCCTCGGCCGCTCCTTCCGCGACACCGACGTGCGCACCGTCGTGTTCGGCGGCGACGCGTTGCACGTGCGGGAGCTGGAACAGTGGTTCGCCGAGCACGGCGACGCCAAGCCCGCGCTGGTCAACATGTACGGGATCACCGAGACCACCGTGCACGTCACGTACAAGCGGGTGCTGCGGGACGATCTGGCCGCCACCCCGTCCTCGCCGATCGGCCGGGCGCTGCCCGACCTGCGCGGCTACGTGCTGGACGAGCGGCTGGAACCGGTGCCGATCGGCGTGCCGGGTGAGCTGTTCGTCGCCGGACACGGGCTCGCGCGCGGGTACCTGGACCGGCCGGGCATGACGGGGTGGCGGTTCATCCCCGAGCCGTTCAGCGGCACGCCGGGCGCGCGGATGTACCGCACGGGCGACCAGGTCCGGTGGCTGCCAGACGGCACGCTGGAGTTCCTCGGCCGCACCGACCGCCAGGTGAAGGTGCGCGGCTACCGCATCGAGCCGGGCGAGATCGAGGCGGCGATGCTCGAACACCCGATGGTCGGCGAGGCCGTCGTGCTGCCGCGCACCGACCAGGAAGGCAACGTCGACCTGGTCGGCTACCTGTCCGTCGAACCGGGCGGCGATCTCGTGGACCGGTCGAGCACCGCCGCCGTCGACGGCTGGAGCGAGGTGTTCGACCTGGCGTTCGGCGAGGAGGAAGACCCGTTCGCCAGTTGGGACTCCAGCTACACCGGGGAGCCCATCCCCCGTGCCGCGATGGTCGACTGGCTCGACCACGCCGTGGCCCAGGTCGCCGAGTCGCGACCGCGCCGGGTCCTCGATGTCGGCTGCGGCACGGGGTTGTTCCTGCGCCGGCTGGCACCGCTGTGCGAACGCTATGTCGGCACGGACGTCTCCGGGTCGGCGCTCGCGGCGGCCCGCAAGCAGGCCGAGCTGGCGGGGCTGGGCCCGGACCGGGTCGAGCTGCGCAGGCAGCCCGCCGACGACCTGACCGGCCTGGCCGACGAGCGGTTCGACGCGGTCCTGCTCGACTCGGTCGTCCAGTACTTCCCATCGGTCGACTACCTGGTGACCGTGCTGGAGGGGCTGATCGGCCTGGTCGCGCCGGGCGGGATCGTGTTCGTCGGCGACGTCCGCCACCTGGGGCTGCTGGAGGCGTTCCACACCTCGGTCGAGCGGTACCGCAGTGAATCCGACGAGTCCACGGCCGCATTGCGTGCCCGGGTGGCGCAGCGGGTGGGCAGCGAGCACGAACTGCTGGTCGACCCCGGCCTGTTCCGCAGGCTGGCGGGCGTCACGTCGGTCGACGTCCGCTTGAAGCGCGGGTCGCACGGCACGGAGTTGGAGCGGTTCCGCTACGACGTGGTGCTCCGGGTCGGTGGCGAACCGCCGCAGCCACTGGGGATCCCGTCGCGGACGTGGTCCGGGACGGTGGAGCAGTTCCGTGAGTGGCTGGACGGGGAACGACCGGACATCGCCACGGTGTGCGACATCCCCAACGCCCGCGTCGCGGACGACCTGCGTGCCGCCGCCGTGCTCGCCGACCCGGTCGCCGCACCCGCCACGGTCGGCGACCTGGCCAAGGTGCTTGTCCCGCACGGGATCGACCCCGAGGAGTTGGCCGGGGTGGCGGAGGAACTCGGCTACCGGGTCGGGCTGCGGTTCGCCGCGAGCGGTCCGGGGCTGTTCGACCTCACCGTCGGCACCGGGGAGCTGCCCGCCGAGCCGCCGCTGTCGGAGGAGCGGGTCGACTGGTCGCGGTACGCCAACTTCTGCCTGCGGGACCGGTGGGAGGCGGAGGTCGTCCCCGCGTTGCAGGCGCACCTGGCAGAGCGGCTGCCCGGCCACATGGTGCCCGCGCGGTTCGTCGTGCTCGACCGGTTGCCATTGAACCGCAGTGGAAAGGTCGACCACGGCACGCTGCCGCCGCCGACGTCGGCGCGGGCCGACGACACCACGTTCGTCGCGCCGGGTACCGAGACCGAGCGGCTGCTGGCCAGCATCTGGGCCGAGGTGCTGGGGCTGGAACGGGTCGGCGTCACGGACGATTTCTTCGCGCTGGGCGGTGACTCGCTGCGCAGCGTCCAGGTGGTCGGCCGGGCGCGCGCCGAAGGGCTGGAGCTGACCGCGCGGGGCATGTTCGAGCACCCGACGATCGCCGAGCTGGCCGGCGTCGCGCAACGGGCGGAGGCGGTGCCGACCAGGGTGCCGCTGACCACCACCCAACGGCTGCTCCGGGGTGCCGACCCGGTGCGGACGGTGTTGCTGGAGCCGACGGTCCGGCTGGATCCGGAGCTGCTCGACGCCGCCCTGTCGTTCGTCGCACGCCGCCACGACGCACTGCGGCTGACCCTGGACGCCGACGAGTGGTCGGTCGAGCCGGCCGAACCCGAGGTGCGCTGGCTGCCTCGTTCCGTTTCCCTGCACGACGCGGCGGCGGGCTTCGACCCGGCCACGACGGTCCTCCGCCTCGTCGGCACGGACCCGGATTCCGCCACGCCCCAACGGCTCACGCTCGTGGTGAACCGCCTGGCGGTGGACGAGCGCGGCGTGCGGATCCTGCTCGCCGAGCTGGGTCTGGCCTACCGGCAGCTCGCCGCCGGCGCGGCGATCCGCCTGCCGGGCCGCCCGGTGAGCTTCACCGCGTGGGCCGCCGGCCAACCGCCGGCACCGGACGCGGCCCCCGTGGTCGAGCCGTCCGCCGTGGTCGAGTGGGAGCCGACCGCGGAGCAGGTGGCCGCCGTGACCGGTCCTCTGGCGAGGGCGTACCGGATGTCGGCGGCCGAGTCCCTGCTGGCCGCCGTGGTGCTGGGTGTGCGGCGGTGGCGGTCGGACGGGCTGTCGGTGCGTCGCCGGGACGTGGCGACCGGTGTCGGCCGGTTCGACGTCGTCGTGTCGCTGCCCGCTTCGGCCGAGGTGTCCCTGTCCGCGGTGAAGGAACAGCTCCGGGCGGCGTCCCCGTCGGGTGCGACGGCCGTGGTCGTGCACCTGGTGGACGAGGACGTGGTCGACCCGGAACCGTTGCTGCGCCGCGATTCCGACGACGAGGTCGACCGGCTGGGTGCCGACGCCGACGTGGTGCTGCGCTGGGACGGCGTGCACGCCCGCGTGCTGCTGGCCGGCCTGAGCGCGCCGGATGTCGTGGACGACGTGGCCCGCACGTTCGCCGAACTCGCCGCGCACGCCGCCACCGAGGACATCGGGACGTGCACGCCGTCTGACTTCCCGTTGGCGGGCCTGGACCAGGAGACCCTGAGCCGGGTGTTCGGCAACGGCAGGCACATCGAGGACGTGTACCCGGTCGGCCCGCACCAGGACTGGATGCTCGCGTGCTACGGCGACCGGGGCGAGCCGAGCCTGTACGGCTTCGACCTGACGTGGGCGGGCGAGGACATCGACCCCGAAGCGTGGGCGGCGGCGTGGCGGGTGGTCGTCGCCCGACAGCCCAACCTGCGGACGGGCATCGTCACCGAGGGCGTGCCCCGGCCGTTGCAGGTGGTCCACCGGGACGTGCCGCTGCGGTTCGAGGTCGAGGACTGGCGGTACCTGAACCCGCAGGAGCAGGGCCGGCGCTGGCACGCCCACATGGACGGCCTCTACGCCCGGGGGTTCGACCTGGCCGAGCCGGGCCACTCGCGGCACGCCCTGTTCCGGGTGGGCGAGCGGACGTACTGGTGGACGTGGTTCGTCAACTACCTGCTGTTCGACGGCGTCTCGTTCTACCGGGCGTTCCACGAGGCGGAGACCGTGTACCGGGCGATCGTCGACGGCGGCAGTTCCGACCTGCCCGACGTAGACCTGCCCGACGTGGTGCCGCCCGTCCGGTACATCGAGTGGTTCGAGCGCCGGGACCTGGAGCCGACGCTGGCCTACTGGCGCGAACGGCTGGCCGGCTTCACCACCGCGACGCCGCTCGTCCGGCGGCTGGACGGCGACCCGACCGCGACCCGGCACCCGCAGCGGACCGGCCGGTCGACCATGCTGTCGCGCCGGTCGAGCACCGCGCTGAGGGTGACGGCCAGGCGGCACCAGCTGACGCTGTTCACGCTCGTGCAGGCCGCGTGGGCGTTGCTGCTGCACGACACCACGGGCGACACCGACGTGCTGTTCGGCAACGTGGTCGGCGGGCGACCGGACGAGGTGCCCGGCGCGGAACAGGTGGTCGGCTACAGCAACCTGCACCTGCCCGCGCGGGTCGCCGTCGACCCGGCCAAGCCGCTGTTGGCGTGGTTGCGCGAACTCCAGGCCGGCCAGGTGGACGACCGCGCGCACCAGTGGAGCCCGTTGCGCCGTATCAAGGGCGTCAGCGAGATCCCGGCCGGTGCCGACCTCTACCAGTCGTGTCTGTTCTTCATGGACGGTCCGCTGCGCGCGGCGCCCCGGTCGGAGACGTGGCGGCGGGTCATCGGCGGGGCCAACACCGAGCACGAGGTCCGGGTGGTGGTCGGGCCGGCGGAGACGATCTCGCTGAGCCTCGTCTACAACCCGGGCACGTTCTCCGATGGCCGGATGGACCTGGTGCTGCGCAAGGTGTGCACGGCGCTGAACCGGATGACGGCGTCGCTGGACGGGTCGGTGGCCGACCTGGTCGGCGCGCTGGCGGACCCGGACGAGGTGGACATCATCGCCCGGGAGGACCAGCTCCTGTTCGGCACGGCGGCGGCGCAACCGGTGGTCGACCTGACGGCGGGCTGACCAGTTCGGCGTCGGTGCGGATTCGAGGCGGCTGTGGTCCCTCTGACGAAGGATCGCCCCAACGACCTTGCCTGCTCTGTAGAGAGGGTCTTCGCAGGATCCGACCCGCGAAGACCCTCCAGACCGTCAGGTCCGACTACCGGTTCGTCGGAGCGGTGGACGGGGCGAACGCCCAGAGGGCACCGTTGCCCAGCACGTTGCCGCCGCCGAGCAGCACCGTGCCGTCCCGGGTGACCGCCGGGACGGTGAGCGCGGCCGTCGACCGGTGGGAGTAGTACAGCAGCGTCCCGGTCTTGGCGTCGAACGCCTGCAACGCCCCGGTCAACGAGCCGCTGGGAATCCCGCCGACGTAGGCGACCCCGTTGACGACGGTAGGCGTGGTCGGCTGGTGGTAGTTGGTGTCGGCGAGCGCGACCCGGTTGCCGTTGTCGCTGCGCACGTAGAGGAGGTTGTGGTGAGTCGGGTAGTAGACGATGCCGTCGACCACCGCGGGCCCGTGGAGCAGGCCGTCCCAAGTCACGCCTAGGGTCGTGTCGTAGTTCCACCGGATCGTGCCCGTCGGGGTCAGCGACGCGGCGCGGACGGTGCCGTAGCCCGGTGTCGTCACCTTGTCGACCGCGACGTAGAGGTCGGTGCCGTCGGTGGCGATCACGCCGGTGATCCGGCCGTCGAACTTGGCCAACTGGCGGACCACGGGCGATGCCTGCATGACCCGCCCGTCGTAGGTGCCGACGAAGACGTCGCCGTTGGGGAGCACGGTCGGCGAGGCCCACAGCGGCTGCTGGGCGTCGGAACCACCGACGTTGACGATCCAGCGCTGCGCCCCGGTGAGCGCGTCGTACGCCACGACGTCCCCGAAGTGGTTCGATACGTACAGCGTGTTCCCGACCAGCACCGGTCCGCTGATCCAGCCCCGGCCCACCAACACGTGACGCCAGACGAGCGCGCCGGTCTGTTCGTTGAAGGCGCAGACGGCACTACCTGCCGTGCCGACGTACACCAGCCCGTTCCCCACGACCGGCTTGGAGTAGATGCTGTTGAAACACACATTGGTGGTCCAGACGGGCGTGAACTTCGGTGACGGCGACGTGGTCCCGGTCGCCCACGGGAGCTTGGTCAGATACCCGTCCCCGTCCCCGATGTAGACGAAGTCGCCCGACACGACCGGCGACGCCCGCCACTTGGAGACGCCGAACGTGCTGGTCCACTTCGGCGTGAGGTTCGGAGCGGCGGCCGGGTCGGCGGGCCCGACCGGGATCGGCCTCGCCTCGGCGAACGACACGCCGGCGAACAACGCCGCGATCACGATCGCCAGGGCACCCAGCCGGCGCGCACGGCCGGGCGATCGGGGTCTGTCCTTGAACGTGGTCATCGAGTACTCCTCTGTCCGGTGTCGGCCGGGCAGCGGCAGCCGGCCCGTGGTCCTGGTACGGATGTCACGGTTGAGCTGATCAACGCATCGGGCCGGGCCGGGAGTGCTACGCCCGGTCACCGGCACCGAGGTCCGCCCACTCTAGGGGGTTCCGGCCGACCCCGTGGGGATACCGCGCCCGATGCCGACGGATGCGTTGCGGCGCAGCCGTCGGTCGTGGGCCACGCGGCGGAATCCGTTGCGCGCCAACGGCATCAGGTACCCGAATTGCGCTCAGGTCATCGACACCAGGATCCGGCGGGCACCCGTGTAGGCGCGCCTCCCGTGCAGCGCCAGCATGTTCTCCACCACCATGACGTCGCCCCGCTCCCACGGCAACGCCACCTCGTGCTTCCGCGCCGCCACCCGGACCGCGTCCAGGTCCGCCACCGGGATGGGCTGCCCGTCTCCGTACGTGACGGAGTGCGGCAGGTCCGCCTCGTCGTCCACCAGTTCCAGCAACGCCTCGCGCTCGGCGTCCGGCAGGTTCGACGGGTGCCACTGGTCGGCCTGGGTGAACCACACCTCCTCCCCCGTCACCGGGTGGGTCCGGATCGCCGGACGCGTCGCCGCGGTCCGCAGTCCGCCGTCGTCGGTCCACTCGAACGCCGTGTCCGTGTCGGCCAGGAAGCGCTCCACCTCGGCGCGGTCGTCCGTCTCGAACGTCTGCTGCCACGACTTGCCCAGCCCGTAGCCGCCGTGCAGGTGCCGCCGGTAGGTCACGCCGCGCTCGGTGAACCGGGCACGCACGGCGGGATCCAGATCCGCCAGCAGCGCCCGTCCGTCGCACACCGGGGTCTCGCCGCCGGTCTCCGACGCGACCAGGCAGCAGAAGAACAGGTACCGCGGCCACGCGCTGGCGTAGGAAAGCTCGTTGTGCAACGAGATCTCGTACTCCGGCGGGTACTCCGTGGACGTGAAGATGCCGTCGGCCACCTTGCTGCGCGGCGTGTTCCCACCCCGGTAGCTGGTCAGCGGGTCGCCGAACCGGGCGACCGCCGCGTGGAACTCCTCCGGCGTGCCGATGTCCAGTCCGCGCAACAGGACGACACCACTCGCGCCCAACGCCTCCTCGACCTCCGGGCGGGACGCGTCCGCGCCCAACCGCACCACGGTCGTGCCCTCATTCCGCATGTTTCCCCCTGTCCGGCGCCATCGCGGCGGCCTCTTCCTCGGTCGGCAGAGCACGCATCCCGGGGATGACCGACGTCGCGTACACCAGCATCGGCGACAGCACCCCGATCGAGGCCACCCACACCACGGTCTGCACGCCGAACGCATCGGCCGCCACCCCGGCCACCAGCGCACCGACCGGAACCATCGCCAGCGACAACGCACGCAGCGTGGCGACGACCCGGCCTTGCAGTTCGTCCGGCGTGACGACCTGGCGCAGCGTCGTCTGGACGACCGTCCCGATCTGGGACGCCAGCCCGTACCCGAACTGGGACACCGCCAACAGCCCGATCACCAGCCACTGCGTCCGCGACCAGGACGCCATCGGGATCAGCAGCAGGACGGCGACCGCGCACCCGACCGACCACAGCACCGTCCGCCCGACCCCGAACCGCTTCATGATCCGGATCGACAGCCAGGAGCCGACCACCGCGCCCGGACCGGCGGCGGCGAAGATCCCCGCGACCCAGCCGGCGGGCACGTCCAGCACCCGGATCAGGTACAGCACGTACAGCGTCTGAAGGGCGCTGTAGAACAGCCAGAACACCGCCGTCGCAACGGTGATCGCCCGCAGCACCGGGTGCCGGAGCACCCAGCTCAGCCCCGCGCCGATGGCCTTCACCACGTTCGGGCGCTGTTCGGCCGGCGGCGGCGCGGGGTCGGGCCGGCGGATGAACACCAGCAGCACCGCCGACGCCAGGTAGGTCAGCGCGCTGGTGACGAGCACCAGCGCCGAGGTGACGGCGGAGATCGCGAGCCCGGCGACACCCGGTCCGGCGAACTGCGCGGCCGACCGGCTCAGTTCGAGCTTCTGGTTGCCCTCCGCCAGCAGGTCCCGGCCCGCCAACGACGGCAGGTAGGCGTGGTACGCGGTCTCGAACATCACCCCGAGGACGCTGATGGCCAACACGGCGAACCACAGCACCTCGATCCGCAGCCACCCCGCCAGGTACAGCACCGGGATCGACGCCAGCAGCACGAACCGCCCGAGGTCGGTCCAGATCATCGCCCGCCGCCGGCGCACCCGGTCCACCCAGACACCCGCGAACAGGAAGAGCAGGAACGGCAGCTGGGACAGCGCGCTGAGCACACCCATCTGCGTCGCGGACGCGTTCAGCAGGATCACCGCGACCAGCGGCAGCACCGTACGGGCGACCTGCGCGCCGAACACGGCGAGCGTCTGACCGCCCCACAGCTTCAGGAAGTCCGGGTGCCGCCACAGCGACGCGGTCTCGGCAGGCCCGGTCTCGGCCTGTCCCTGGTCGGCGGCGTCGCGTGGCTCAGTCATCGACCAGCTCCGCGGCCGTGTCCGCCAACGGTTTGTCCGGCTCGGCGGCGGCTGCCGCCAGGAGTTCGGTGTAGTGCCCGGCGAACCGCCGCATGGTCTGCTCCTCGAACAGCTCCGGCCGGTACTCCAGCGCGCAGGTGAGCCCGTCGGGCCGCCGCCACAGGTACAGGAACACGTCGAACTTCGCGCTGCCCAGCCCGAACGGCTCGAACTCCAGGCTCACCCCGCCCATGTCCACCGGCAGCGCACGGCGGTCGTCGGCGAGCATCAACATGGTCTGCACCAACGGCGTCGTGCCCGGATCGCGGCGCGGCGCGAGCTCGTCCACCAGCACCTCGAACGGCACGTCGACGTTGCTGTACGCCTCGACGGTCACCTGCCGCACCCGCCGCAGCAGCTCCCGGAACGTCGGCTCGCCGCCGGCGTCGACCCGCAGCACCAACGTGTTGACGAAGAACCCGATCAGTGGTTCCAGTTCCGGCCGCTGCCTGGTGATCATCGGCACGCCCACCGCGAGGTCGGGCCGACCGCTGTACCGCCGCAACAGCTCGACGTAACACGCCAGGGAGGCCATGAACAGCGTCGCGCCCTCCCCCGCGCCGACCGCGCGCAACGCGTCCACGACATCGGCGGGCACGTCGAACCGCAGGTACGCCCCGCTCACCCCGATCCGCGCCGGCCGGGGCCGGTCGGTCGGCAGGTCGAGCCGGGCGGGCAGGCCGGCCAGCTGTCGCCGCCAGTAGGAAAGCTGCGCCTCGGCCGCCTCACCGGACATCGCCGCCCGCTGCCACGCCGCGAAGTCCGCGTACCGCACGGGAAGCTCGGGCAGGTGCGCCGCCCGGCCGTCCCGCAACGCCGGGTACAGCTCGGCCAACTCCCCGGACAGCACCTCCACCGACGGCCCGTCGAACACCGCGTGGTGCACGGTGATGAGCAACTGGTGCTCGTCGGGTGCCATCCGGATCAGCAACGCCCGCAACGGCGGTCGGGTCCCCAGGTCGAACGGCAGGCCGCCACGCTCGTCCAACAGCACCCGCCGCTCGTCCTCCCGTTCGAGGGGATCGAGGTCGGACAGGTCGACGGTGTCGAACGGGAACCCCGGCTCTGCATCCACGACCCTGGTCAACCCGTCCGGCGTGACGACGAACCTCGTGCGCAGCACCTCGTGCCGCCGCACGATCTCCCGCAACGCCAGTTCCAGCACGTCCGGGTCCAGCGGGCCGGACAACCGGCGCAGGTACTGGACGTTGTGCAGCGTCGCGCCGGGGTTGAGCTGGTCGGTGAACCACAGCCGCTGCTCGCCGTAGGACGCCGGTTCGGGCACGCCGGGCGGCACCGGCGTGATCGGCGGCAGCTCACCCGTCTGGAGCCGGTCAGCGACCACGGCGGCCAGTTTGGCCACCGTGGGCTCGGCGAACACCACCGGCAGCGGCAACGTCACCCCGAATGCCTTGCGCATCCTGGTGATCAGCTGGATCACCAGCAGCGAGTGACCGCCGCTCGCGATGAAATCGTCGGTGCGCCGGATATGCTCGCGGCCGAGCAGCGACCGGAACAGCCCGGCGACGATCTCCTCGAACTCCCCGGACGGCGCGTCTCCCGCAGGGGCCGGTGCGGGCAGCACAGCGGGCAGCCTGGACCGGTCGAGCTTGCCGTGCGGTGTCAGCGGCAACTCGTCCAGCACGGTCCACGCCGTGGGCACCATGAAGTCGGGCAACGCACGAGCGGCATGGGCGCGCACGACATCCACGTCAAGTCGCCTGCCCGCAACAGGAACCAGGTACGCAGCCAACTCCGGCGAAGCCGTCACCGCGCAGTCCGCGACGTCCGGGTGGCCCGCCAGCACGTGCCGCACCTCGCCCAACTCGACCCGGTGACCCCGGATCTTGACCTGGTCGTCAAACCGCCCGAGGAACTCGACCGCACCGCCCCGCAGCCGCCGCACCCGGTCCCCGGTCCGGTACAGCCGGGCACCCGGCCGCCCGGAGAACGGGTCGGGCACGAACCGGTCCGCAGTCAGACCGGGCCGGCCCAGATACCCCCGGGAAACCGTCGCACCGCCCACACACAGCTCACCGACGACCCCATCGGGCACCAGTTCGCCCAGCTCATCCAGCACATACGCCTCCGCATGGGCCATCGGCCAGCCCAACGGGGTAAGCACGCCAAACGGCTCCGCATCGCGATCGGCGGGCAACGCCAACACACCAACCGTGGTCTCAGTCGGCCCGTAGTGGTTGACCACGTCCACCACCCGCCGCAGCTCCCGCAACCGGTCCACTGTGGACGCCTCACCGCCGAGAATCAACGCCCGACGCGGAACCAGCTCGGCCGAGTCCAGCGCCGCCAGGTGCGACGGGGTGATCTTGAGGTAGTCGACACCTTCCCGCCGCAGGTGCTCGCCGAGCCACGCCGAATCCGTCGCGAGCTCCCGTCCCACCAGATGCAGCGTGCCACCCCCGCACAACGCGCCGAAGAAAGCCGTCACGGCGAAGTCGAACGTCAACGGCTGGAGCGTCGTCCACACCGGACGGTCCGGCGGGCGGAGCAACGCGGCAAGCCCGTCCAGGTAGGCCGCCAGGTTCCCATGCGTCACCCCGACGGCCTTCGGCTTCCCGGTCGAACCGGACGTGTAGATCAAGTACGCCAACGACTCCGGCCGGATCACGACGTCCGGCGGGTCGGCAGAGACCTCGTCGTCCAGCACCACCACCGGCACTTCGGCATCGACCCGCCGCCCAGTCGTAACAACGGCGACCGCATCCGCATCGGCGAGCAGGAAGCGCATCCGCTCCGCCGGGTGCTCCACGTCCAACGGCAGGTACGGACGCCCGGACACGAGCACGCCGAGCGCCACCACGGCCAGGTCCACCGTGTTGTCGAACAGCACCGCCACCGGCCCAAACCCGACCCCGGACAGCCGATGCGCCAACCGATTCACCCGACCCCGCAGTTCCCGGTAGGTCAGCCGACCACCCGCCGAGTCGCACACCGCGACCTCGTCCGCCAGCCGTTCGGCGATCCGCGCGAACCGGACCGGCACTGACGTCTCCGGGTCCACCGCACCGATCGACGGCCCGGTCACCCGCTCACCGTCAAGCAACAGCGGCAACCGGTTCAGCGCGGTATCCGGGTCCGCCAGGGCGGCCCCCATCAGCCGCGTGAACCGGTCAGCCATACCGCGCGCGGTCGACGCGTCGAACAAATCCGCGCTGTACTCAAGACGCCCGCGCAGCCGCCCGTCGGCGTCCTCCACCAAGTCCAGGATGAGGTCGACCTTCGCGGTGCCGTTCCCGGTCTGCGGGCTGCCGATGGTCGGAATCAGGTTCAGCACCACCTGGTAGAGCGGTGGCCGCCCAGCGTCCCGGTCCGGGGCCAACTCCTCCACCAGCCGGTCGAACGGGATGTCGGAGTGTTCCATCGCCGAACGCAGCGCCTCCGTCGACCGCCCGACCAGCTCACGGAACGACGGCGTGCCGGCGCAGTCCACCCGCAGCACCAGCGTGTTCACGAACATGCCGATCAACGGCTCCAGCTCGGCCAACTGCCGCCCCGCGACCGGACACGCCACCACGACGTCGGTCTGCCCGGACAGCCGGTGCAGCACCGCGACGAAACCCGCCAGCAGCACCGAATACGCCGTGGTCCCCACCGTCGCGGCCAGCCGCTTGACCGCCTGGTTGTCCTCGGCGGGCAACTCAAGCCACACCTCACCGCCCCGGTGACTCGGCCGTGGCGGACGCGGCCGGTCGGTGGGCAGGCCGATCTCCGGCGGCAGGTCGGCCAGCCGCTGCCGCCAGTACGCGAGCTGCCCGTCCAGCGCGCCGCCGGCGAGCTGATCCCGTTGCCAGGCGGCGAAATCGGCGTACTGGATCTCCAGCTCGGGCAGCTCGGCGGCCCGGCCCGCGACCGCCGCCCGGTACAGCTCGGTCAGGTCGCCGACCAGGTTCGCCACCGACCAGGCGTCGAACACGCAGTGGTGGACCACGAAACCGAGCAGCCAGCGGTCGTCGGGCAGCCGGATCAGCCGGGCCCGCCACAGCGGCGCGGAGCCCGGGTCGAACGGTCGCGCGCAGTCGGCCGCCACCAGCGCCTCGACCTCGTCCGGTGACGCGTCGGTCAGCGCGATCTCCACCGGCACCCGGCGGTGGACGACCTGCGTCAGCCGGCCGTCCCGGGTGGCCAGCGCGGTGCGCAGCGGCTCGTGCCGGTCGACCAGCCGCCCGAACGCGTCCCGGAACAGGTCGGGGTCGAGCCCGGCGGGCAGCGTCACCGGGAACGCGATGTTGTACACGCCGAGGTCGGGTGCGAGCTGGGAGACGAACCAGAGCCGTTCCTGGGCGAACGACGCCGGGAACTCCTGTGCCTCCGGTCCGTCGGCCATGGTCAGTCCTGTTCCGCGAGCGCTTCACGCAGGCTGCGCGGGCGCATGTCGGTCCACACCCGGTCCACGTGGGCCATGCACTCCTCGCGCCCGCCGGTGAACCCCGCGTCGTGCCAGCCCGGCGGGTTCGGCCGGTCCGCCGCCCAGATCGAGTACTGCTCCTCGTCGTTCACGACGACCTTGAACATCGCGGGTCCTCCCGTCGTCAGGCGTTGCGCCGCAGTTTCGGAATGGTGGTGGCGGGTGCTCCGTCCGGTTCCTCCGCCCGGAGCTGCTCGACCCTGGCCGCCAGCCCGGCGACCGTGGGCGCGTCGAACAGGCTGCGCATCGGCAGCCGGACGCCGACCGCCTTGCGGATCTGCGCGATCAACTGCACCGCCACCAGCGAGTTGCCGCCCAGCTCGAAGAAGTCGTCGTCCGGGCCGACGTGGTCGACGCCGATCGTCTGCGCCCAGATCCGGGCCAGCACCGCCTCCAGCCCGGTGGCCGGCTCCGCGCCCACGACCGGGTCCGCGGTGGGCTCGTCAACGGCGATCGTGTCCGTCGTGGTCGAACCGATTCGGACGATCAGCTCGGCGACCGTCTCGGTGTTGATCACGACCTGCGGGCCGAGGTCGGCGGCCAGCACGCGGCGGAACGCCTCCGCGCCGTCGGCGGGCCGGATTCCGCGCCCTGACGCCGGTTCCGCGACGGGCTCGTCTTCGGCCAGGTTGCGCGCCACCGCGTCGGTGTCCACCCGCCGGAGCGTGAAATCGCTGATCTCGACCAGCGGGACACCGGTCTCGTCCACCAGGGTCAGGTCGGCGGTCAGCACCTCGGGCGAGGTCTCGGTGTAACGCAGGTGGCTGTAGAACCGCGCGGGCAGCGGAGCCCGCACCACCACCCGGCCGTAGCTCAACGGCAGGTACGCCCCCTCGCCCCGGCTGCCGAACGAGGTCGCCACATCCAGCAGCGACGGGTGCAGCACCCAGCGGTCGAGATCGGTCCGCGCCTCGGCGGACGCCTCGATCAGGGCCAGTTCCTCACTGTCGCCGACGTGGACCTCGCCCAGCGCCGCCCAGCGGGGACCGAACGTCAACATGCTGGTCCGGCCACCGGTCCGGAACGGGTTGTCCCCGTCGTCCACGACCGGCGCGCACCGGGCCTTGACAGCACCCAGGTCCAGCCTGTCCACTGTGGACGGCCGGATCCAGCCGCCGCTGCCGCGCACGTGTTCACGGCGCACGCCGGCCCGCAGGCTGGTGACCGTGAACTCGGTGCCGTCCAGGCTCACCCGGTACTCGGCGGCCGACCCGTCCGGCACGGACAGCGGCTCCAGGAACGCCACGTCGGTCAGCTCGACCACGGCGTCGGCGGCGGGCGCGGGCACGCACCGCGCGACCGTCGCCC
>CBHFOL010000159.1:0-17360 GCA_965995405.1 uncultured Saccharothrix sp.
CAGTCTCGGCGGTGTGATCACCAGCAACCCCGCGGTCGGCAGCAACGCCGACGGTCGCCTCGAAGTATTCGTGCGGGGTGCCGACAACGCGCTCTGGCACATCTGGCAAACGGCTCCGAACAACGGCTGGAGCGGCTGGGCCAGCCTGGGCGGCGTGCTCACCTTCGCCCGGAGCACCGCCGCATCCACGGATACCGGCCTCATCGCCACCGGATAACCCCTCGATATCGGCAATGGGGTTCACCGCCGTCCGGTGGACCCCATTGCCGGCGACTTTGTCGGCGACGCGCCGACAAAACCCGAGTTCGGCCTACCGGGTCTCGCCGCCCGCCTCACGGGCCTTGCGCCGCTGCTCCTCGGCACGCTCACGGCAGCGGCGCAGGAACTCGGCGTCCGAGGCGGAATCGGTGGCGGCGAACCGGCCCGGACGGTCGTACTCGGGGAAGGCAGGCGCCTCGCGCTCGAACGGCCGCCGCCTGCCGACCGGCCGCACCGGCCTGCCCGCGACCAACCAGATGATCGAGCCCACCAACGGGAAGAACAGCACGATCAGCAGCCACCCGGTCTTGGGCAGGTTCCGGGCGTCGCCGTCGTCGGTCGTGATCACGTCGATCAGGCAGAACAGCCACAGGCCCAGCGTGAGCACGCCGAAGAGACCACCGAAGTAGAACACCACAACCCCCAAAGTCGTCAGCGCAGCGTAACGCAGAGCCCCGGGGGCGTAAACGCACACGACCAGACCCGAAACCCACCCGCACCAACGCTGTTCCCTGCCATCCCGGAGTGTCCGGCCGAGCCCGCCGGAACGCTCCACAAAGGACTCCGGTCGGGCCGACCCCGGACGAGCCGGTCAGCGGACGACGTCGTAGACGAGCTTCTGGATCCCATTCGAGTAGGACTCGCTCTCGACCAGCCTGAGGTTCTGCTTGTCCTTGTCGGCGGCGCTGAACAGCCGCTTGCCCGCGCCGAGCAGGACCGGGAAGACGAGCAGGTGGTAGCGGTCGATCAGCCCGGCGTCGGACAGGTTGCGGTTCAGGGTGGCGCTGCCGTGCACGCTGATCGGCCCACCCTCGCCCTCCTTGAGCGCGGCGACGTCGTCCAGGGAACGGAGGATGGTGATCTCGCCCCAGTTTGACACCAGGTCCTCCTCCCGCAGCATGGTCGACACGACGTACTTCGGCATCGCGTTGTAGCCGGGGAACTCCTCGGTCATGCCCGGCCACACCGGCGAGAACGCCTGGTAGCTGACCCTGCCCAGCATCATCGCGGCGGCCTCGTCCTGCTCACGGGCCTTGAGCTCGTAGGCGGCCGGGTCGAACTCGATGTCCTTGAAGGTCCAGCCCGAGCTCCGGTAGCCCGGCTCCCCGCCGGGCGCCTCGACCACGCCGTCGAGCGAGACGAACGAGGTGGCGATCAGGGTGCGCATCGGATACTCCTTGGTCGGTCCTGCCTGCTGTCATCAGTGCGTCGAACGAGAGCCGCCGGAATCGACACCCCGCGCCGAGAAAGTTCCGATGCTGCCAAACGCACCTCCGGATCCGCCGGCCAACCGGCCCGGACGTGTCACACCCGCCGTGACTCAGCAGCAGTGATCGCCAGGCCTCGCGGCCTTCCTTCACCGCGACGCCGGCGATGACCAGTGCGACCAGCGGATCGGCCCAGTGCCAGCCGAACAGGCTGTTGAGGAGCAACCCGACAAGCAGAACCCCGGACAGGTACGTGCACAGCAGGGTCTGTTTGGAGTCGGCGACGGCGCTGGCGGAGCCGAGTTCACGGCCGGCGCGGCGCTGCGCGTAGGACAGGCCGGGCATGACGACCAGCGACACGGCCGCGAGCACGATGCCCACGGTCGAGTGTTCGGCAGGTGAGGCCCCGAACAGCGCGCGGACCGACTCGACGGTCACGTAGGCGGCGAGCGCGAAGAACGAGACGGCGATGGCCTTGAGCGCGGTACGTTCACGCGCTTCCGGGTCACGGCCGGAAAACTGCCAAGCCACGGCAGCGGCCGAAGCGACCTCGATGACGGAATCGAGCCCGAAGCCGATCAGGGCGGTAGACGATGCGATCGTGCCCGCGGCGAGCGCGATCACCGCTTCGATGACGTTGTAGGCAATCGTGGCCGCGACGAGCAGGCGCACGCGGCGGGTGAGGACGACCTTCCGGTCCGCCGCGATGTCCGGCGCAGCGCCACAGCACCCGTCCGCACAGGAACCGCCGGCGCGCCGCTCCACCGGGAGCTCGCTCATGTCGTCGTCACCGGCTCGTCGACGCAGTCGTCGTTCGGCTCGACCGCGAGGACGACATCGACCAGCTCACCCAGCGCGCGGGTCAGGTGCGGGTCGGCGATCTCGTAGCGGACCTGCCGGCCCTGGTAGGTGGCGACGACCAGGCCGCAGCCACGCAGGCAGGACAGGTGGTTGGACACGTTGGACCTGGTCAGCTCAAGCCGCGCGGCCAGCTGTGCCGGGTAGCCGGGCCCTTCGAGCAGCGCCACGAGGATCCGGCAGCGCGTCGGGTCGGCGAGCGCACGCCCGAGCCTGGCCAGTGCCGCTTCCTTGGTCTCACAGGTCAGCATGGACAGAACTGTACAGCGAATGCTGTACTACAGCCAGAGCTGAACAGTCCCGCCGTGCCGGACTGGAGCCCGGTCAGTGGCGGCGATGAGATACGCGTTGCATGTCGACGAACAGCATGGCCGGCCGGAACCGGTCGAGCCGAAAGCGCCGGGACAGTCCCGGCCGGTGGCGATCCTCGCGAGCGTCTTCGGCGCGGTCACGGTTCGGCCCTCCCGCCGGCGTGGGCGAGGGCCGACGGGGTCAGCCGGCCGACGATGGCCGGGGCCTCCCGGACGAGGGCGTCGTCCTCCACCGCCTCGACCATGAAACGGGCGTAGTCCACGCGACAGGTCAGGTTGCTCGCGAGGACCGGGTCACCCACGTGCCGGCTCCACACCGGCAGACCCTGGCTGTCGCCCTCCTCCAGGTCGCTGCCCCGCACGACCGTCCAGCTGGTGTCGCTGGCGAAGATCCTCCGGCACGCCTCCACCTGGTCGTCCACGTCCACGACCCGGGCCAGCTTGGCCAGCCGCCCGAACACGGCCGCGTAGATCTTGAACTTCCGGGTGTACACGTCCTTCCCGTCGCGGGTGATGTGCCAGCCGCAGGAGAACACCAGCCGGGCGCCCGGACGTGCGTGGTCGAGCACGGCCTGGGCCGTACCGGACGCGTAGTGCTTCACCCCCCACGGCACCAGCACCGTGAACACGGCGTCGCATCCGTCCACCGCCCGCGCGATGACCGCACGGTCGTCGGTCGGTCCGGGGATCACCGTGATCCGTCCCTCGAACTCGGCGAGCTTGCCCACGCTCTGCTCCCGGCACACACCCACGACCTCGTACCCGCGGTCCAACGCGTGCCGCACCAGGTAGCGCCCGAGCTTCCCGGACGCACCGACGACGCACACCCGCTTCCCCGTGCCCGGCTTCCCGGTTCCGTCCACACCGATCGGTTCCACGACCCGCTCCTCAGCTCTCCGCCGACCCCACCATTACACCGTAAGGTACAGCCTTGCGGTGTAAGGTTGTCAAGGGTCCAACCAGCCCGGACAGGAGAACCTCGTGGCCACGGAGCCGACCGACCCCAAGCACCGCGGCTCGCTGAGCAAGGAGACGGTGCTGCGCACGGCGGTCGCGCTGGCCGACGAGGCCGGCACGGGCGCGCCGAGCATGCGCACGCTCGCCAAGCGGCTCGGCGTCGAGGCCATGTCGCTGTACCACCACTTCCGCAACAAGGACGTGATCCTCGACGGCATGGTCGACCTCGTCTTCGCCGAAGTGGCGCTCCCGCCGGACGACGTCGACTGGCGGGCCGCGATGCGACAGCGGGCAGTCTCGATGCGCGACGCGCTGGTCCGACACCCGTGGGCGATCAGCCTGGTGGACTCACGGACGAACCCCGGCCACGCGACCCTGCGCCACCACAACGCGGTGATCGGCTGCCTGCGGTCGGGAGGCTTCTCGATCGCCGGCGCGGCACACGCGCTGTCGGTGCTGGACAGCTACATCTACGGGTTCACGCTCCAGCAACTCACACTCCCCGTCGACTTCGAGGACGTGGCGGGCTCGATCCTGGAACAGCTGCCCCGCGACGAGTTCCCCCACCTCACCGAGATGATCCTCGACCGCGCCCGGAAACCCGGCTACGCGTACACCGAGGAGTTCGACACCGGACTCGACCTGATCCTCGACGGACTGCGGCAACAGCGCGAGAGCTGGCGGTGAGCAGGGCGTTCAAGGCCCGGGAAGCAAGCCTCTGAGCGGCCTACGCCGACCACCGGTCAGCGGTGTGCGGATGATCATCCTCACCAACCGTGGTGTGCGACGTCCGACCATGAGGAGGATCACCGATCCGGTTCGCCGGGGCCGCTGATGCCAGGAGTACGGTCGGTGTAGCATGGCTCCATCAGTCATGGTTCCGAAGTACCGGTCGCCCGTGATCACAGGTCACGGGCGTTTTGCTGTTCAGCGTCGCCGAGGGCCATGACGGATCACCTCTGGCCCCGCATCGTGCGGTGCCGATACATGGTTGGAGCGCACATGGCCACCGGAACCGTCAAGTGGTTCAACGCTGAAAAGGGCTTCGGTTTCATCGAACAGGACGGCGGTGGCGCCGACGTCTTCGTCCACTACTCGAACATCGCCGCCCAGGGGTTCCGTGAGCTCCAGGAAGGCCAGAAGGTCTCCTTCGAGGTCACGCAGGGCCAGAAGGGCCCGCAGGCGGAGAACGTCGTCCCCTCCTAGTCCCACGTCAGCCGCTGGTCCACCAGCGGTATGCGCGGACGAAACACCCGAGCCCGGCCGGATGGAGTCCATCCGGCCGGGCTCTGGCTGTGAAGCTGCTCCCAAGTAGACAGCCGTGCCGATGTTCCGGCTGGATGCGACGATGAAGATCCTCTTCGCCGACGCCGGGGACAAAGCCGACCTGCTCGCCCAACTCGCCCACGGCCGAACACCCTGGGGACCACAGCCGGGCAGCGCGACCCACAGGTCCTGAACGCACTCGACTGCCGAGTCACGGACGAAGTGCCGCGCGGCAAGTTGCTCCTGCTCCGGGCCGAACTCGACCGGCGCACTGAGCGGCGGGCTCCCCGCCCGCGCCCGGCCTGGAGGTGTCCACGGCAGTCATTTACGTGCACCTGCGGATGTCTTGCGAGGTCGACGGGTGGATGTTGATGGAGAGACACCACCTACGCGATGACGACCGCAGCAGGCGTCGCAGAGGGCTTTCCGCGCGGCATCCAGACGCAGCGCGGTCCGCGTCGTCGCGATATGCGCAACGGCACGAGCCGCCCAGTGGGGCGACGGATGGGACACCCGATGGCCGAGTCCAGGAAGAACCTCGTCACGCGGGCCGAGCCGCGATTGGTCTGCCGCTGGCATCGGACCGACGCAGGCACCTTGCAGTGCACGTGGCAGCGGACCAGGCCCGCGACGGCACACGCGGCGTGATTCCGGAAACGTCGCAATCCGGCCGCCCGACACCGGCCGGGGTGATCGCACGCCGACCATGATCGCGAACACCCGGACTGCCTGCCGTCCCGAACGCGGACCCTGGCGCGGAGCCGATCGTGCTGCTACGTTCTCCAAACGTTAGTGCAAACGTTCCTGCAACCCTTCTGACCACCGGCTCCGCCGGAGAAAGCGATCGTGTCCGTGCCCAGACTCGAAGCCCCCCGGGTGGACTACTTCGGATTCGGCGGAACCATCGCCAGCGTGCGGTCCGACGGCGAACCGGGGGCGGTCCCCGCGCTGAGCGCCGAGCAGATCGTCGCCGGCCTGGCCGACGGCGTCCTGGACATCCGGGCGCACCAGGTCTCGCTGACGCCGTCCCCGAACATCACCCCGGCCGACGTGCTCGGGCTGCGCGAACTGCTGTCGGCCGCGGCGGCGGCCGGTTCCCGCGGCGCGGTCGTCACCCAGGGCACCGATTCGATCGAGGAGACGTCGTTCCTGCTGGATCTGGTGTGGGACGACCCGATGCCGGTCGTCTTCTCCGGTGCGATGCGCAGTCCCGCCCAGTACGGCGCCGAGGGACCGGCGAACCTGCTCGCCGCGTTGCGACTGGCCGCCGATCCCGCCGCCCGCGGCCTCGGGGTGGTGATCTGCCTGAACGACGAGATCCACTCGGCCCGGTTCGTGCGCAAGGCGCACACGTCCAACCCGGCGGCGTTCCAGTCGCCCGGACTGGGGCCGATCGGCTGGGTGTCGGAGGGGCGGCCGGTCGTCGCCGCGCGACTGGCCTCGCGGGCCACCATCGACGTCCGTCCCGGGGCGGACCTGCCATCAGTCGGGCTGGTCAAGCTCGGATTGGGCGACGACGGGCGACTGCTGGAGGCGATCGGGCGGTTGGGGTACGCCGGCCTCGTGGTCGAGTGCTTCGGCGGCGGACACGTGCCGTTCGCCGCGGTCGCCCCACTGCGGCGACTGGCCGCGACGATCCCCGTCGTGCTGGCCTCGCGCGCCGGCGCGGGCGAGGTCCTCGTCGACTCCTACCGGTTCCCGGGCAGCGAGATCGACCTCATGCGGCTGGGGATGATCCGCGCCGGTGCCCTGGACGGGCTCAAGGCGCGGATGCTGCTCACGGCCTGCCTGGCGGCGCGGTACGACCGGGTGCGGCTGGCCGCCGCCTTCTCGGCGGTGGGGATGACCACGGGCGCGGTCGTGTCCGACGAACCGGCTGACGATCCGCGGCTCCCGGCGGTGTCGCGCTCCCCGACGGATGATCCCGGCCGTCGTCCGGCTTGACAGAGAGAACGTTCGCGCTATCGATTGCCCAGACAAGATCGCCCGGCCGGGACCGGGACCGACCACCACCCGGCGGACGAGGCCGGCGACGCGACGGACGTGGACCGAGGAAGTCCAACGCTCCGAGACCAAGGAGACCGGATGAAGCACTCACCCGCCGCACGGCGCCGCGCGCTCACCCTGTTGTGCGCCGGTGTCGTCCTGGTCGCCGCCGGCTGCGGCAGCGCCAAGGACGACCCGAAGTCCGGCAAGGTCATGATCGGGCTCGCCTCGGCGGAGACCGGCTTCATGTCCACCTACGACGCCGCGGTGCGCGCCGGGGCGAAGCTGGCCGCCCGGGACATCAACGCCGCCGGGGGCGTCAACGGCCGGCAGATCGAGTTCGTCGGGGCCGACACCAAGTCCGACCCGGCCCAGGCGCAGCTGGCGGCGCAGACCCTGCTCGGCAAGGGCGTGCAGGCGGTCATCCCGAGCTGCGACTACAACATGGGCGGCCCGGCCGCGCGCGCCGCCAACGAGCGCGACGTGTTGGCCATCGGCTGCGCGGGTTCCACGCTGTTCGGCGCACAGGGCATCGGGCCGCTGACCTTCAACGTGTTGTGGGGGGCCAACACCGAGGGGGCCGTGATGGCGCAATGGGCCTACAACACCAAGAAGTGGCGCAAGGCGTACGTGCTCGCCGCCACGAACTTCGAGTACTCCAAGTCGCTGTGCGCGAACTTCGAAACGAGCTGGAACGCCCTCGGCGGCACCTCCGTCACCGGCAAGGACACCTACACCTACGACGACAAGTCGCTGGCGTCGCAGATCACGCGGATGCGCGAGGCCAAGGACGCGAGCGACTTCGTGGTGGTCTGCGCGACCGGTGCCGGCGCGACGGCGATCCGGCAGATCCGGGCCGGCGGCATCGACCTGCCGATCCTCGGTGCCGCGGGCTTCGCCGGGCAGTACTGGCTGGACGCCGTTCCCGGCCTGTCCGACTTCTACTTCCCGGGTGCCGGGTCGGCGGTCGGTGACGACCCGTCGCCCGAGCGCCGGAAGTTCTTCGCGGAGATCCAGCAGGCCGACGGTGCCGGCGACGGGCTGACCACCTACCAGCTCGCCGGCTACCAGGCGGTGCAGACCTACGCGCGCGGGGTGGCCAAGGCAGGCACCTTCGACGCCAAGGCGGTGGCCCGCGCCATCGGCGGGTTCACCGACGAGGACCTGCTCCTCGGCCGGACCACGTACACCCAGAACTGCCACGCAAACATCAACATGCCGTTGCTGATGATGACCATCGAGAACGGCAGGCCGCGCTACCTCGGCGAGACCGTGCAGGCCACCGACGTGCCACCGGCCCCCTGCTGATCACGCCGCCACCGACCCGTTCCCAAGGCCGAACCCTTCCAGACCAAGGAGCGAGATCCGTCATGCCACCGACAACCTTCGAGACCGACAAGGCCGAACTGCTCAGGGTGCACAAGCAGTGGTGGGAGGCCAACGAGGGCCTGGACATCCCGGCGATGCGGGAGTGCTTCCCCGAGGGGGACCACTACCTCATGTTCAACCTCAACGGGTGCCCCTACTTCGGCATCGAGGAGAAGGTCCGGCTGTGGGAGTACCTGAAGTCCGAGAACGTCGACTTCGCCGAGCTGGACACGCGGATCATGCGCGTCGAGATCTGGGGTGACACCGCCTGGATCGCGGTGGAGGCCGAGTCGCTGCGCCGGACCGTGGGCGCCGAGCGGTTCGCGCCGACGCGCGTCCGGGCGACCGAGATCTACCACCGCGACGACGGCGCGGGCCGGCCCACCTGGCGGATGTGGCACTTCCACTGCTCGCTGCTGCCCAGTGAGGACACGGTGCGGGTCGGGTTCGACGAGACCTTCGCCGACCGGGGCCTCGGCGGTGGCCCGCACGGCGAGCCGATCCGGGTCGTCGGCGGCTGACCGGCCGGGCCGCCGCCCCCGTGGCGGCGGCCCGCCTCGGGCCACAGGCATGTCAGGCAACGCATCCAGGAGGTAGGTGCCATGCACGGCGACATATCCGCACGCGTGCGGGCAACGTCGGTGGAGGTGCGGTTCGGGGCCGTCGCCGCGCTGGCGGACGCCCACATCGACCTGCCCGCGCGGTCGATCACCGGGCTGATCGGACCCAACGGCGCGGGCAAGTCCACCTTCATCAACGTCCTCAGTGGATTCCAGGCGGTGACCAGGGGGCAGGTGAGCCTCGACGGCACGGACATCACGTCGTGGCAGCCCGGACGCCGCGCGCGGGCGGGCCTGGTGCGCACCTTCCAGGGCAACCGGTCCTATCACGACCTCACCGTGCGGGACAACGTCGCGGCCTCGTTCGCCGCGCGCGGGTACCGCATGGGACGGGCCCTGCGCGCGGCCGACGAGATCATCGGCGAACTGGGCCTGTCCGGGCGCAGCGGGGTCCCGGCGGGCTCCCTGACCGCGGGCGAGGAGCGGCGGCTCGGCCTGGCACGTGCCCTCGGTCTCGACCCGAAGGCGCTGCTGCTGGACGAACCGGCGGCCGGCCTGAACGAGGTGGAGAGCGACGAACTGCTGGCGGACCTGAGCCGGATCCGGGCCGAGCGGGACGTGGCGATGATGGTCGTGGAGCACGACATGCGCCTGATCATGCGGCTGTGTGACGTGGTGTACGTGCTCGACGCCGGTCGCATCGTCGCCTCCGGCCCGCCCGACGCCGTCAGCCGCGATCCGGCCGTGCTGGCGGCGTACCTCGGGAGGAAAGGGGATCACGTTGCTTGAGGTGACGGACCTCGTGGTGCGGTACGGCACCGTCGAGGCGGTACACGGCATCAGCCTGCGGGTCGGCAAGGGCGAGGCGGTCGGCGTCATCGGCCCCAACGGCGCGGGCAAGTCCAGCACGTTGCGCGCGATCTGCGCCGTGGCCCCGATCGCCTCCGGCTCGATCCTGCTGCACGGCACCTCGCTGCGCGGCAGGTCACCCGAGCAGATCGTGGCGGCCGGGGTGGCGCTGGTCCCGGAAGGGCGGCGTGTGTTCGACAAGCTCACCGTCGCGGAGAACCTGGCGGTGGCGGCGGGCAGCAGGCGCAGCCGCGCGGGCGGCGACCGGCAGGCGGAGGTGCTCGACCTGTTCCCGGTGCTGCGCCGCGATTTCGGCAAGACGGCCGGCCTGCTGTCCGGCGGCGAGCAGCAGCAGTTGGCCATCGCCCGCGCGCTGTTGTGCCGCCCGGACATCCTGTTGCTGGACGAGCCGTCGTTCGGCCTGGCACCCCGGATAGTCGAGACCCTGTTCGAGGCCCTCGACCGGCTGCGGGACGCGGGGCTGTCGATCGTGATAGTCGAGCAGATGGTCACCCGGGTGCTGGACTTCACCGACCGCTGCTACGTGTTCGCCAACGGCCGCGTGGTCACCTCGGGTACCCGCGAACAGGTGCGGTCACTGGACGACTTCGAACGGACCTACCTGGGAATCGCCCCATGACCACTGTGTTGCAGATACTCGTGGACGGCCTGAGCCGGGGCAGCACGATCGCCCTCACCACGCTCGGCGTGGTGCTGATCTTCGGCATCATGCGGCTGGTCAACTTCGCCCACGGCGAGTTCGTCATGATCGGCGCGCTGGCCCTGGTGTTCCTCGCCCCGGTGTCCACGCCGCTGGCGATCGTCGCCGCGCTGGGTGCCCCGGTGATCGGCGCGCTGGTGGTCGAGCGGGTCGCCTTCCGTCCGATCCGCGCCGCGGACCACTCCACGATGCTGGTCACCTCGTTCGCGCTGAGCTTCCTGTTGCAGAGCCTCGCGGTGCTGTTCTTCGGCTCGGCGACGCGCTCGGTCGACGTGCTTCCGGCGCTGTCGGAGCAGCTGCACATCGGCGGTCTGGTGCTGCCCGTGCGCACGCTGGTGATCTGCGGGGTGTCGATCGCGCTGCTCGTCGGGGTGGCGCTGTTCCTGACCAGGTCGCGGACGGGTGTCCAGATGCGCGCCGCGGCGGCGGACTTCGAGATGGCCCGGCTGCTCGGTGTCCGGGCCAACCGGGTGATCGGCACGGCGTTCGCGATCAGCGGGGTGCTCGCGGGTACCGCGGCCATCGCCGTGGTGAGCGAGACCGGAACGGTCGAGGCGACCATCGGCGTGCACCTCGTCCTGGTGGCGTTCACCGCCGCCGTGCTCGGCGGGATGGAGAGCCTGGTCGGCGCCACGATCGGGGCCTTCGTGGTCGGCATCGTCTCCGTCGTGGCCGAGTCCCTGCTCCCGCCCTCGGCGCGGGGCTACCGCGACTCGATCATGTTCGGGGTGTTCATCGTCGTGCTGCTGGTGCGACCGCGCGGGCTGTTCGTCCGGGCCGATCGAACGGAGCGGATATGAGGCTGCCGCTGAGAACCGGACACGACTACCGCTCGCTGTCCACCCCGGTCGTGCTGATCGCGCTGGTGGCCGTGGTCGCCGCGACGCAATGGGTGTTCCCCGACCCCGAGTGGCTGAACTTCCTCACGATCACGTTCGTCTACACGGCCCTCGCCGTCGGCATGTACACCTTCATCGGCAACAGCGGCCTGTTCTCCTTCGGGCACATGGCGTTCGCCGCGGTCGGCGGGTACACCGCCGGGCTGGTGACCATCAACCCGGAGGTGCGCCGGACGCTGCTCACCGAACTGCCCGAGGCGCTGCGCACGTTCGAGTTGCCGTGGCCGGTGGCGGTGCTCTTCGGCGGGCTGATGGCGCTGGTGGTCGCGCTCGTGCTGTGGACGCCGCTGATCCGGCTGTCGGGACTGGCGGGTGTGCTGGCGACCGCCGCGTTCATGCTCGTCGTCCACGGCGTGCTGCGGAACTGGACGCAGGTGACCAACGGATCGGCCGGGCTGCCCGCGATCCCGATCCACACCACCGTCTGGGTCGGCGCGGCGGCCGTGATCGGCGCGATCCTGCTGTCGTTCGCGTACCAGTCCTCACGTCGGGGCCTGTTGCTGCGCACGTTGCGGGACAACGAGCCCGCGGCGCTCGCCGCCGGGGTCCGGCCGATCCGCGAGCGGGTGACCGCGTTGCTGGTCAGCGCGTTCATCACCGGCTGCGGCGGCGCGCTGCTCGCGCTGCTGGTGGGGTCGATCACCCCGGACACGTTCTACCTGCAACTGACGTTCCTCACGATCGCGATGATGGTGGTCGGGGGCAAGGCCGGCCTGTCCGGCGTGGTCGTCGGCTCCGTCGTGGTGGCCGCGGTCAGGGAACTGCTGCGCCGCGTCGAGCAGGGCACGGCCTTCGCCGGTGTCGACATCCCGGCACTGCCCGGCATCAGCGAGGTCGGCCTCGCACTGCTGCTGCTGTGCATCCTCTGGTTCCGCCCGGCAGGTCTGCTCGGCACCAAGGAGTTGCGCTTCGGTCGGCCACGCCAGGCCGCGCCCGTCACCCCGACACCGGAAGCCGGCACACCGACCGGCCCCGTCGAGGGCACACACGAGGAGATTCGTTCATGACCGTCGACCGTCCGGGGCTGGGCCTGCTGCTGGGCAGCGCGATCCCCCCGGAGGACATCCTGCCCTCGGCCCGCGAGGGAGAGCGGATCGGGCTGGACGAGATCTGGCTGGCCGAGGACTACTTCTACTCGGCCGCGTTCGCCGGTGCCGCGGCGGTCCTGGCCGCGACCAGTCGGGTGCGGGTGGGCATCGGCGTGGCGTCGGCGCTGGTCCGGCACCCGGCGGTGACCGCGATGGAGATCGCCACGCTGGAGCGGATGTTCCCCGGACGGCTCATGCCCGGACTGGGCTACGGCCTGCCGTCGTGGGTCGCGCAGATGGGTCTGGCACCACGCCGCCCGGTGAGTGCACTGGCCGAGCGGCTCGAACTCGTGCGCGGGCTGCTGGCCGGGCGAACGGTGACCGCGGAGGGCGACGGGTACCACCTGGACGAGGTCGCGCTGGCCTATCCGCCGGAGCGGGCACCCGGTATCGCGCTCGGCGTCAGCGGGCCGAAGATGGTCCGGATGGCCGTGGAGCACGCCGACGCCATGGTGCTCTCGGCGCTCGCCGGTCCGGCCTACGTGCGCTGGGTGCGCGAGCTGGCCGACGCGACCCGGCACGGCGCAGGCCGGATCCGGCTGACCTGTTTCGCCCTGGCCGCGATCGACGCCGACCGGGACGCCGCCCGCGCGGTCGCCCGAACGCAGGTGGCGGCGATGATCTGCCGTCGCCCGGACGGTCCGATGATCGCGCGCTCGGCGAGCCGGGACGTCGTGCTCGAACTGGCCGCGCACGGCCCGGAGCACCTGGCCGCGCACCTGCCCGACGAATGCCTGGACGAGTACGTGCTCGCCGGTGACGCGGCCGAGTGCGCCCGGCGGGCGATGGCCCTGGGCGCGGCCGGCGCCGACTCGATCGTCCTGTTCCCCTTCCCCGTCGGCGGCCCGCAGGTGTCGCTGACCGGCGTGCGCGACCTGGTCGCGGAGATGGCGGTGCGCAATGGCTGACCCGGCGATCACCGGGGCGGACCGGTTGTCCGCCGACGCGGTCCGGTTCTGCTCCGAACTGATCGCGATCGACACGAGCAACGTCGGCGGCGTGGACGGGGCGTGCGAACGGCCGGCCGCCGAGTACGTCGCGCGGCACCTGGCCGAGGCGGGTATCACCGCCGAACTGGTCGAACCGGCACCGGGGCGGACCAGCGTCGTCTGCCGGATTCCCGGCCGCGACCCGTCGTTGCCGGGGCTCCTGGTCCACGGTCACCTCGACGTGGTGCCCGCCGACGCCGGGGCCTGGGACGGCGACCCGTTCTCCGGCGAGATCCGCGACGGGTTCATCCACGGTCGCGGCGCGGTGGACATGAAGAACATGGACGCGATGATGCTCAGCGTCGCCTGCCACCTCCGGCGCACCGGCACCCTGCCCCGCCGTGACCTGGTCCTCGCCTGGCTCGCCGACGAGGAGGCCGGGGGCGACTGGGGTGCGCGCCACCTGGTCGAGCAGCGCCCGGACCTGATCGAGGGCTGTGCGACGGCGATCGGCGAGGTCGGCGGATTCTCCGTGACCGGCGCGGACGGCCGCCGCACCTACCTGGTCGAGACCGAGCACAAGGGCGTGGCGTGGTTGCGGCTGCGCGCCCGGGGCAAGGGCGGGCACGGATCGTTGGTGCACCACGACACGGCCGTGCAGCGCCTGGCCGAGGCGGTCGCGCGGATCGGACGCCATACGTGGCCCCAGGACACCAGCCCCCGGATCCGGGAACTGCTGGACGAACTGGTCACCGGCGAAGCCGACCCCGACACCGGGGTGGCGCGGTGGCTGCACGCCGCCGCCCGGCACACCGCCAACGTCACCACCGTCGACGTGCCCGGAAAGATCAACACCGTGCCGGGCGAGGCGGTCGCGCAGGTGGACGCCCGCTACCTGCCCGACCGCCTGGACGAGTTCCTGGAACGGATCACCGCGCTCGCCGACGGCTGTGAGGTCGAGCCGATCCGGCTGGAACCCGGCTTCGCCAACCCGCTCGGACCGGACTTCGCCGACGCGGCGCTGGCCGCGCTGCGAGCCGAGGACCCCGGTGCCGAGATCCGGTCGATGCGGATGCCCACCGGCACCGACAACCGGCTGTTCCACCGGCACGGCCTCACCTCGTACGGCTTCGTGCCCATGCGGTTGCCCGCCGGGTTCGACCTCGCCGAGATGTTCCACCAGGTAGACGAGCGCGTGCCGGTCGGCGCGGTCGAGTTCGGGGCCCGGGTGTTGTTCCGCCTGCTCAGTGCGTTCTGATCACCGGCGCCCGCCGCCTGACGGCCGGGGCGCGGAGAGGATCCGCCGATGTCCGAGCCCGGCTGGGTGACCATCAGGGGTGCCCGGATCGCCATCGAGGTGCACGGCGACGACACCGCGCACGCCCCGGTGGTGGTGCTGCACGGCGCGCCCGGAATAGCGACGCGAGCGCAGTCGCTGGCCGCGTTCGGGCACCTCGCCGCCACCCGGCGGGTGGTCGTCTACGACGCGGTCGGCAGCGGTCGTAGCGAGCGTGGCGTCGAGCCGTCCAACCGCCGGTGGGTGGCCGACGTCGGTGCCGTGCAGGACTACCTGGGCGCGGAACGGATCGTGCTCGCCGGGATCTCCTACGGCGGCTTCATCGCGCTCCAGTACGCGGTGGCGCGGCCGGACAGGCTGGCCGGCCTGATGCTGTGCGGCACGTCGGCCCGCGGCGTGCTCGCCGATCCGGCGGCCGGGGAGGTGCGACGGCGTGGACTGCGGATCGACCCCGGGCTGCTCGACCGCTACCTGCACGGGCGCGTCCGCGACGACGCCGACCTGTGCCGCTGCTGGTCGGCGCTGCTCCCGTTGTACCGAGGTGCACCGGCACCGGGGAACGCCGAACTCGATCCCGCGTCGGTGAACGCGACCGCGCACAACTACGCGATGGGGCCCGGACAGCACGGGCACGACGTACGCGCGCGACTCGGCGCGATCACCTGCCCCACGTTGATCACCGTCGGCGGCGAGGACTGGATCATCCCGCCGGCGTGCGCCGAGGAACTGGCCACGGGAATCGCGTCGGCCCGCCTGGAGGTCTTCCCGCACGCGGGCCACTCGCCGTTCCGCGACGAACCGGCCCGCTTCGCCGAGGTGACCGCCGCGTTCGTCGCCGGGCTCCGGTAGCCCCCGGGCAGTCAGCCGGCCGTACGCCGGCGGCGGGGTGCCGGCGCGGTGGAGGCACGCACCACCAGTTCGACCGGCATCCGCACGGAGTCCACCGGCCTGCCGTCGATCATGTCCAGCAGGCCGCCGACGGCCAGGTGGCCGATGGCGCGGGCGGGCGAGCGGACCGTGGTCAGGGGGATCGGGAGGAGCGAGACCAGCGGGATGTCGTTGTAGCCGACCACCGACAGCGCCTCGGGGACGTCGATGCCCAGATCGCGCGCCACGCTCAGCACGCCCACGGCCGCCGTGTCGTTGACCGCGAAGATCGCCGTCGGCCGCCGGGACCGCGAGAGCAGCCGCCGCGCGCCCTCGGTCCCGCCCGACGACTCGAACTCGGTCCGCACGACCAGCTCCGGTCGCACGTCCACGCCGTGCCCGGCCATGCCTTCGAGAAACCCCGCCACCCGGTCGTTGGCGGTACTGGCGTGTTCCGGCCCGGCGATGACGGCCACCGACCGGTGACCCAGCCCGGCGAGGTGGTCCGCGACCAGGCGTCCGCCCATCCGGTCGTCGCCGGTCACCGCCGGATAGCCGGCGTCACCGTGCCGGTTGACCAGGAGCATCGGCAGGCCCCGCAGGTCCAGGGAGTCCAGGAAGTCGGCACCGGGCCGGTGGATGCTGCTGAGCAGCAGCCCGTCCACCTGGCGGCTGACCAGCAACCGCACGCTGCGGCGCTGCGCCTGCGGCTCGTCCGGCGGGCTGGACAGCAGCGCGGAGTACCCGGCCTCGGCCGCGGCTTCCTCGATCCCCTGGTACATCGTGGCGATCACCCCGTCGGTGAGCCGCGGCATCACCACCCCCAGCGTGGTGGTCCGGCGCGTGCGCAGGCTCGCCGCCCACGGGTTGGGCTGGTAGGACAACTCCTCCGCGGCCTGGCGGATGCGCAGCGCCTTCTCCGACCACCCGTCTGGCGGTTCGCTCTGCCTCAGCACCCGCGACACCGTGGACACGTGGGCACCGGTCGCCTCGGCGATCTCGCGCAGGGTCGGCTGCCTGTCACGTCGCGGTCGGCTCGAACCGCCGCGGCCGGCTTCTTCGCTCAACGCGTACCCCTCGGTCGGCCACCCCCGGTGGCCATGACGATCACTGCGGACGCCCATGCTATCGTTTGCAAGAACGTTACTACAGTGCCATACGGCCGATTGCCGGGCAGTGTGACAGAGCTCGGCCACGCCAACACCACCGTGGCCGCCGCCGAAGCCCTCATCCCACCAACCGCCTGGTGGGCACCGCCCCGGGACGATGCCCGCGCGTGCCCGGAAGTCGGATCGTGACGAGAAGGCCGCCGGTGGGGCGGGGCGTGAGGTCGAGGGTTCCGTCGTGTGCCCGGACGATACTGTCCACAATGGCCAGTCCGAGGCCGACGCCCGCGTGCTCGTCCGTGCGAACGCGTTCTGTTCCGCGCCGGAAGGGTTCCGTGAGGGTCGGCACCAGTTCCGGCGGGAGCGGATGGCCCGTGTTCTCGACCCGCAGCACGCTCACGTCGTCCTGCGATTCGAGGTGAACCGTGACGGTGCCACCGTCGGGGAGGTTGTGGACGATGGCGTTCTGGACGAGGCCCGTCACCATCCGCAGCATGAGCGCCGCCGAGCCGACGGTCTGTGTTGGCCCGCCCGTGACGTCAAGTGTGATCCCGCGCTGTTCGGCGAGGGGAAGCAGCGTTTCGGCGGCTTCCTCGGCGATGAGGGAGAGGTCGACGGGCTCACGGCTGAAGCTCCCGCGGTCGCTGCGGCTGAGCAGCAGGAGTGCCTCGGTGAGGTCGATCGCCCGCGTGTTGACGGTGTGGAGGCGTTCGACGAGTTCGCTCTGGCCGCGCGTGGGGTCCTTGCGGGCGACTTCGAGGAGTGCCTGCGAGATCGCCAGCGGGGTGCGCAGTTCGTGGGAGGCGTTGGCGGCGAACCGTTGCTGTTCGGC
>CBHFOL010000160.1:0-17359 GCA_965995405.1 uncultured Saccharothrix sp.
CCGGGATGATCAGGTGCCGGCTGTACCGCGCGACTTCTTCCTTGGTCAGCTCCGCAGCGGGCTCCACGAGCGGCGGAAGCGCCATCTGATCCTCCTCGACCGAAATCTGTCCTCTACCGAGGGACAACACCAGCCTGCTCCACCGTCTTCCCCGATGGGAAGCCGTCCCAATCAGTGGACGGGAACCAGCCTATCCGTCCCACCGGGCCGCTACTTGGGCGCGACGGGGAACGCGTTGGGTGTGCAGACCTTGCCGTCGTTGGGCACGATGCCCTTGTTCGAGGCGTCGACCTCGTTCAACTGGGCCACGTAGTCGTTGGCCACGCCGAACGTCTGCTGCATCATCACCGGCGCGGGCTGGCCGTTCTCCTGGCAGCCCTCGTGGCCGTTGTTCAGCGCGTGGCCCACCTCGTGGTTGATCGCGTACGCGCGGTAGGTCGACAGGTCGTTGCTGAACGCCTTGGCCCCGCGCACCCACCGCGCGGTGTTGATGATCACCCGTCTGGTGCTCGGGTGGTAGCACGAGGTCTCGTACTGGATCTGGAACCCGCACATGCTGTGGGTGGTCGCCGTGGTGGTGAGGCTCACGGTGAAGTCGGCCTGCGTGTTGCCGTCCACCCGCTGCATCGCGACCTGGCCGGTGCCGATCCAGCTGCGGGTGTCGGCCAGGATGCCGTCCACGGTCCGCGCGAACGCCTCCCGGTCGCCGCCGAAGTCCGCGGCCTCGACGCCGTCCTCGATCGCGATCGCGTACTTGTGCAGCTCGCCCTGGCCGACCTGCTGGCCCGCGCCGGCGATGACCTGCCAGGTGCCGACGCCCTGCTCGGAGTACTTCGGGCCGTCCGGCAGCACCGCCGTCGGGATGTTCACCAGGTCGACCTTCGCGGGCGGCGTCTCGCTGGCCTTCGGCGGCCCGGTCGTGGTGGACGTGGGTGCCGCCGTGTCCGTCGCCTCACCGGCCGAGCCGATCCGGGTGGGCGTGGCGGTGTCCAGCACGACGAGCGCGGTCAGCACCAGCAGCACGGGCACCGCGTAGATCCGCCAGCCGTAGTTCGCGACCAGGCCCTTGAGCCCCCGCCGGCGCTTGCGGTGCCGACGGCCGGCCGGTTCCCAGGACGCGGTCAGCGGTTCGGCCCCGGTGCGGCGGGAGCCACGCCGGTATCGGTCTTCGGCAGGGGATGGCCGGGTGCCCGTGGCGGGTGCCGTGTCACGCCCGCCCTGCGACGTCCGGTTCACGGCGACCAGAGTGCCACAACCCCGTCCAACGGGTGGACTCCGGTGCGTCGCGCCGCGCCGGACCGCTGGTCGCGGCACTGAACCGATCTACCAGGACGCGCCGGACTCCCACATGCCGAGCACCGCCCGGGCCACCGACACCGGCCGTTCCATCTGCGCCACGTGCCCGGTCCGGGGCAGCACCAGCAGTCGGCCGCGCGGCAGCAGCCGGGCCACCCGCGGTGCCTTCCGCACGCTGACCAGCCGGTCCTCGGTGCCCCACACGACCAGCGACGGCGCGGTGACCCGGGGCGGCAGCAGCCACATCGAGCGGGACCGCGGCACCAGCCACGTCCGGATCAGCTCGACCGTGCTGCGGCCCAGCGCCGCGCCCGCCCACGGCTGCGCGGACCGCTCGGTGTACTCGGCGACGGACTGCTCGATCCGGCACACCGGCACCAGCGCCGGGTCGTCGAAGCACAGCCGCAGCATCTGCCGGGCGCGCTGCTCCGGCGTGGTCTCGGCCAGTCTTCGCCGCACCCGCGTGCCCACGACCGGCAGGAACGCCAGCGGCAGCCGGGGGTCGGACACCCGGCGCAGGCTGGGCCGCAGGTCGGGCACGGCGGGCGACACCAGGGTCAGCGTGCGCACCAGGTCCGGTCGCGCGGTGGCCGCGATGAGGGCGATCGCGCCGCCCATGGAGTTGCCGAGCAGGTGCACGGGGCCGACGCCGAGCGACTCGACGTAGGCCACGACCACCTCGGCGTGGGTGGCCATGCTGAACGTGTAGCCGGCGTTCGGCTCGGAGCGGCCGAACCCGGGCAGGTCCAGCGCGTGGCCGTCGACGTGGCCGGACAGCTGTCCGGCGAGGTCCGTCCAGTTGGTCGCCGAACCGCCCAGTCCGTGCACGTAGACGGCGGTTTCGGCGGCCGGCCCGGGGGTGCGCCGAACGTGTACGGAATGCCCGGCGACCTCTACGTAGTCACCAGGCCACGGCTGGATCGTTGTGTCCAGCGGAGGTAGCGGTGCGGCGGACAGGGGCACGTGGGTGATGGCGGTCCTGCTCGCCTCCAGGGTCTCGGTCACCACTCAAGGATGCATGCTCGGGCGTCCTATGAAACGAGAAGCTTTCCCAGCAGGCTGCTACCAGCGAGTAAGGTTGCCGACGAACCGGCGAGGCCACCCCTTGCCGGTTCCGCGATGGACAGGTTGGCTGGAGGCACCATGACGGAGACGGCCCAGACCACGGTCGGGCACAACGGCGGCGCGGGACGGGGAGTCCGGCTCCCACGTACCGCCCGGCGTGCCCAGTTGCTGGCCGCGGCGCAGGACGTGTTCGTGTCCAACGGCTACCACGCCGCCGCCATGGACGAGATCGCCGAGCGCGCGGGCGTCAGCAAGCCCGTGCTCTACCAGCACTTCCCGGGCAAGCTGGAGCTGTACATGGCCCTGCTGGAGTCCCATGTGGACGAGCTGGTGGCCCGGGTGCGGCACGCGCTGGCGTCCACCACCGACAACAAGCAGCGGGTGCAGGCGACGGTCGGCGCGTTCTACGACTTCGTGGACGGCGAGGGCCAGGCGTTCCGCATGGTCTTCGAGTCCGACCTGCGCGGCGAGCCGGCGGTGGCGCAGGCCGTGGAGCGGGCGACCACGGACAGCGTGGACGCGATCACCGAGACCATCACCGCCGACACCGGCCTGGACGAGGACCGCGCGCGGCTCCTCGCCGTCGGTCTGGTCGGCTTGAGCCAGGTCACGGCACGTGCCTGGCTGGCCGACGACCGCAAGCTCGCCAAGGAGGACGCGGTCACGCTGATCTCCACCCTCGCCTGGCGCGGCATCGGCGGCGGCTTCCCCTTGCAACATCACGACTAGGCAGAAACACGGCGGGGCCACCCCGAAGGACGGCCCCGCCGATTCGTTCACAGCAGCGCGGTTATCTGTGCTGTGACCTCTGCCGATCTCTCCAGCGGCACCATGTGGCCGACGGCCGGGTAGATCTCCAGTTCCGCGTGCGGCACCTCGTCCGCGATGGTCCGCGCGTGTGCCAACGGCGTGAGCCGGTCCGCACCGCCGGCCAACACGACCGTGGGGATCCCCGCGAACTGCTTCAACGCCCTACGCCGCTCGTGGTTGTCGATGGACGCCCGGAACGCCGCCATCGCGACCGGGTTGCACCGGCCCACCATGGCCGCCGTGGACGCCACGTCCCGCCACGAGGACTGCTTGCCGAACAGCAGCCACCGCAGCCCCGGCCGCAACACCCGCGTCCGCTGCAACAGCTGCTCGCGCTTCAACCGCGCGAGGTGCCGGTTCGACGCGCGCTCTCCGGCCAGGAACGCCCGGCCCCACACGCCCGGCAGCCCCAGCGTCGAGCCCGACAGCCCACCCGACGAGGTGGCGACGAAGACGGTCCCGGCGGCGCGGTCGAGCAGCGAGGGGTGCTGCTCGGCCAGCGCCATGAGCGTCATACCGCCCATCGAGTGACCGACGAACACGATGCGCCCGGTGGGCACCCGTGCCGCGACCAGCTCGGCCAGGTCGTCCGCGCACTGCTCGACCGTGGACGTCTCCGCCGACGACGCCGCGGACCCGCCATGGCCGCGGTGGTCGTAGCGGAGCACCCGGCCGGGCAGTGCGGCGGCCACGCGGTCCCAGGACGTGTGGTCCAGGGTCCAGCCGTGCACCAGGACGGTCGTGACGTCGGAGTCCCGGGGGCCGGTGTCGACGACGTGCAGCGCGGTGCCGTCCGACGTCACGAACCGGTGGTCCGGCTCCCAGGGCGCGCTCATCCGAGCAGGAACGAGCGGCGCCATGCCCGCATCCCCGGCTTCCCGACCAGACCGTTCTCGTCCAGAAACTTCATGATCCGCTCCCCGGACCAGCGGATCGTCTCCTGCCAGTGCGGGTTGCCCAGCGCGACCTTGTGCGCCTCGTCCTTGTCCAGGCCGACCGCCGCGTACACGTCCGGGTTGATGATCGACCGGGTGATGAGCATCGACGTGGTGGCGATCAGCCACCGCTGGTAGGGCAGCTCCTTCTTGCTGATGTCCGCCATGCCGCGCACGACCTCTTCGCGGGCGAACCGCACGTGCCGCGCCTCCTCCAGCACGTGGATGCGGTTGACCATGCGCACCAGCGGCTGCACGGTCTCGTCCGCCATGGTCTCCCGCTGCAACCGGTCCAGGATCTCCTCCGCGACCAGGATCGACCCGTACAGCGCGGGGCCGTAGCCGATCACCGGGAGCAGTTTGCCCAGGTGGTAGACGTGCCGGCGGGGACCGTAGGGCGGGCAGCCGATGCGTTCGACCATCCGGGCGAACATGGTGGAGTGCCGGCACTCGTCGGCGACCTCGGTCAGCGCGTACTGCGCGTGCTTGGTCGTCGGGTCGGACCGGTAGACCTCCTTGAGCAGCATCTGCATCAGCAGGATCTCGAACCACAGGCCGACGCTGGCGACGCTCGCCACCTCGTGCCGGGACAGGTCGATCCGCTGTTCGGGGGACATCCGCTCCCACAGCTCGGTGCCGTAGAGGGAGCACCGGTGCTCGGGGGTGTAGCGGAGTCCGTCGACCCGCGGCGCGGACCAGTCGATGTCCACTTCCGGGTCGTAGAACTTGTCAGCCGAGGAGTTGAGCAGCCGTTCGGCGGTCTTCTCGCGATCGGCGACCTTCAAGGTCCTCGTCATCGGGTCCCTCCCCGGGTGGAATATCTGTGACTTGAGGTAACAGTTACTTCTGGTAGCGTGCGTCACATGGCTCGAACTGTCAAGGGCGGAACGGACGCACGCCGGGAGCGCTGGAAGGGCCACCGGGAGGCGCGCCGGGCCGAATTCGTGGAGGCCACGATCCGCGCGGTGGCCAAGCTCGGCCCCGAGGTCGGCATGGACGAGATCGCCGCCGAGGCGGGCGTCAGCAAGCCCGTGCTGTACCGGCACTTCGCCGACAAGTCCGACCTCTACCTGGCGGTGGGGCGGCGCGGCACCGAGATGCTGATGGACAGGATGTTCCCGGCGATCGGCGAGGACGGTCCGCTCCGGGCCCGGATCCGGGGCATCGTCGACGCGTACCTGTCGGTCATCGAGGAGCACCCGAACCTGTACCGGTTCGTGGTGCGCAAGTCGTTCACCGACCGGCCGGTCGAGCAGGACGTGGTGCAAGAGGACAAGCAGCTCATCGCCGCCGCCCTCGCCCGGCTGCTCGGCGACTACCTGCGGGCGTTCGACATGGACTCCGGCGGCGCCGAGCCGTGGGCGCACGCCCTGGTCGGCATGGTGCAGAACGCGGGTGACTGGTGGCTGGACCGGCAGTCCATGACCCGGTCGAGCCTGAGCGACTACCTGGCCACGATCATCTGGCACGCCATCGACGGCCTGCTCCGCTCGTCGGGCGTCGAACTCGACCCGGACGCGCCGCTGACCACCGATTTCACCGAGGAGCCCGCCCGGCTGCGGCTCGTCAACGGCGAGGAGGCCTGATGTCCGAGGAGCACGACGAGGACGGCTACACCGGGGAGGCCGTGCTGGTGTTCGACCAGCGCGAGGTCCCGGTGCGGGTGGAGCTGCGCGGCTACTTCCAGCCGATCGACGGGCGGTACCACTGGTACGGCCGGGTCGCGGCGAACGAGCAGGTCAGCGAGCTGGTAGCGGGCGGTGCGCGGACCGCGCTGCTGCGCACCCCCGACGGCTCGGCGACCGGCGCGCTCACCGACCCGGACCCGTGGCAGCGCTACCGGGTCGCCGGCACGAGCACCCCGCCGTTCGTGATTCCCGTGCCTCCGCAACCCGCCGAAACGTTCTGAAGAGACACGAAAGAGGGGCGTCCGAAGTGGACGCCCCTCTTTCGTGTGCTTTTCGAGCTCTCAGTCCCCGGTCACGAACCCGACCTTGCGGGAGTCGCTCGGACCGATCTCCACGTACGCGATGCGGTTCGCGGGCACGACATAGCGCGCGCCCTTCTGGTCGACCAGCGTGAGGTGGCCGCTGCCCGCCCTCAGCACGTCCGCGACCTGCGCCTCGACTTCGTCCGAAGACAGCGAGCTCGACACCACGAGCTCACGCGGGCTGTCCGCGACGCCGACCCTGACCTCCACGCTGACCTCCGTACACCGTTGACCGCCGGCGGTGGCGGTCGGACAACCTTCGAAATCAACCCTAGCCGAGCCCGAGCGCCGTCATGCGCCGCGTGTGGCTCTGCTGGAGCCGGCGGAACAGCGCCGCGATGCCCGCCAGGTCGCCGGAGCCGCGCACGATCAGCTCGGCGAGCGGGTCGCGTTCCGCCACCACGTACTGGGCCTGCGTCAACGCCTCGCCGAGCAGCCGGCGGCCCCACAGCGTCAGCCGGTCCTTGAGCTTCGGGTCGGCGTCGCACGCGGCGCGGACTTCGCGTTCGGCGAACGCCGAGTGCCCCGTGTCGCCCAGCACCGCGAGCACCAGCTCCTTGGTCGGCACGTCCAGCCACTGCGCGACCTCGCGGTAGAAGTCCGCCGCCAGACCGTCCCCCACGTACGCCTTCACCAGCGACTCGTGCCACGACTTGGGCGCGGTCGAGGCGTGGAAGCCGTCGAAACCCGGCACGAACGGCCGCATCGCGACCTCCAGCACGTGCCCGTGGTCCGCCAGGTACCGCTCGATCAGCGTGAAGTGGCCGATCTCCGCCGCCGCCATCGCGGACAGCGCGGCCCGGCCGGCCAGCGTGGGCGCGGTGCGCGCGTCCTCCGCCATCCGGTCGAACGCCGAAAGCTCCCCGTACGCCAGTGCGCCGAGCAGGTCGACCACGCCTTCGGCCACCTGGCCGGGCACCACCGACTGATCCGACTCCCCGTCACCCATGCCGGCGAGCCTAGTCTGGTGTTGTTGGCAACATGCCAGGCACGCGACTCCGCACCGACCACGCACGTTCCACCCCGAACGGCCTAGTCGGGAGGTAGAGTGGCGTCCCGACGCCCGGCGCGGCGCGGCCCAGCAGGGGCTCGCAGCGGTGCCGAGAGCCGACTACGGCGGCACCGTGCCGCCAGGAGAGGGTGCGCGCATACCTCGCAGGCCCTCCCGCGCCACGCCCGGCCGCCCCCTCGGCCGAGCGGCGTCCGGCGCGGTCGAGTGGCCCGTACAGGCCGTGCGCGCTGGTACGAGAGAGGCGATCATCCTGACCGCGACAAACGAAGACACACATCTGGACGCGGTGACGTTGGAGCACAGTGAGCTGGGAGTCCCCGATGTGGACACCTCCCACCCGCTGGTGGCCAACGCGCCGGTCCGGTCCGATTCGCCGACGTTCGCCGAGCTGGGCGTACGCGCCGAGATCGTCCGCGCGCTCGCCGAGGCGGGCATCGAGCGGGCGTTCGCCATCCAGGAGCTGACCCTGCCGCTGGCGCTGGCTGGCGACGACGTGATCGGACAGGCCCGCACCGGCACCGGCAAGACGCTGGGGTTCGGCATCCCACTGCTCCAGCGCATCACCGTCCCGGGTGACGGCACGCCGCAGGCGCTGGTCGTCGTGCCGACCCGTGAGCTGTGCCTCCAGGTCACCCACGACCTGACCGACGCCGCCAAGCACCTGGGCGTGCGCGTGCTGGCCATCTACGGCGGCCGGCCGTACGAGCCGCAGATCGCGGCCCTGCGCAAGGGCGTCGACCTGGTCGTCGGCACGCCGGGCCGGCTGCTGGACCTCGCCGAGCAGCGCCACCTGGTGCTGGGCAAGGTGCGCGGGCTGGTGCTGGACGAGGCCGACGAGATGCTCGACCTGGGCTTCCTGCCCGATATCGAGCGGATCCTGCGCATGGTCCCCGACGAGCGGCAGACCATGCTGTTCTCGGCGACGATGCCGGGCCCGATCATCACGCTGGCCCGCACGTTCCTCAACCAGCCGACGCACGTGCGCGCCGAGGAGAACGACGCGGGCGCGATCCACGAGCGCACCGAGCAGTTCGTCTACCGGGCGCACGCGCTGGACAAGACCGAGCTGCTGGCCCGCGTGCTCCAGGCACGTGAGCGGGGCCTGTCCATGATCTTCACCCGGACGAAGCGCACCGCGCAGAAGGTCGCCGACGACCTGGTGGAACGCGGTTTCGCGGCGGCGGCCGTGCACGGCGACCTCGGGCAGGGCGCGCGTGAGCAGGCGCTGCGGGCGTTCCGCAGCGGCAAGGTCGACGTGCTGGTGGCGACCGACGTGGCCGCGCGCGGCATCGACGTCGAGGGCGTCACGCACGTGGTGAACTACCAGTGCCCGGAGGACGAGAAGACCTACGTGCACCGCATCGGCCGGACCGGTCGCGCGGGCCGCACGGGCGTCGCCGTCACGCTGGTCGACTGGGACGAGATGCCGCGCTGGAAGATGATCAGCGACGCGCTGAGCCTGGGCAAGCCGGAGCCGGTGGAGACGTACTCGACGTCCGACCACCTGTTCGCCGAGCTGGGCATCCCGGCGGGCTCCACCGGCCGTCTCCCGCTGGGCATGCGCACCCGCGCGGGCCTGGACGCGGAGCCGGAGGAGAACCTCAAGGGCGACCGCAAGTCCCGCAGCCGGAGCCGCAGCCGCAAGCGCGGTCCGGCCGGCGAGACTGGGCCCGCGTCCGCGCCGTCGGCCACGTCCGCTTCCTCCTCGTCGGAGGAGGGTGGTTCCGGTTCGCGGTCGCGTCGTCGTCGGCGCAGCCGGGGCGGTGTCGCGGCGAGCGAGGGCGCGGCGGAGACGTCGAGCGTCGAGATCGTGGACGGTGAAGGTGCCGGCAGGCGTCGTCGGCGTCGTCGTGGCGGCTCGTCCGACGCGCCGTCCGCCGAGTTGGCGAACGCCGTGGTGGACAGCGCTGTGGTGGACAACGCCGCGGTGACCGCCGACGTTCCGGTCGAGGCCCCCGCCGAGGTGCGGGCCGACGTCGTGGTGTCGGTCGTGGAGTCGGAGGAAGCCTCGGACGCGCCCGCCAAGCGCACTCGTCGCCGCAGCCGGGGCAAGTCCTCGGACGGCACGGCGAACGAAGCACCGGCCACCACCGAAGCCGCACCGGCCCAGGCGGAAACCGCACCGGCCGAGACGGCTGAGGCGACCGCCGAAGCAGCGCCGGCTCGCACTCGCCGACGCAAGGCGGCAGAACCGGCCGAAGCGACCATCGACGCCGCACCGGCCGACACGACCGCCGAAGCAGCGCCGAAGCGGACCCGGACTCGCAAGGTGGCAGAGCCGGTCGAGGCAACCGCCGAAACCGCACCGGCCGAAGCCACCGCCGAAGCCGCACCCGCCCGGACCCGGCGACGCAAGACCGCCGAGCCGGCCGACGTGACCACCGAGGCCGCGCCGACCCGGACCCGGAAGCGCAAGACGGCGGAACCGACCGACGAAGCCACGCCGGCCGCGTCCACCGAGGCCGCTCCGGCCGAGGAAGCCCCGAAGCGGACCCGCCGCAAGGCCGCCGCTCCGGTCGACGCCGAAGCACCCGCCGACACCGAGGCTCCGGCCGCGGAGAAGCGGACCCGCACCCGGCGCAAGGCGACCGACGCGGTCACCGACCCGGCGACCGTCACGGCGACCGACACCGAAGCCGAACCCACGGCGGACACCACGTCCGCGCGCACCCGTCGTCGCAAGGCGGCGGACGCACCGGGTGAGGCCACGGAACGGCCGCCGAGCCGCAAGGACACCGACGTCGCGGAGGACGCCGAACGTCCCCGCAGGCGGCGGCGCACCCGTGCGGAAGCCGAAGGTTCCGCCGACGCCGTGCCTTCGGCAGACTGACGCCTTACACGGATCACCGGCCACGTGCGGCAGCATGTGGCCGGACAGATCACCGAACCCATCGGGAGCCGGGCAGTGGGCCAGCCGGAACAGGCGGAGTCGAACGGGCAGGTCGTGCTGGACTCCGACCACGCGGACGGGCAGCAGGAGGACGGGCAGCAACCCGCTGACACCGACCACCAGGCCGCCGTCGCCACCGAAGACGTCCTGGCGGAGCCGGTCTCGGCCGGCCAGGACGACGAGCCGACCGGTCCGGTCCGCACCTGGCGCACCAGGGGCGACTACCTCGCCCTGGTGCTGGTGGTGGTCGCCATCCTGGTGACCACCGTCCTGGTGTGGGTCAACAGCGACGCCCGCAACACGGTGTCGCAGACCGGCCCGAGCCAGGTGACGCCGCTGCCGCCGGCGACCGTGCTGCCGCCGTCGATGGGCGAGGTGTGGCGTGCGCCCAGCAACGCGACGCAGGTGCCGGTCAGCCTGGACTCGGTGGTGGTGACCGGCGACGGCGGCGAGGTGACCGGCCGGGACGCGCTGACCGGCGACGTCCGGTGGCGGTACAGCCGCAACTGGCCGCTGTGCACCGTCAGCACGGCGTGGGGCAAGGTGTTCTCGCTGTACCGCAAGGACACCAACTGCTCCGAGCTGAGCACGCTGGACCCGGCGTCCGGCAAGCGCGGCCCGCAGCGCAACGGCGACGCCGCCGTGGACAGCCGGCTGCTCAACGAGGGTTCGCACGTGCTGACCACGGGCGAGACGTACTTCGAGGTGTACCGGCGGGACGACCTGGTGCGGTCGCTGGAGTACGGCACGCTGCGGGCCATCGTGAACGCCAACAAGCAGCCGCGGCCGGACTGCCAGTACGGGTCGTTCGCGGTGACCGGCGGCAAGGTCGCGGTGATCGAGCGCTGCTACAACATCGACCCGTCGGACCGGATCACCGTGCTGCGGCCCAACCCGGAGAAGTCCGACGAGCCGCAGGTGCTGAGCAGCGTGATCGTCGGCGCGAAGGGCGCGCGGGTGGTCGCGGTGACCGGCAACCGGGTCGCGGTGGCCGTGCCGGGCAAGCTGATCGTGTTCGACGCCGACACGGGCGGGCTGCTCGCCGAGCACCCGATCGAAGTGACGGCGGACGAGCTGAAGGGCGACCCGCCGGGCCGCGTGGTGCCGACCATGACCAGCACCGCCGCCGTCTACTGGTTCACCGGTTCGCGGACGGTGGCGCTGTCCCTGGTCGACCTGAACCCGCTGTGGTCGACCCCGTCGCAGGGCCCCGGCACGACCCTCGCGGGCCGCGTGCTGATCCCGGCGAAGGACACCCTGAAGGTCTTCGACCAGGTCTCCGGCCAGGAGGTCGCCCGCATCCCGGTGAACCGGGGCGGCTACAGCGGCCCGGTCCTGATGGCCACCGAGGGCCCGATCGTGCTGGAACAGCGCGGCGACACCCTCGTCGCCCTGCGGTAGCCCACCGGCGCCACGGACGGGCGCGCCCGTCGCTCACCCATCCGCGCGGTACCGGGAGATGCTGGTCGCACCACGGCAGTTCACCCACGCGCGGGCGGGCGTCGTGCGGCACACTTCGAGACGTGCACTCGCAGCTCAGTCCGCACCGCGCCGAGCGCGTGGACCTGCCCGGCCGGTTCGGCCCGATCGCCGCGCTGCGCGCGCCCGCCGCGGGCGTGGACATCGGCGCGACAGCACTGCTCGTGCCCGGCTACACCGGGTCCAACGAGGACTTCGCGCCACTGCTCGACCCGATCGCGGACGCGGGTCTGGAGGTCGTGGCGATCGACCTGCCGGGCCAGTACGAGTCACCCGGCCCGACCGCCGAGACCGACTACCGCCCCGGCCCGCTGGGCGGCGCGATCGCGGAACTCGTCGGGAAGCTGACCGCCGACGGCCGGCGAGTCCTGCTGCTGGGCCACTCGTACGGGGGACTCGTGTCCCGCGCGGCGGTGCTCGCGGGCGCACCCGTGTCAGGTCTCACCCTGCTGTCGTCCGGCCCGTCCGAACTACCGCCCGGCGACCGCCGCACCGCGCTCGACTACGGCGAGATCGCCCTGCGCGAACAGGGCATCGAGGCGTCCCAGCAACTCAACGAGGTGCGCGCGGCCATGAACCCGCGCTGGGCCCTGATCCCCCAGAACCTCAAGGACTTCTACCGCGAACGCTTCCTCCGCTCGACCGTCCCGGGCCTGCTCGGCATGGGCGACTCGCTGCGCTCCGAACCGGACCTGGTCGCGAAACTGGCCCGCACGCTGCGCTCGTCCGGCGTGCCGTGCCTGGTGGTGTGCGGCGAACTGGACGACGCCTGGTCGGCGGCGAGCCAGCGGGACATGGCCGAGCGCCTGGACGCGGACTTCGCCGTGCTCAAGGGCGTCATGCACTCGCCGAACACGGAAGCGCCGGAAGCCCTCCTGGCGACCCTGCTGCCCACGTGGCGGGCCTGGCTGGCCGGCTGAACCCCGGGCGCCGCTACGCCGGTCCCGTCAACGCCGGTCGAGACCCGCCAGTCCCGGACCCACCGGCCCCAGGCCGGCCGGCTTCAGTTCCGCCGGCTTCAGCCCAGCCGGCCCTAGGCCCACCAGAAGAACCACATCGTCACCGCACCCGCCACCAGCACGGCCAGGCTGAGCGCGGCGGCGGGCCAGTGGGTGCGGCGGTCGGCGAAGATCTGGGCCACCACCGCCAGTGCGGCGGCCACCGCGTGTCCCGCGACCACGTCCAGACCCGGACCGGGCAGGTCGTGGGCACCCGCGTAGACCTGCACGCCGACCAGCGCCAGAGTCAGCAGCACGAGACCCACGGCCACGGCCCCGCTCGCGCCGCGCCACACCCGGAGCACCCGCGGCTCGGTCTCCACGTTCGTCACGGATCGGATCTCCCTACGGGGCGAGCAGCGCCCACGGGTCGATGGTCGGGGCCGCCTGCTGCCCCTCGGGACAGCTCCGGCGGAAGTCGCACCACGTGCACTGGTTCCCGGTGCGCGGCGGGAACAGGATCTCCGGATCGCCGCCCGCCGCCAGCGTGTCGCCGGCCAGACCGAGCTCGTCCGCCGCCTCCTCGGCCCGCGACACGTGCCGCCCGAGGCTTTCCTCGGTGTGCTCCCAGGCGGACACCGTGCCGGTGGGCAGGTGGTGCAGCTCCACTCGGTGGCACGGCTTGCGCAGCGTGCGCCGCGCCGCGAGCGCGTACAGGGCCAGCGCCTGCGAGCCGCGCGCGTCGTCCACGGTCAGAGCGTGCCGGCCGGTCTTGTAGTCGACGATGACCAGTTCGCCGTCCCGCAGGTCGATCCGGTCGACCCGCCCCTCGGCGACGATCTTCGACGTCGGCGTCGACACCCAGCGCTCGATGCCGACCGGCTCGATCGACGTGTCCAGCTCGTCCACGTAGTCCCGCACCCAGCCCTCGGCCCGCCCCCGGTAGACGGCGGCCTGCTCGGCGTCACGGAACCCGTCGTTCTTCCACTGCCGGTGCAGCAGCGACACCGCCTGCTCCGACGTGCGCTTGGCCGCCGGCAGGTCGAACAGCGCCTTCAACGCGTTGTGCACCACCGCGCCCAGCGTGTTGTGCGCCCACGCACCACCACGCGGCGGCGACGGCCGGTCGAGGTAGGCCATGCGGAACCGGCGCGGACAGTCCGCCCACGTGGCGAGCTTCGCCGGCGTAACCCGCACCAGCTTCTTCGGCATCGCGCCGAAATCGAACCCCAACTGATCCTGCACACGACCACGCTACCGAGAAGCACCGACAGCCCGGCGACTACCCGCAGACAGCCCAGCCCCGTTCACACACTTGGCCCAACTGCACCCGCCACCCACGCCACCCGCCGCCCCCACCCCACCCAGCCGCCAGTCACCACCAAAGCAAATCAACAAAGTAAAGTTAACAAACTGAAGTCCACAAAGCACAACCTACAATGTAAAGTATACAAAGTTAAGCTTGCCCGACCAGTCGGCCAGCCAGAGTGCAAGGCTTGCGAAGTAAAGCTTGCAAAGCAAGGTTTGCTAAGTCGGGGTTGCTTAGCAAAGTTTACGAAGTGGGGTTTACGAAGTTAAGATCGGGTTGTAAAGGTCAGCCGACGAGGACCTTGCAGCCGGTGGCGCGCTCGCCGATCGCGTCCAACACGTCAGGCGATGTGGTCTCCGCACCGAGCCGCACGGTTTTGTTGGTCCCGTGGTAGTCCGACGAGCCCGTCACGAGCAGCCCCAGGTCCCCCGCCAGCCCGCGCAGGCGGTCGCGAGTGGCCGGATCGTGGTCCGGGTGGTCCACCTCGACCCCGGCCAGACCCAGGCCCGCCAGGTCGGCCAGCACCCCGTCGGACACGATCGGCCCGCGCGAGGACGCGAACGGGTGCGCCAGCACGGTCAACCCGCCCGCCTCGGTGATCATCTCGATGGCCCGCCCGACCGGCGTGTCGGTGCGCGGCACGTAGTACCGCCCACCGGTCAGGTACCGGGCGAACGCCTCGTCCACGGTCGCCACCACCCCGGCCCGGATCAGCGCCATCGCCAGGTGCGGACGCCCGGCGGGCGCGTCGGCGGGCATGGCCGCCATCAGCTCGTCCGGGTCGATCGGAAACCCGTCCTCCACCATGCGCAACGCCATCAGGCGCAACCGCTGCCGCCGCTCGAAGCGCAGCCGGAGCTGCTCCTCGACCAGCGCCGGGGAGGTCGGGTCGTAGAGGTAGGCCAGCAGGTGGACGGTGATGACCCTGCCTCGACCGTCGTCGGACGCGCACGACAGTTCCGCGCCGCGCACCAGCCGGAGCCCGGCGGGCAGCGCGTCCGCCGCTTCGGCCCAGCCGGCGGCGGTGTCGTGGTCGGTCAGCGCGACGGCCGACAGACCGGCAGCCGCCGCGGCGGCCACCAGTTCCGCGGGCGTGTCGGTGCCGTCGGACTCGGTCGAGTGGGTGTGCAGGTCGATGCGCACCCGCCCAGTCTGACCTACGGCACCATCTTCTTCCCGCGCGCCGCCCGCTGCGCCTTGATCATCGAGAACCGCTCGGCCTGGGCCTTCTTGTCGCCGAAGGTCAACTCCGAGATGGCGTCGTAGACCTCCTCGGGGTTGGGCAGGTACTCGATCCGGTTGAGGGCCTGGATCTGTCCCGCCGACTCCACGACCAGGGTGCCGAAGCCGAACATGCGCCCGACCACCGACCGCTCGTAGGTGAGGTCGGTGACCTTGCTGATCGGCATCATGGCCACCTTGGTCTCGAAGACCCCCGAGGAGATCATGAACCGCTTGTCGGTGACGACGATGCGCTCGACCCACCACTCCATGACGAAGTAGGCCAGCCTGAGCAGCACCAACAACGCGGCGTACCAGAGGATGTTCTGGATGACGCCCGCGTTGTCGGGCAGCAGGTAGGAGATCATCATCGCGCCCGCGAGCAGCGCTGCCGCCTCCAGGAGGTCCCAGAGGAGGCTGCTCCAGTGCCTGCGTACCCGGATGACCCGACGCTCCGTGGGGAGCAGGTACTCGTCGGGGTCTCTTGGTGCGAACATGCTCTGACCTGACCCTTCGCCGTCGGGGAGGACCGGGCGGACTCAGAACAATTGTTTCACGAAGGTGATGAGCGCCTCAGCGGCTCCCTTGAGCGTGTTGAGGATGTTCTGCACCAGCTGAGCCGCCTGCTGGGGCTCCGCGATGAGGAAGAACAGGACCAAGCCGACCCCGGCGAAAGTGAGAATCTTCTTCAGATTCACGGTGATCAACCCCGTTCGCTACCCGCACCCGTTTGGCGCCAGTGAAAACCGTTGTACCGCACCTCGCGGCACCGTGGGAGTTTTGTACCGCACCTGGGGTAGCCGGCTGCACCGCCATTGCGGTGTGACTACGCTTAGTCACCATGACGGCCGAACGTGACCGCTTGATCCGCTGTGTCGGCGGCGTCGTCCATGACTCGATCGGGCGACTACTACTCGTGCGGAGGGCGAATCCCCCAGGTGAGGGACGGTGGTCGATACCGGGTGGCCGAGTCGAGCCCGGCGAGGGTGATGTCGAGGCGGTGACCCGCGAAATCCGTGAGGAAACCGGACTCTCCGTGACAGTGGGCGCGTGGCTCGGCAGCGTCACCCGACCGGCGGCAGACGGCGTCTACGACATCCACGACTACGCCTGCCAGGTGCGATCCGGTGTGCTCCGAGCGGGGGACGACGCTTCGGACGCCCGGTGGGTGACGGCTGCGATCTTGGACACACTTCAGCTGTCGGACGGCCTCCGTGAGGCGCTCCAGGCGTGGGGACAGCTCCCCCGAGCCTGATCGACTTCGCCCGATCGTGGAGCCCGACAACCCTGGTCGGGCCCGGTGTGCACGGCCTGTTCGGCCGCGCTTCACCCATGCCTCAACCTTGCCTCGGCCGTGCTTGCCCGGCAGCCGGATGTGCCGGGGGTCACGGCAGCCAGACCAGCCGTCCGCCGTGCAGTCCGGTCTTGGCGAGCGCCTTGGCCGACACGACCTCGCCGCCCTCGAACCGGACCAGACCCAGCACGCCGAACGCGGTGCCGGTCGGCCGCAGGTCGTCCCGGTCCGGCAGCACGTGCTCCAGCGCCGCCGAATAGCCCTCGTGGCTGACCCACCACACCGGCCGGTCCAGCTCCCGCAGCGCGCGCACGAACCCGTCGCCCGGCAGGTACGCCAGCACGCTGCTGGTGACCACCACCAGCGGCAGCTCGGCGGGCACCCGCGCGGCGGCCTTCGCCAGGTCGGCCGCGGCGTCACCGGTCACGAACTCCGGCGGCGACTTGCGCTGCACGGTCGCGGCCACGCCGAACTGCCGGAGCCGTTCCGGCTGGTCCGCCCAGACGCACGCCTCCAGCCACGCGTAGGTGTCCTCGTCGGTGAGGTCGGCGGGCGCGCGGTCCAGCCCGATCTTCGCCGCCACCTTCACCGCCTTGGGGATCCTGGGCAGTTCCGCGCCCGGCGCCAGTTCCAGCGCGCAGTGCAGCCCGAGCGCGGCCTTGGCCGGTCCGACGGCCAACTGCCCCGCCTGCTCGGTCTGGTACCGGTAGCCGTACTGGTCCAGCCCCAGCAGCAGCCCGGCCGAGCAGCCCACCTCCAGCAGCCCCACCGGTCCCTTGACCATGGCCACCGCCGGGTACAGCAGCGCGGCCCGGCGCACCTCGTTGGTCTGCGTGGAACGGGTCGCGATCAGCTCCCGCATCCGGTCCGCGCGGTCGAGCACGAACTCCCGGAACAGCGGCCACGTGTGCTCGTCCGCGCCGTACGTGCCGCCCAGCGACGGGTAGTAGTTCGACAGCCGGTGGAACGGCTCGGCCTGCACCAGCCGGTGCGCCGCCGCCAGGAGCAGCGTTGGGTGCGCGAAGTGCTCCGGGGCGGCGGTCAGCAGGCCGGCGACCTCCGGGTCCGCGGCGGCGTGGGACGCCAGGTGCTCGTAGAGCGGGGAGACGCCGTGCGCCTC
>CBHFOL010000161.1:0-17347 GCA_965995405.1 uncultured Saccharothrix sp.
CGCGCCAACCTCGACGAGGGCGAGCCCTACGGCCTGCCGGGCACGTACCTCAACGGTTTCTACGAGGAACACCAGCTGCCGTACGGGGAAGCGGGCTACGGCTACCCGGAGGCCGGCCAGACGGTCGTGAACGTGACCGACGGCAAGGTGATCCGCCTGCTGGTGGAGGATGCGCCGCTGGACATGCGGTACGGCCGTGCGCACGAACACGAGCGGGTGCTGGACTTCCGGACCGGCACGTTGCGCAGGCGCACGGTGTGGGAGTCCAACACCGGCCGGCGGATCACGGTCTCCTCCGAGCGGCTGGTGTCGTTCACGCAGCGCGCGGTGGCCGCGATCCACTACGTCGTGGAGCCCGACGAGGACCTGCAACTGGTCGTGCAGTCCGATCTTCTGGCCAACGAGCCGATCGAGCACGGGGGTGCCGATCCACGGGTCGCGGCGGCCCTGGACGCGCCGCTGGTGGCGGATTTCGCGTGGGCGGAGAAGACCCGGGCGGTGCTCGGCCACCACACCCGCAACTCCGGGCTGCGGATGGCCGCCGCGATGGACCACAAGCTCCAGGTGAACGACGGGGTGCGGTCCGGGATCCACGCCGAGGGCGACCTCGCCCGGTACACCGCCGCCGTGGACGTGCCGGCCGGGGGTTCGTTGCGGCTGACCAAATACCTGGCCTACGGGTGGTCGGCGCAGCGGTCCGTGCCCGCGCTGCGGGCGCAGGTGGAGGCGGCGCTGGCGGGTGCCCGGCAGACCGGGTGGAAGGGCCTGCTGGCCGAGCAGAAGGCGTTCCTGGACGACTTCTGGGAGGTCGCGGACATCGAGGTGGACGGCGACGCCGAGTTGCAGCAGGCGTTGCGGTTCGCGCTGTTCCACATCCTCCAGGCCGGGGCGCGCGGCGAGACGCGGGCCATCGCGGGCAAGGGGCTCACCGGGCCCGGCTACGACGGGCACGCGTTCTGGGACACCGAGATGTTCGTGCTGCCGGTGCTCACCTACACCCTGCCCGACGCGGCCCGTGATGCCCTGCGCTGGCGTCACTCCACTGTGGACAAAGCGCGCGAACGCGCGGAAGTGCTGGGACAGCACGGGGCCGCGTTCCCGTGGCGGTCGATCAACGGCGCGGAGTGCTCGGCCTACTGGCCCGCGGGCACGGCGGCGTTCCACGTCTCCGGCGGCATCGCGCACGCGGTCGCGCAGTACACGGCGGCGACCGGCGACGCCGAGTTCGACCGGAACTGCGGAACGGAAATCCTGGTGGAGACCGCCCGGCTGTGGATGTCGTTGGGGCACCACGACAAGCACGGCGGATTCCGGATCGACGGCGTCACCGGACCCGACGAGTACTCGGCGATCGTCGACAACAACATCTACACCAACCTGATCGCCCAGAAGAACCTGCGGTCGGCGGCCGAGGCGTGCGAGCGGAACCCCGACGCGGCGACGGAGCTGGGTGTCACCGCCGAGGAGAGCGCGGCCTGGCAGGAGGCCGCCAAGCGGATGCTGATCCCGTTCGACCAACTGCTGGGCGTGCACCAGCAGGCCGAGGGCTTCACCGCGCACGCCGAGTGGGACTTCGCCGGCACCCCGCCGGAGGACTACCCGCTGCTGCTCAGCAAGCCGTACTTCGACCTGTACCGCAAGCAGGTGATCAAGCAGGCCGACCTGGTGCTGGCCATGCACGTCCGGGGCGACGCGTTCAGCGACGCGGAGAAGGCCGCGAACTTCGCCTACTACGAGGCACGGACCGTGCGCGACTCGTCACTGTCCGCCGGTACGCAGTCCGTGCTGGCGGCGGAGGTCGGCGCGCTGCGGCTGGCCTACGACTACCTGGCCGAGGCGGCGTTCACCGATCTGCACGACCTGCACGACAACGTCCACAACGGACTGCACATGGCGTCGCTGGCGGGTGCGTGGATCGCCGTGGTGGCCGGGTTCGGCGGGATGCGCGACCACAGCGGCCTCACGTTCGCGCCCCGGCTGCCGCCCGGCCTGCACCGGATGGCGTTCCGGATGTCGTTCCAGGGCACCAGGTTCTCGGTCGACGTGACCCGCGACGAAGCCACCTACCGGATCGTGTCCGGCGGCCCGTTGCACACCACGCACCACGGCCGCCCGATCGTGGTCGAGCCGGACGCGCCGGTCACCCTGCCCATCCCGGAACCGCCGACGCCGCCGGAGGTCCGGCAACCGGCCAACCGCGCGCCCGTGGAGCGCACGCCGCCCGGTTAGGACAGTGGGACCACCTGCCTTACAACGGAAACACCCTTTCGTAAGCGCCCGATCGGAGCTCCTGGGGGGATTGGAGCTCCGATCGGGTCTTCAGCAGGCGGCCCTCGGGGGGCGGTGGCCGCCTACGCCATCATCGTGCCCGAGGGCGGTCGCGTTACGTCGGTGGCGTCCACGTCAGCCGCCCACGTGGATCCCGGGCCTGCGTTCGGGGTCATCCTCGTTGCCGCGCAGGATCTCCCGCACCACGGGCGCGGTGTCGCCCTGGCCGAGGATCAGGTAGCGGAACAGGTGGCCCAGCGGGTTGCCCTCGGACCATTCGAAATAGCAATGAGGACGGACGTCCGTCGCATCGCGCAACGCGAGCAGCACGGCGGCGATCGCGTTGGGCGCGGCCGGGCTGGCCACACGCAGGATCCGGTGGCCGTCCACTTCGACCCCGCGCACCTGGAGCACATCGCTGAACCCCGACGGGTCGACCACGTCGACTTCCAGGAACAGCACGTCGGCCCGGCCCGGCACCGGGTTGATGCCGCGCTGCGTCGTCTCCTTGTGCCGGTACTCCGCGGCGTCGCCGGCCTGCCGCTTGTTCGCGATGATGTTCAACGCGCCGTCGTGCGCCAGCGAGTCCGTGACGAACCTCCGGGCCGGTTCGTCGAACTCGATGTGGTCCGCGCGCAGCTCCGTCGTGCGGGACACCCGGGACGCCAGTGAGATCACCACGATGCCGAGGATGAACGCGGCCGAGATCGCGATGCCGTCCGGCTTCTCCCGCACGTTCTCCGCGAGCGCGTAGATCAGCACCAGCGACAGCACGGTGAACCCGATGCCCGCGCCGCGCTGACCCCGCCGCCACGCCGAGATGGTCACCGCGACCGATCCGGACACCATCATCGCCAGGATGCCGGTCGCGTACGCGCCGGCCTGCGCGTTGACGTCCGCCTTGAACGCGATGGTGATGCCGATGCTGATCAACGTGTAGACCAGCACCACCGGCCGCACCGCGCGCCCCCACTCGGGGGCCATCCCGTACGCGGGCAGGTACCGGGGCACGATGTTGATCAGCCCGGCCATGGCGGACGCGCCCGCGAACCACAGGATCAGCACGCTGCTCAGGTCGTAGACCGTCCCGAACACCTCGCCGAGGTACCCGTGGGCCAGGTAGGCCAGCGCGCGGCCGTTGGCCTCGCCACCGGGCTGGAACGCCTCCGCGGGTATCAGGACGGTGGTGATGAAGCTCGTCGCGACCAGGTAGACGGACATGATGAGCGCGGCGGCGGTGAGCAGCTTGCGGGTGTTGCGGATGCGCGATTCCAGGCCGTCGGCGGCCACCAGCGGCATCATGCTCACGCCCGTCTCGAAGCCGGACAGACCCAGCACGAGCAGCGGGAACGCCAGGACAGCCGGGCCGAGCACGCCGAAGAACCCGCCGCCTCCTTCGGTCAGCGCGTCCAGCCAGCGGTCCAGCGCGACCGGCTGGGCGATCAGCTCCGCCACGCCCGCGCCGACCACGATCGCGTTCAGCAGCAGGAAGATCGCCACCAGCGGGATCGCCACGCCCACGGCCTCGCTGAACCCGAGCAGGAACACCCCGCCGAGCACCAGCAGCAGGATCACCGTGATCAGCACCTCGTGGCCGTGCAGGAAGCCCGGCGCGAGCGGGTTCTCCAGCAGGTGCACGGTGGCGTCCGCCGAGGACAGCGTGATGGTGATGATCCACGACGTGGCCACGAAGCCGAGCAGCACCAGCACGAATATCTTCCCGCGCCAGAACGGCAGCAGGTCCTCCAGCATCGCCACCGAGCCCTGGCCGTGCGGGCTCTCCCGGGCCACCCGCCGGTACATCGGCAGCATCCCGAGCAGGGTCAGCGCCACGATCAGCAGCGTGGCCAGCGGCGACAGCGCGCCCGCCGCGAGTGCCGCGATGCCGGGCAGGTAGGACAGGGTGGAGAAGTAGTCGACGCCGGTCAGGCACATGACCTTCCACCAGGACTGCGGCTTGGCGTGCGCCTCGTCGCTCTCCGGGCCGACCGGGGCGACCCGGTTGCGCAGCAGCCACCTCCCCAGCTCGGAGCGTGGCGTCACCGGGCGAACCGGGCTGTCCACTGTGGCCGGGACCGCGTACTCAGGCGCAGTGCTCATGCGACGAACTCCCCGTGCGTCCGATAGCCGGCGGCGCAAGGATGCAACACGTGGCCGGACTACCGCACAGCGGGGATGGTTTCCGCAGTTCTGCGGGTTCCAGCCGCCGATGGGTAACCCACACAGGTGAGATGGGCAGCGCCGACGGGCTTCGCCGGACAGTATCCCGAAACGTGAGTTCAACACCGATCTACGACGAGCTGGCGGCGACCTACCTCGCCGACCTCGACCTGAGCGGCCTCGGACGCCCCGCGACCGAGGCCACGCGGACGGGCACCGCGCCCGCCGGGCAGCCCACGCCGTCCGACGCGCAGCCGCGCGAACGGACGAAGCTCTGATCTTGACACCCCCTCCCGCACGGGGGTAGGACGGCTTGACGTCCGTTTGACCGAGGCCGCCGCCTTGTCGAAAGGTGCGAGCGGCATGAGTGTGCGGGCACTGCTCACGGCGGCCCTGCTGGTCGTCGTGGCGGCGTGCGGCGGTGGCACGCCGGAACCGGTCGCCCGGGTGACGCTGACCTGGTGGGACTACCTGGACCACTCCCCCATGGCCGACCAGGCGGTCGACGTCCTGCTCAAGCGCTACCAGGACGCGCACCCCGAGGTGGAGATCAGGCGGACCGCGATTCCCCGGGCCGAGTTCGGGGCCAAGCTCGCCCAGGCGGTCGCGGCGGGCACGTTCCCCGACATCGCCGCCGTGGACGTGGCGACGCTGCCCGGGCTGGCCGGGCAGGACGTGCTGGCCGACCTGACGCCGCGGTTCGAGTCGTGGGGGCTCAAAGACCTGTTCCTGGAGCCGGTGCGGGAGAGCGTCCGGCACGACGGGAAGTTCTACGGCGTCCCGCTGCGCACCGGCACCACCGCGCTGCTGTACAACCGGGACCTGTTCGCCGCTTCGGGCATCGCGAACCCGCCCGGCACGTGGGAGGGGCTGCGGGCCACGGCCATGGCGCTGACGACCGGCGACCGGCACGGGCTGTGCTTCGCGGCGGCGGCGGGCGACGACCTGACCGCGAACTTCCTGCCGTTCCTGTGGCAGGCCGGCGGGGACGTGAAGGACATCGGCGGAGAGACGTCGGTGCGCGCACTGTCCTTTGTGGACGGCATGGTGAACGTCGACCGCAGCGCGCCGGCGGACGTCCTGGGGTGGACCAACTCGGATACCGAACGCGAGTTCGCCGCCGGGCGCTGCGCGATGATGATCAACGGCCAGGCGAGCGCGCCGGCGTTGAACGTGGCAGGCCTGGACTGGGGCTCCGCGCCGCTGCCCGCCGGGCCGGGCGGGTCGGTCGCGCCGCTGACCGGCGAGGCGTGGGTGCTCGGACGGGTCGGGCAGCACGCCGACCGGGCGTGGGAGGTGTTGAAGTGGCTGGCCGAGGAGCGGGACAACGCGACGGAGTTCGGGGCGGCGCTCAACGCCCTGCCGAACCGGTCGGACACGGTCGACGACCTGGCGTGGCGGTGGGATCCGAACGTGCCGGCGTTCGTGGGCCAGTTGGCCCGGTCCCGCCCCGCCTACGGCCCGAAGTACCCGCAGGTGTCGGAGGCGGTCTGGACGATGACCCGCCAGGTCCTCGGCCGAGAACGCCCACCGGCGGAGGCGGCGTCCGAAGCCCGCACCCGCATCGAACCCCTCCTCCGCTGACACCCCGCCACGCCGACACCCCGCCACACGGCCCTCAAACGGCCCCAGAGCGCCTGACCCGGGCCGGCGCACCCCTGGTGCACCTGATCGCGCAACGGGCCGCTCAGCGCCCAGTTCGGTCGCGCCACCTCCAGGCCCACCCCGCTCCCCCGATGGCCGCCGAACCACGCGACCGGACGTCCGCTCCGCCCGGATTGCGGCTGGGCTGAACGGTTCATCGACACGTCCGCCGAACAGCCGACGACCGCTCACGTCCGCAACCGCGCCGTTCACCGACGACACCGTCCGAAAGTGCGGACATTCCGCCCGCCGAGGGGGAAAGTATCGAGGTCCGGGCGTGCGCCGTGGCACGTCCGGGCACCTGGGGTGCGTCGGCTGTCGAGGGGGCTCGGGGAAAGAGGCGCCGGTGAAACTCGTTCCGGTGAGGGCAACCGCCGATCAGGACGTGAAGCACACCGCCAATCGAGACGTCCGGCCGTGGCTCAGCCGGGCACAGGTGCTCACGCTGGTCGTCGGCACGCTGCAAATCGCGGTCGCGCTGGTGCCGGTGTTCCCGCTCGGCCCGGCCGACCAGGCGCTCCACCTGTGCACGGGCCTGGTGGGCGTACTGCTCGCCTGGAAGCACGAGTACGCCCGCATGTACGGCATCGCGCTGCTACTGGTCTACGGCAAGCTCCTCGTCGCCGACATGGACGCTTCCACGGTGTGGCTTCAGCTGCCCACGCCGGAGACCGTCGCGTACGGACGGGGCGCGCTGGCCGGCCTGGCCATCGCGCTGGTGCCCGCGTTCACCCGGCGGTAGTCGCCGGCGGTCATCGTGCCGTCGGGGTGGAAGCGCAGTTTCGGGCTGGCGCTGCGCGCGATCGACTCGAACATCGAGCGGTCCGCCGGCGAGGTGGGCTTCCAGTACATGTGTGCCCCGTGGGTAACGCCCATGTCCATGTCGATCATGGTCGCCACGGCCCGGTCGTAGCGCCGCGTGGTGAGCGGACGGCCGCCGGACGCGCGGATGTCGAACACGTCGTGGTCCCCGGTGAGCGGTCGCAACCGGCCCCGGCGGTCGAAGCCGTGCACGACGCCGTCGCGCACGAGGTATTCACCGCGACGTTCCATCAGCGCCATCTTCGGTCCGAGGGCGTCGAACTCGTCGCGTCGCTGGGTGAAGCGGCCCCACAGCCGTTCGGTGACGCCGTGCCGGGGTAACCACGGCCGGAAGAACCCGACCAGGCCGCGCTGCCCGTCCCGCGCGCCCAGGCGGACGTCCAGGTCGTCGATCGTCTTGGCCTTCACCGGCTCTGGCTTGGGCAACGCGCCGTCCCGCAGCCACGCCACGGCGTGCGGGTTCGTGGCCCGCACGTCGATGACGAGGTCCTGCTCCGCGGCCACCTGCTGGAACTTTCGGGCGTTCTCGATGGGCATGCCGAAGACGGGCTCCACCGACGCCAGGGGGAAGAGGTGATCAGTGCGCACGGGTATTAAGGTCCGCCCCAAATACGCGTGCACCAGACTGCCGGGTTCGGTTAGCTCTTGACGTGACTCCTGAAGCACTGATCGGACTGCTCGCGGACCCGCTGCGACTACGCGTCGTGGCCGCACTCGTCCTGGGTGCCCGCGATCCGGCGGAGATTGCCGGCAAGACCGGTTTGGACGCCCGCCGGGTGGACGCGGCGCTGCGCAAGCTGCGGGCGGCGGGCCTGGTCGCCGGACAGCCCGGTGAGATGCTGGTGCGGCAGGACCTGTTCGAACAGGCCGGTCGGGTGGAACGCGCGCCGGAGGATCCGTTCGTCCGGGACGGTCGGCTGGTCAGACTGCCCGCGCAGCACGGCAGGCGGCGGGCGGTGCTGGAGCAGGTTTGCGTTGTGTTCGAACCGGGCAGGCGCTATCCGGAGCGCGAGGTGGTCGAGGTGTTGCGGGAGTGGTGCGACGGCGGCGAAGTCGACCACGTGACGGTGCGCCGGTACCTCGTGGACGAAGGGCTCCTCAGCCGGGCCGACGGTCTCTATTGGCGTTCCGGCGGCCCCGTCGGGGTATGAGCCCTCATTGGACTTTTCCCGGTACTAATTGAACTTGTCCGGGTCGGGCCCGACGCGCAGCCCGGTCTCCAGGGTGGCGATCCGGTCCAGATCGGCCTGGTCCAGTTCGAAGCCGGACAGCGCGAAGTTCTCCGCGATGCGGCTCGGCGTGACCGACTTCGGGATCACCACGTTGCCCAGTTGGAGGTGCCAGCGCAGCACGACCTGCGCCGGGGTGCGGCCGTGCTTCGCCGCGATCGCGGCGAGGACGTCGTCGCGCAACAGGTCGCCACCTTGCGCGAGCGGGCTCCACGCCTCGGTCACGATGCCGTGCTCGGCGTGGAACCGGCGCAGCGGTTCCTGCTGGAGCCGGGGGTGCAGCTCGATCTGGTTGACAGCGGGAACCGTGCCGGTCGCCTCGATCACCCGTTCGAGATGGCTGGGCTGGAAGTTGGACACGCCGATCGCACGCACCCGGCCGTCCGCGAGCAGCTTGCCCAGCGCGCGCCAGCTGTCCACGTACCGGTCGCGGACGGCGGCGGGCCAGTGGATCAGGTAGAGGTCCAGCCGGTCCAGGCCGAGCTTGCCGAGGCTGGTGTCGAACGCGCGGAGCGCCTCGTCGTACCCTTGGTCGGAGTTCCACAGCTTGGTGGTCACGAACAGCTCGTCACGCGGCACCCCGGACTCGGCCACCGCCCGGCCAACGGGCTCCTCGTTGCCGTAGGCCGCAGCGGTGTCGATGCTGCGGTAGCCCACCCGGAGCGCCTCGGCCACCGCGTCCAGCGTGTCCTGTGTGGACACCTGGAACACGCCGAAACCGAGCTGCGGCATGGTGACGCCGTTGTTGAGCGTTGTGGTCGTCATGGGCCGCATCATGCCCGCTGTCAACGGCTCCCACCTCTTGGACGTCGTTGACGCGGATCCCACGTGGCTGATCCGATCACCCGGTGGCTGTCGTGAAGGCTATCCCCGATGTGACGAGCGTCGACGTGACGGTCGTCATCCGCCTCAGCGCGCCGACGGCACAGGTCGTGGACACCGCCGCACAGCTCGCCGAGGCGCTGCGCGCCGTGCTGGACCTGCCCGGGGCGGACGTGGTGGTGGACCTGCCGGTCCAGCGCACCGAGCCCGAACTGCGCATCCTCGCGGACTCCCGCCGGGTGCTGCACCGGGGGGTGAACGTGGAGCTGACCAGGCTGGAATTCGACCTGTTGCACCACCTGTGTACGCACCCCCGCCAAGTGCACCGCCGCACATCGCTGATGAACAGCGTGTGGGGCTCGACCAGCTTCGTGGACACCCGGACGGTGGACGTCCACGTGCGCCGGATCCGCCGGAAGCTGGGCGACGCGGCGTCCCTCATCACGACGGTGCGCGGAGTCGGCTACCGCATGGACAACCCCTTCGCCGTGTCCGTGGAGCACGACGCCCTGGCCGGCTGACCCCGCTCGGGACAGCCGAACGTCCCAACCCCCGCAGGCATGCCCGCAGCACACGCCACCCCTCCTTTCGTGCCATCCCTGCGCTGCCTACGGCGTCTGCCCACCACGCCTGTCCACATGGCCTGTCTGCGGCACCTACTCACCTGACCGGTGGTGGGGCGTCCCCGTACGGCCATACGGGATGACGCCAAGGTCCGGCTATGTTCGGGCGTCCCAGCGGAACCACCGGACCGATGCCGCGCACCCGATCGCTGTCCACGCGAGCAGCGACAAGGCGGCCAGACCGGGTCGCCCCTCGCCACCCCAAGCGACCCGCACCAGATCCACCACACCACCACCAGGCACCAACAGCGTCCGGGTATCGGTCGAGCCCGTCGCCCACGCCCCACCCGCGACCAATGCCAGGAAAAACGGCCCGGTAGTGATCTGGGCGAGCTCCGCCGTCGATGTCAGACCGCTGGTCGCCACACCCGCCGCCGCACTCAACACCACCCCGCCCACTACCGCCAACACCAACATCTCCGGCCGGGACGGCCACGGCGCGCCCGCCACCAGACTCACCACCAACAACAACACCGCCTGCACCAACGCCAATGCCACAGCCGGCAGCACAATCCCGGTCAACACCACGGCGTCCGAAGCCGCCCCGGTGCGCAACCGCTTCAGGTACAGGTCCTGCCGGCGAGACGTCAGCGAGGTCGTGATCGTCACGTACGCGGTGAAACCCATGATGCACAACACTTGTAGTGCGATGGCGAACGGCCAGCCGGCATCTCCCACCGCCCACGCGAAGTACAGCCCCACCGCCAACGGCATGGCGAACGCCAGCGCCGCAGCGGTCCTGTTGCGCAGCAACATCTTCAGCTCGGCAACACCCAATGCGGTGATCATGCGGCCGTCACCTGCCTGGTCGCGTGGAACACGTCCTCCAGCGACGCGTGGTGCGCGCGCAGCCTGCCCAGCGCGTGACCGTCCCGACGCGCCCATCCGAGGAGTGTCTCCAGATCCTCTTGGAGATGCCTGGTGCGCACGTCGACCCGGCCGGACGGTTCGTGCACCACGTCACCGGTCAGCATGGGCAGCGCGTCCACACCGAGCCGGCCGGGCATGTCGAACGTGATCCGCGCGGGCTGCGCGGCCAACACGTCCACCAGCGCGCCGGACACCGCGACTGTGCCCTCGTGCAGGATCGCCAGGCGGTGCGCCAGGGACTCGGCCTCCTCCAGGTAGTGCGTGGTCAGCACGATGGTCGTGCCCCCGGCGAGCAGCTCGCGCACCACCTCCCAGGTGCGCAGCCTGGACTCCGGGTCCAGCCCGGTGGTCGGCTCGTCCAGGAACAGCAGCTCGGGCCGCCCGAGCACGGCCAGCAGCAGGTCGAGCCGCCGCCGCTCGCCGCCGGACAGCTGCTTGATCCGCACGTCCCGGCGGTGCGCCAGGTCGAGCCGGTCCAGTGCTTCGCGGTGGTCGCCCGACCGCCACAGCCGCGTCATCTCGGCCACGGTGAGGTCGGCCGGGAAGCCGCTCTCCTGGAGCATGATCCCGGTGCGCGCCCGGATCACCGCCCGGTCGCGGTGCGGGTCGACGCCCAGCACCCGCACCCGGCCCGAGCTGGGCGCGCGGAGGCCCTCCAATGTCTCCATCACCGTCGTCTTGCCCGCGCCGTTCGTGCCCAGCAGCGCGAACAACTCGCCCTCGGCCACTTCCAGGTCGATGCCGCGCACCGCCTCGAAGTCCCCGTACCGGCAGCGCAGTGCCGCCACATCGATCACTGGTTTCAACATGCTGTCGATCTTCGCTCGGATCGAAGCGGGTGGTCAGTGCCATAAAACATGCAATCGACATGACAAATGTCAGGGGACACCGGACACCCCGACTCGTAGATTCAAATCATGACGGAAATCAGCACCCTGCGCCGCTGGACGTGGTGGTCGGTGGTGGGCGCGGGCGCGGCGGTCGCGCTGGTGACCGCGGTGGACCTCGCCTCCTACCGGTACGGGCCGGTCGGCACATCGCTGCTCGCCCTCGCGGTGGTCCTGGTCGCCGTGCAACACGCCCGGTACCTCCGGCAGGCCATGGGCGGCCTGGGCCGGGGCGGGCGGCGGACGTGGGAACACGTGGCGACTTTCGCGGTGGCGCTGGGCGGGCTCGGGTACGCCGCCACGGTCCGCCAGGAGCCGACGGTCTGGTACCTGCTGCCGGCCGCCGTCATCGCACACGTGGTGGCCAACCGGCCGGCCGGTTCGCGCGGGCTGGTGGTGGCGGCGGGGACGGTGGCCGCGATCGTCGCGGGCGGCGGGACCCGGTCGCCGGAGTTGTTCGGCGGGCTGGTGGCGCCCGTGCTGCTGGTGTGCGGCTTCGTGGTGGCCGACCTGGCACAGCTCTGGTTCTGGGACGCGGTGCTGAAGTTGGACCGGGCGAGTCGGACATCGGAGGCGCTGGCGGTGGCCGAGGAGCGGCTGCGGTTCGCGGCGGACCTGCACGACATCCAGGGCCACCACCTCCAGGCCATCGCGTTGAAGGGAGAGCTGACATCCCGGCTGATCGGCCGGGACGACGAGGCTGCGCGGCAGCACGCGGACGAGGTCGCCGAGCTGGCCCGGACCGCGCTGCGGGAGACCCGGGACGTGGTGCTGGGGTACCGGCGGGCGAGCCTGGGCACGGAGATCACCAACGCGGTGGGCGTCCTGCGGGCCGCCGGGATCGAGACATCGGTGTCCGGTGACGCGTCCGACGTGCCGCCGCCGTTACAGCCGCTGTTCGGCGCGCTGGTGCGGGAGGGCACGACGAACGTGCTGCGGCACAGCCGGGCGCAGCGGTGCGACGTGCACATCCTGGTCGAGGGCGGTCAGATCAGCGTGCGGCTGCGCAACGACGGCGTGCGGCCGGACGACGTCGGCGGGCCGGGCTCCGGCTTGTCCGGCCTGCGGGAGCGGTTCGCCACGGTGGGCGGTCGCGTCGAAGCCGACCCGGACGGTACCGGGTTCGAGCTGGTGGGCCTGGTGCGATCGTGATCCGGGCCGTACTGGCAGGCGACCAGGACCACAACCAAGGCAGACCGGCTGGACTGCCAGAACCCGAGAACGACCTGACCACGGCGGGGCTGATGCGATCGTGATCCGGGTGGTGCTGGCAGACGACGAGGATCTGATCCGGGGCGCACTGGCGGCGCTGCTGGAACTTGAGGACGACCTGTCCGTGGTGGCACAGGTCAGCGACGGGAAGGAAGCGGTCGTGGCGGTGCGGGAGCACCTGCCGGACATCGCCGTGTTCGACCTGGAGATGCCGGAGTTGGACGGTGTACTGGCTGCCGAAGCCGTGCGCGATCTGGTGGGTGTCGCCGTGGTCATCGTGACCCGGCACGCTCGTCCCGGCGTGCTGCGACGGGCATTGAGCGCGGGTGTGCAGGGGTTCGTGCCGAAGACGACACCGGCCGCCAAACTGGCCTCGATCCTGCGGGACGTGCACGCGGGCCGCCGCTACGTCGACTCGGAGATCGCCGCCGCCGCGCTCACCGAGGACACGTGCCCGCTGACGTCACGTGAACTGGACGTACTGCGGCACGCCCTGCGCGGCGGCACGGTCAACGTCATCGCCCGGGAGGCCCACCTGGCGGGCGGAACCGTGCGCAACTACCTGTCGTCGGCGATGACCAAACTCGGCGTCAGCACCCGCTACGAGGCCGCCCGACGGGCCTGGGACGAGGGCTGGATCTGACGAACCTGCATGTCCACCCCGCAGGCCGGGTACCCGTGGCACCCGGCCGGAACCAGAGGAGGAGCCATGCCCGGACGTCAGGAACTGCCCAGCACGATCGCGCGGTCGTCCGAAAAGGCGCAACACACCTGGATCAAGGCACACGACTCGGCGGTCGAGTCGTACGGGGAAGGCGAGCGTTCACACCGCACCGCGTTCGCCGCGCTCAAGCACTCGTTCGAAAAGGTCGGCGACCACTGGGAGCCCAAGGACCAGAAGGGCCCGTCGGACACGCAACCCACCCGCCGCGCGCCCCGCCGGAGCCGGACGGCGGGCGGGGTCGACGCCAACGCCGGCAAGCAGCACCTCTACGAAGTGGCGAAGAAGCTGGACGTGCCCGGCCGTTCGACGATGACCAAGCAGGAACTGGTCGACGCCATCGACAAGGCCAACCGGCGCAGGACCAGGGCTCACGCCAACCCGGGTAGGTGAGCGCCCCCGACGCCTGCGGACCCATCGGCAACCTCGCGCCGTCCACTGGCAGTCCGAGTTCCCGGCGATCGGCTCCATGGCCATCTTCAGCGCCGGCCATCTTCAGCATCTACTTGCGACAACGCGGCTCGTCCGAGTCGAAACCCGTGGGCGGACCCCTACGACACCACCGACGAGTCCGGCTGATGCCCTAGTCCTCGGCCGAGATCGTGGCCCGGCCCCGTTCCCGCAATGGCAACAGGAACCACAACGTGCCGAACAGCAAGGCCGCCGACACACCCACCACGACGGCCGCTGCGCCGCCGACCACGACTTCCGCCAACAGCAGGATCGTCCCGGTCATCGCGAACGCCAGACACCCCAACCCGGCGACCGCGCACCGGTTCGCCACCGTGATGACGTCCTCCCGCCGCCCCTGCCGGAACAGAATCCGGTGCCACGCCGCAGGTGCGGTGAGCAGGGCGACCGCGCCGGCCGCGAACAGGACCGTGACCATGTGCGTGACCTGCACGTGGACGTCCGCCGACGCGTAGCGGTCGGTGAACGCGATGGACAGCAGGAAGCCGAACAGGATCTGCACCCCGGCCTGTGCGACCCGTAGTTCCTGGAGCAGCTCGTTCAGGTTGCGGGCCAGGCGGCGCTGGTCCGAGGGTTCGGCTTCGCTCATCACCACCGGCTACCCGTCGACATGCGCGGTCAACCACCCGGATCGTGCGCGGCGACGGGATTCCGGCGAGACCTCAAGGTGGACGATCCTGAGAAGGGGGCCACGCCCGGACGCCGGGAACTGCCCGGCTGGGTCGCGCGGTCGTCCGAGTTAGGCCGGCGCACCTGGGTCGAAGGGCGGGTGCGGCTGACTGGTGCGGCTCAGTCGGCCTGGTACGCCCTGATGAAGAGGAACACCGGTTTGGTGTTGAGCACTTCGAACAGCCACGGCGCGGCGTCGGGGCCTGGCTGTGGTCGCGGTTCTTCGATGATGTCGACCGCGAATCCGGCCTGCCGCAACTGTCCGAAGATCGCCGAGAGCGGCCGGCGGTAGAGGTTGGCGGTCACCGCTTGTCCGTCCAAGTCCCAGGTTTCGCGGACCAGTTCGACTCGGTGGTAGTCGGTCTGGTCGGACAGCAGCCACCCGGTGATGGGGTGGTGGACCGAGAAGACCAGGGCTCCGCCGGGTACCAGGCAGCGGCGCAGTTCGGCGAGCAGGGGTGCCCAGTCCTCGATGTAGTGCAGGACCAGTGACGCCACGACGAGGTCGATGCCGCCGGTCGGCACCAGGTCCAGCGGTTGTTCCAGGTCGGTGATCTCTACGCGGGCGCGGTCACCCAGCCTCCGTCGGGCGATTTCGACCATGCGGGGTTCCCGGTCCAGGGCGAACACGTCGGCTCCGCGGTTGACGAGGTGCTCGGTGAGCACTCCGGCGGCGCAGCCGAGTTCCAGGACGCGCTTGCCCGTGACATCGCCTGCCAGACGCAGGATCGCCGGGCGGTCGTACTGGGTGTTGGGGGCGCTGTGTTCGCAGAACGCCGCGTAGGTCTCGGCATGGTCGCTGTAGATCGTCTGATCAGCCACCTCCTCGATCGTAGATCGCCATGGCAGGGCGGGTCCGACATGCGAGGTCAGGTGATTGCGAACGGGTACGCGTTCGCGTGACGCCGTGCACCTGACGTCCGGGCCGGCGGGCGGTCCGTGCGGCGGTGTGGTGCCCCGCGTTGCCGGTCGCTCCGGTCACGACGATCCTCATGTCCGGCGGCTACCCATCGGTGCCGCGCGCGGCCCACCGGAAGGGGTACAGGGTGCTGGAGGCAGCAGGTTGGGGGCTGCTGGCGGGGTCCGCGCTGCTGGTGGGGGCGCTCGTCGGCTACCTGGCACGGGTGCCGCGCGGGATCATCGCCGCCGTCATGGGGTTCGGCAGTGGCGTGCTGATGTCGGCGGTGTCGTTCGACCTAATCTACGAGGCGCACGAGTTGGGTGGTCTCGGGCCTACCGCGACCGGGGCTGCGCTCGGGGCGGTTGTCTACACAGGGGCCAATCTCGTCTTGGCCCGGCGTGGTGCGCGGCACCGCAAGCGGTCCGGTGGGTTGCAGCCCAGTGAGGCTGAGCAGAGCGGTTCCGGCACTGCGATCGCGATCGGGGCACTGCTCGACGGCATCCCGGAGTCGGTGGTGATCGGGGCCAGCCTCATCGGTGGCGGTGGGGTCAGCATGGTGACGGTGGCGGCAGTGTTCATCAGCAACGTGCCGGAGGGGCTGTCCAGTGCCGCCGGTATGCGGCGGGCGGGGCGGAGCCCGCGTTACGTGTTCGGGTTGTGGACCGGGATCGCGCTGGTCAGCGGGCTGGCGGCGTTGGTGGGCAACGCATTTCTCGCGGGTGCGCCGGTGGCGTGGCTGGCCGGGATCACGGCGTTCGCGGGCGGCGCGATCCTGTCGATGATCGCGGACACCATGATCCCGGAGGCGTTCGACGACGCCCACCTGCTGGTCGGCGTGGTCACCGTGGCCGGTTTCCTGACCGCGTTCGCCCTTTCACACGCCTAGTCTTCGCCAAACGTATGCACGTTGAGCGGCCATCGCCGGACCGGGTTGGCGAGGTCGCCGCCGAGGTCCGGATGGGCCTACCCGGCGCTCGCGGGCCGTGGCACGGTCAGGTCCCGGGCCTCGGCGTAGCGCTCCCGCACCCACGGCGTCGGATCGGCCTCGGAGCGGGTGGCGGCCAGTTCCGACCAGTGCGGCGGCGTGTCCGTCCCGCTGAACGCCCACGCCGCTTGGCGTGCCGCGCCGTCGGCGACGTATTCGCTCGTCGCAGGCAGTACGACGGGACAGCCGAAGATCGCGGGCGCGAGCGCACGCACCGCTGCGGACCGCGCGCCGCCGCCGATCAGCAGGACGCGTGCCACAGGTGTGCCCAACGAGACCAACGCGTCGATCGCGTCGGCCAGGCTGCACAGCAGGCCCTCCACGGCGGCGCGCGCCAGATGAGCAGGAGTCGACGTGTCCAGGCGCAAGCCGTGCAGCGCTCCGGTGGAGTCCGGCTTGTCGGGCGTCCGCTCGCCTTCCAGGTACGGCACGAGCACGAGACCGCCCGCACCCGCCGGCGCGCTCAACGCCAACCGGGACAGTTCCGGCCGGCTCACCCCGAGCAGCGCAGCCGTCGCGTCGAGCACGCGGGACGCGTTGAGCGTGCACACCAGCGGCAGGTGGCCGCCCTCGGCGTCGGCGAACCCGTTCACGGTGCCGGTCGGGTCCACGACGGGACTGGCAGCGCGGGCGAACGCCGTGCCGGACGTGCCGACGGACACCACGACGTCACCGGGCCGCGCCTGGACACCGAGCGCGGCGGCGGCGTTGTCCCCCACACCCGCGCCGAACTGCCCGACCAGCGCGGACGGTTCCAGCACCACCGGCAGCCGGGGGACCCGGCCGACCGCCAACTCCAGCAGGTCGGGCCGGTAGTCCCCGGTCGACGGCGACCAGACTTCGATGACGAGCGGCATCGGTTCGTCCTGTCGGGTGTGTTTGACCTGCCGTGGGGCTTCCAGGTCTCGCCGGTAGTTCAGTTGGCGTCGGCGCGGCCATTCAGCGTCACCCCCGGCGCCATAGACATTAACCGGGATGGCGTAACCAACGATCGCGAGTCGCGCGATGGCAATGACCAGAACAAACTGCCGCCAAACACCGAGCGCGGTGACAAGTTCAGTCA
>CBHFOL010000162.1:0-17304 GCA_965995405.1 uncultured Saccharothrix sp.
ACCGGGCTTGGCCAGCGGCGCGCACGCGTCCTCCAGGTCGAGGAAGACCTGGTCCGCGGGCAGCGTGCGGGCCTTGTCGATCATCTTCTGGCTCGATCCGGGCACGGCCAGGCACGAGCGACGGGGGCGCTGCTGGTCGACCACTGGGGGTACCTCCTCGTACCGACCGGTAACTCTTCGTGGTGCGAGGGTGGCACGCGGGCCGGGTCGCCGCTATTTCGTGAGTCCCGACTCACAGGGCTCTGGCAGGCTGAACCGGTGGAGATCACCCGAGTGCTGGACAACGCCCTGCGCAAAGCCGCCGCGGTGTGGGTCGCCCCCGCCGGCCACCCGGCGCGGCTGGTCTGGGCGCTGTGGCGGGACGACGCGGTCCTGATCGCGGTCGGCGGCACGGAACAGCATGTCCCCGGCTTGTCGGACAACCTGACATGTGTGCTCACGGTCCGTTCCCCGACGACCCACTCGCACCTGGTGGACACCCCCGTCACGGCCCGCTTGATCACCCCGGACGACGACACCGCCGCCGCCCTGCGGTCCGCCCGCCTGAACACCACGCCGCGCTGGGAGTCCGTCTACCGGCTGGAGATCGCGTGACCGCCGTCCCACCCGACTCTGCGTGACCACCGTCCCGCCCAGCTTCGCGCGGCCACCGTGCCGCCCGATTTCGGGAACGCCTTTCGAGGGCATCGCCCGCTGCCTCACACCACGGGAACCCTGATCCGCCCCTCGGCCACGGGCACCACCCGTCCCCCGACCTTCACGTGGATCGCGACCCCGCCGACCACCGTCACCGAGCAGTCCAAAGTGGATGGACGACCGACCTCTTCTCCTTGCCGCACCACGAACTCGTGCTCACCCTCGGCCGACAGCAGCCCCTGGTCCACCAGCCACACGCCCAACGCCAACGCCGCCGACCCGGTACCCGGATCCTCGCCACCAGTCACCCGGAACATCCGGACGTGCGCCGTGTGACCGCTGAACGCGACCGGCACCAGACCCCGGCCGACCACGCCCGACAGGTCGCCCGGCCGTGCCCGCGCCACCGCGTCCGCCCGAACCGGCAGGAACGTGAACTCCACCCCGGCACTGGTCACACCCGCCTCGGCGTGACCGTCCACATCGGACAGAAAGAGTCCCAGCGCACCCGCCAGCGGCGCGGCATCCAGGTACTCGCCGACCCGAGGGGTGTCACCCGCCAACGTCGCCCCGCGCCCGTCGACCACCACCTCGTGCCGTCCGCGAGCCGTCTCCTGCACCACCGCCCCGACCGGGATCGACCCGCGCGACGCGAGCAGCCAGGCCGCGCCGATGCTGGGCAGCCCGGCGAACGGCACCTCGGTCAGCGGGGTGAAGATGCGCAGCCGGTAGTGGGCGTCCGGATGGGTGGGCGGCAGCGGGAACGCCGTCTCGGACAGCCCGAACTCGCTCGCGACGGCCTGCATCTGCGCGTCGGACAGGTCCTCGCCGCCGTGCACGACCGCCAGCGGGTTCCCGGCGAACGCACGGTCGGTGAACACGTCCAACACGTCGTAGCCGATCACGTCACCGACCATAGCCCCCGCTCGCCGCCCGGCGCGCGGCGCGAAGCGCCCCGCGCGGACCTTGGTTAGCCTTGCGACGTGGTCGCCGTGAACCGGGTCTTCGCCGCTCAACTCGCCGGACTGCCCGTGTTCGGGCCCGACGGGGAGTCCATCGGCGAGGTGCGCGACCTGGTCATCGGCCTGCGCGTGGACCGCCAGCCGCCGCGCGTGCTGGGCCTGGTGCTGGAACTCGCGACTCGGCGGCGGATCTTCGTGCCGATGCTGCGGGTCACGTCGATCCAGCCGAACGCCGTCACGCTCGCCACCGGCTCGGTCAACCTGCGGCACTTCCACCAGCGCACCAACGAGGTGCTGGTCGTCGGCGAACTGCTCGACGCCAGGGTGCGGATGGACTCCGGCGCGAACGTGGTGCTGGTGGACGCGGCCATGGAGTCGACCCGCACCCTCGATTGGCGGATGACCCGGGTCGCCGTGCGGGAGCGCACCGGCCGGCTGTCCAGGCGCGGACCGGTGCAGGTGCTGCGCTGGGAGGAGCTGACCGGCCTGTCGGTGACGGAGCTCGCCGGCCAGCCGCAGGGCGCGCAGCACCTGGTCGCGGTCTTCGAGACGATGCGCGCCGCCGACGTGGCGCTGGCGCTGCACACCCTGCCGGTGAAACGCCGGTACGAGGTGGCCGAGGCGCTGGACGACGAGCGGCTGGCGGACGTGATCGAGGAGATGGTGGAGGAGGACCAGAAGGACCTGCTGGCGCATTTGGACGAGGAGCGGGCCGCCGACGTACTGGAGGCGATGAACCCGGACGACGCGGCGGACCTGCTGGCCGAGTTGCCGGAGGGCGACAAGGACCGGCTGCTGGAGCTGATGGAGCCGGCCGAGTCCGCGCCGGTGAAGCGGCTGTTGGAGTACAGCTTCGACACGGCGGGCGGACTGATGACGCCGGAGCCGGTGGTGCTCGCGCCGGACGCGACGGTCGCCGAGGCGCTGGCGCACGTGCGGAACCCGGACCTCACGCCCGCGTTGGCGAGCATGGTGTTCGTGTGCCGCCCGCCGACCGCGACGCCGACCGGCCGGTACCTGGGGTGCGTGCACATCCAGCGGCTGCTGCGGGAACCGCCGTCCGACCTGGTGGCGGGCGTGCTGGACACCGACCTGACGACGTTGCTGCCGGACGCGTCGCTGAGCGAGGTGACGAGGTACTTCGCGGTGTACAACCTGGTGTGCGGGCCGGTGGTGGACGAGACGGACCACCTGGTGGGCGCGGTGACCGTGGACGACGTGCTGGACCACCTGCTGCCGGACAACTGGCGGGAAACGGGGCTGACCCATGCCTGAGCTGCTGCCGCGCCGCCGGCTGGACCAGCCGCGCCGCCCTGGCCGGTTCCGGATCGAACTGGACCGGGAGGCGTTCGGGCGGTTCTCGGAACGGTTGGCGCGATTCCTCGGGACCGGGAAATTCCTGTTCTGGCAAACCTTGCTCGTGGTCGTGTGGATCACGCTGAACCTGGTCGCGGTTTCCCTGCAATGGGACCCGTATCCGTTCATCCTGCTCAACCTGGCGTTTTCGACGCAGGCCGCGTACGCCGCGCCGCTGATCCTGTTGGCCCAGAACCGGCAGGACGACCGCGACCGGGTGTCGTTGGACGAGGACCGGGCGCGGGCGGCGCAGACCAAGGCGGACACCGAGTACCTGGCGCGGGAGCTGGCGGCGCTGCGGATCGCGGTCGGCGAGGTCGCGACGCGGGACTTCCTGCGCGGCGAGCTCGACCGGGTGTTCCGCGAGCAGCGCCGGAGGTCGTTGAAGGACGACCCGCGCTGGGACGACGTGCCGTCGTAGCGCCTTGCGCACCGCCTCCCGGGCAACCCGCTGTGCCCGGCTCGGCCTCTCGTCGCCTTGCCCGGCTCTCGCCAACCAGCTTGAGGTAAAACAGCAGGTCAGCGCCCTGAAGTCGGTGAGTGGCGTGGCCTCCGGCCCCCGATCGCCATTGTCCCACGCGGGTACGACAATTCCCCGTCGGCGCTGGGCGCGGCATCCGGCCGGGCAGGCTCGCGCAGATGTCCCCGCCCAGGGGGTCCCCTGTACTTATTCCACCACAGGGGTACGACAATTCCGGTCAACCTGCCGTCGGAAAATTCCCGGCCCGACGCCGGAGCGACCCCCGACCTCGGCGTCCGTCCCGGCCGGGGGCAAGGGGCCGGGCACGCGCTGGGATGGCTGTCCGCTATCAGGTGTCCTCTGTGGCGAGCCGGTCGCAGGACCGGCCGAATGCCTCCAATTCGGACAGGCTGAACACCTCGGCGAAGTGTCGCGCGACACCCGTCAGGTGGGTGCCCGACGCGATCCGCAGGCGGTCCAGCCCGAGCGATGTCAGCACGGCCACCACGCCCCGACCGTCGCCGTCGGCGCGTTCCCGCAGCACCAACCCGGCGCGTTCCAGCCGGTCGACGAGCCTGGTCACGCCGGAGCGGGACAGCAGGACGGCGTCCGCCAGTTCGGTCATCCGCAGTCGGTACTGCGGCGCCTCGGCGAGTTGCACGAGGACGTCGTAGGCCGCGAGCGATAGGCGCTGCTCGGCGATCAGTTCGGCTTCCAGGATCCGAGTGAGCCGCGCATGGGCCCGGAGGAAGGATCGCCACACACCGAGCTCGGTTCGGGTGGGCAACCGGGCACTTCCGGTTTCCGGCACGGAATGCAATGTTACGGAAAGCACGCAACCGGCTTCGCGCCGGCCCGGAATTCGCGGGTGACCGACCGGTAGCTTGGAGGTGCGCCGCGCCGCCGTAGCATGGCGTTCAGCATGGAGTTTCTCCTCAGCAGGCGATCGAAGGCGATCCAGTGACGCAGACCCTTCCCACCGTTGACGACGTGCACAAGGCGCTCGCCACCGTGCAGGACCCGGAAATCCGGCGGCCCATCACGGACCTCGGCATGGTCAAGTCCGTGTCGGTCGCCGACGGGGTCGTGGACGTCGAGGTGTACCTGACCGTGGCGGGCTGTCCGATGCGCGACAAGATCACCGCCGACGTGACGTCGGCCGTGTCCGCGCTGGACGGCGTGACGTCGGTGCGGGTGGCGCTGGACGTGATGAGCGACGCCCAGCGGACCGAGCTGCGCAAGTCGCTGCGCGGCGGGGTCGAGGAGCCGGTCATCCCGTTCGCCCAGCCCGGTTCGCTGACCCGGGTGTACTGCGTGGCGTCCGGCAAGGGCGGTGTCGGCAAGTCGAGCGTGACGGTGAACCTGGCGGTCGCGATGGCCGCGCGCGGCCTGTCGGTGGGCGTCCTGGACGCCGACATCTACGGGCACTCCATCCCCCGGATGCTCGGCACGGAGGCCCGCCCGACCCAGGTCGAGAAGATGATCATGCCGCCCCAGTCGCACGGGGTGAAGCTCATCTCGATCGGCATGTTCACGCCGGGCAACACGCCGGTGGTGTGGCGGGGCCCGATGCTGCACCGGGCGTTGCAGCAGTTCCTGGCGGACGTGTTCTGGGGCGACCTGGACGTGCTGCTGATGGACCTGCCGCCGGGTACCGGTGACGTGGCGATCTCGGTGGCGCAGCTGGTGCCGAACGCCGAGATCCTGGTGGTGACGACGCCGCAGCAGGCGGCGGCGGAGGTCGCGGAGCGGGCCGGGTCGATCGCGTTGCAGACGCGGCAGCGGGTCGCGGGCGTGATCGAGAACATGTCGTGGCTGGAGCTGCCGGACGGGACCCGGATGGACGTGTTCGGCACCGGTGGCGGTTCGGCGGTGGCCACGTCGTTGACGGAGGCGGTGGGGGCCGAGGTGCCGCTGCTGGGTCAGGTGCCGCTGGATCCGCGGTTGCGGGAGCAGGGCGATGCGGGGACGCCGATCGTGCTCGCCTCGCCCGAGTCGACGGCGGCGCAGGTGCTGACTTCGGTGGCGGCGAAGCTGTCGGTGCGGTCGCGGGGGCTGGCGGGCCGTTTGCTGAACGTCTCCCCGGCCGGACGCTGATCTCTCTCAGCTCGCGGGGGCCGGATTGTCGGTGCTCCCTGCTTGGATACACGCAGGGGTTCCCAGGTTGGGGGGACCCCTGCTCTGGGCTGGGGTCGGCGGAGTCCTGGGTGGCGGGCCTGCGGTGAGGGGCGTTCTGCGGTGGAGGTCGTCCCGCAGTGAGGGCGGTGCTGCCGTGAGGGTTTCCGGTGCGTGGTGGTCGCGGTGCGGTCTGTCCAGGTGCCGGCGTCGCCGTGCGGGGCGTTTCGGTGGGGGCCGGCAGCCACTTACCGCTTGAAAGATCAAGAGCGTCCTCGCCGGATGGGCAGACCGCCGAGGATGACGGAAGGGCAAGAGCGGGTCTGCGTGTCATCCCCGTACGGCCTGCCAAAGACCACCGCCCTGCGGGCAGGCCGTACGGGGATGACACCGCAGACGGGTGGGGTATGTGCGCTGCGCAGGTGCCGCCCGGTGAGGTGTGACCCTCGCGCCTAGGGCTGCGTGTCCTTGGACCGCATGGGCGCTTTCGGGCTGGGCCTTGGGTGTGTCAGGTGGCGTCGGGGTCGTACGGGGGGCGTTCGCCCTGTTGCAGTGGGCGTTCACGTTCCCGTTCCCGGGCACCGGTCGGGCCCTGGGGGGTTGTGGTGTGGGGGCCGGACGGGGGTGCGTAGCCGTTCGGCTTCGTGTTGCCGTTGGTCGGCACGTCGTCCCACAGGTGCTTGGTGATGGCGCGCTTCGGGTCGAAGTTGCGCAGTTCCCGGAGGTCCTCCAAGGGCTTGCGCAACTGGTCGAACTCGGGGCCCATCTCGCGCTTCAGTTGATCACGTGCGCCGGTCGCGTACTCGCGCACCTGGCGGATGGTCTTGCCCACCCACGCGGCGGCTGACGGTAGGCGTTCGGGGCCCAGGATGAACAGGCCCGCGACGATGATGATGAGGATCTCTACCCAGCCGATGCTGTCGAACACTCGCCTGCCACCTCCGCCGAACTGCCGCCCGCTCCCAGAGTAGCCGTCAGTCGGACCTGAGCGTCACCTGCACAGTGAGCTCCCGACCCTGCCTGGCCAGCACTACCGGGATCGTCTCCCCGATTTCATGGTCCCGTACGGCAACGGTCAACTCCGCGGCGTTGCGGACCATGCGGTTGCCGACCTTCGTGATCACGTCCTCCTCCTGGATGCCGGCCGCGGCGGCGGCACCGCCTTCGAGGACGTTCTGGACCTTCGCGCCCTCGGCCGTCTCGGCCGACACGGAGCGGACGTTGAGGTTCATGTCCGCGTGCTTCACCTGGCCGTCGCGGATCAGGGCCTGGGCCACCTTGCGGGCGTAGTTGCCGGAGATGGCGAACCCGAGGCCGACCGAACCGCCGGTCTCGGTGCGGATGGACGAGTTGATGCCGACGAGCGCACCGGACGAGTCGACCAGCGCACCACCGGAGTTGCCGGGGTTGATGGCCGCGTCGGTCTGGATCGCGTCGTAGGTGACCTGGGGGCCGCCGTTCTCGCCCGCCGCCGTCACGGGGCGGTGCAGGGCGCTGACGATGCCCTCGGTCACGGTGTTGGACAGCGACAGCGGCGAGCCGATCGCCAGCACCGTGTCGCCGACGGCCAGGTCGTCCGAGTTGCCGAACTGGAGGACGGTGGGGTTGTCCACCTGGACCTTGATCACGGCGAGGTCGGTCTTCGAGTCGCGGCCGACGATCTGGGCGATCGCGCGCTTGCCGTCGGTGAAGACGACCGTCAGCTTCGCCGACGTGTCCTGCACGGCCGGTGCCACCACGTGGTCGTTGGTGAGGATGTAGCCGCCGCCCTCGATGACCACGCCGGAACCGACGCCGGCCACGTTCGCGCCCTTGAACTCGATGGACACGACGCTCGGCGTCACCCGCTTGGCGATGTCCGCGACGGACCCGACCGGACGTTCCTTGCCTGCCTGCACCTCGGCCAGCGTCACGCCGCCGTCGGTGAGCGGGTTGCCCGCCTTGCCCAACAGCCAGCCGACCACACCGCCCGCCGTGCCGACGAGGAGCGCCGCGACCATGAGCAGGATGAGGCCGGTCGGCTTCACGCGGCGGCCGAAGAGGAGTTCCGGGACGCTCAGCTGCGGACCGGGGGTGCGGGCGGGGGCCTCGTCGGCCTGCTCGGGCTCCTCGGTCATGGCCGGGGGCCCGATGACGGCGCTCGCGCCCGGATCGCGCCACGAGTCGCCGGCCGGCTTGCCCTCCCAGAAGACGGGCTCGACCTCGGGTTCGCCGCGCGCGTCGAGCGGGGGCGTGAGCGGTGGGCGCTGGAGCAGTTCGCCGGTGCCCTGCGGGCGGCCGAACGCGGTCGTCAGGGCCTCGGGTGGCGGTGGGGACAGGCGCAGGCCGGACGGCGAGCCGTTGTCGAAGTTGCCGCTGTCGGCGATGCCGTTCGGGCGGTCGGCGAACGCGCCGGGCACGCCGGTGGGGCGGCCGAAGGCGGCGGCCTGAGTCGGGTCCACGCCGGGACGGTTGAGGGGACGTGGTGCGAGCCTGCGGTGTGCCCCGTCGTCCACGCCGGACCTGGGCGTCCCGTTGCCCTGCTGTGGCTCGCTCATCGCTCCCCGCACGTCGGTGTTGCCCGGTCCGACCGGAAGTGGTCGCAGTGTTCCCAGGTTAATCGTGCCGGGTGATCGGTGAAGTTGTCGTCAGCGGGGTGGGTCACCACCCCCTGTCCTTGCGGACCGGGCCGCGGCCGGGCGGATGCCCATGAGTTCGCGAGAACCGGTCGGCGGGTGAACCCGGATCAGCGAAGAAAGCCGCAGGCGAACCGGGGTCCGCGCGGGTCGCTCAGCGGTTGAGCAGGGTGTGTGCGTCGGTGCGGAGGCCGGTTGACGGGCCGGCGTCGCCTACCGGACGGAGTTGGCCCATGCGGGCGTCGTCGTCCACCAGGGGCGGCGCCACGGCGGGTGGCGGTGGCGGGCTGTTGCCCTGCGCGGGGCTGGGTGAGGCGTCGTCACTGCCTGGGACGACGAGCGCCAAGGCGCCGAGCATGAGGCCGGAGACCACTACGCCGGCTCCCTGACGGGCACGGCTGCCGAAGCGGCTCCCCGTGCCGAAAGGGCGGCTTTGTCCCAGGACCGGGCCGGTGCCGAAGGTCACCCGGTCCGGGCGCTGGATGGTCACCAGCCGGCCGTCCTCGGTGACCGCCAGGCCGTCCGGGGCGCTGGGCAGGTCGACTTCCTCCGGGATCGCGCCGAGCCTGGCCAGCAGGCCGGCGGGTGCGCACGGGGTCTCCGCCGCGCGGACGGCGGTCCTCGCCTGCTGCTGCGAGTACGCCTCGGCCGCGCAGAACGGGCAGCGCGCCAGGTGCGCGGATGCCCGGGTGTGCGCCGAAGCCGACAGCTCGCCGTCGACGAAGGCGACGACCGCGTCGGGCAGCAGGTGCTGCTCGGGCAGTCCCCAACCTCGCAGATCGGTCATGCAGAGTCCTCCTGAACCAGACCCCGACGGCGTTCCAGGGACGCACGCAGGGCCTGCCGGCCCCGGTGGATCCTGCTTCTCACGGTACCCAGTTTCACGCCGAGGGTCGCGCCGATCTCCTCGTAGGACAGACCTTCGACGTCACACAACACTACTGCCGCCCGGAAGTCCGGCGGCAACTCGTCCAGCGCGGCTTGCAGATCGGGGTCGAGGTGCGTGTCGGTGTACACCTGTTCGGGTGACGGGTCGTCGCCCGCGACGCGGTCGGCGTCGTCGGGCAGCCCCTCCATGCGGAACTTGGAGCGGCGGCGGACCATGTCGAGGAACAGGTTCGTGGTGATGCGGTGCAGCCAGCCTTCAAACGTGCCCGGCTGGTACGACGCGAGGGACCGGAACACCCGGATGAACGTCTCCTGGGTCAGGTCCTCGGCGTCGTGCTGGTTGCCGGTCAGGCGGTAGGCCAGCCGGTACACCCGGTCGGCGTGGTCGCGGACGACCTGATCCCACGTCGGCACGATCCATTCCGTGTCGTCGATGGGCGCGGTCGCGGTGTAAGGCTGCGTTGGCATCGGGCGGTGAAGCACCTCCAGTGGGCTGGCTGCCCTGCTGCACGGATCAACGCTCGCGACGGCTCGCGTGTTCCCGTGGTCCTGCGCTGGCACCAAGCGTGACGTGCCGCCTTATAAGCATCGTGAGAGTGGCCTGAGAGCACGCTGAGAATTCCGGTCCACGGGAGATTCACCCGATTCGCCCCGTCCGGCGTTAACCTCTCGCTGTGGATGCGCCGCTGCGCGAGTACGTGGAGCGCTACGTGCCCGAGGACGCCGTCGTCACGGCCGCCCGGGCTCGTGGCGCGGAGTTGGGTTGCGTGCCGATCGGCTCCGGTGGCGGCGCGGCACTGCGGTTCCTGGCGACCGCGTTGCAGGCCAAGGCCGTGGTCGAGATCGGGACCGGTGCCGGGGTGGGCGCGCTGTACCTGCTCGGCGGTATGCCCGCGGCAGGTGTGCTGACCTCGATAGACGTGGAGCCGGAGCACCACCGGGCGGCCCGGGCGGCGTTCGCCGAGGCGGGCATCGCGGTGTCCCGGACGCGGCTGATCATGGGGCAGGCCCTGGACGTGCTGCCTCGCCTGACGGACGGCGCGTACGACCTGGTGTTCGTGGACGCGGCCAAGACCGAGTACCCGAAGTACCTGGACGAGGGCGTGCGGCTGCTGCGGCCGGGCGGGGTGATCGCGTTCGACAACGTGCTGTGGGACGGCCGTGTGGCGGACCCCGCGCACCGGGACCCGGAGACGGTCGCCATGCGCGAGGTGGCGCGGACGGTGCGGGACGACGACCGCCTCGTTCCGGTGATCCTGCCCCTGGGTGACGGCCTGCTGGTCGCCGCCAAGGCTCCCTGAGGCGCCGATCCCGGCGTGGACTCGTGGACCGGTGGCCTTTCGCGCGCCGGTGGCGAGGCACAGAGCTGCGGAAACCCGGTCAGGCGGCGGGGCCGAAGCGTTGGCGGTGGGCGGTGGGGGTCAGGCCCGTCCGGCGGCGTAGCCGGGCCCTCAGGTTGGACGGCGAGCCGAGGCCGGAGCGGCGGGCGACCACGTCCAGGCGGGTTTCGCCGCGTTCGATGAGGGAGCGCGCCAAGTCCACCCGTTCGGCGGTCGGCCAGACGAGCGGGGTGGTGCCGAGTTCGCGTTGGAAACGCCGGCGCGGGTCGCCGGGCTCAGCGCCGCCCGGGCGGGCGGCGCGGTCACGGTGAGCGGCTCGGCGAGGTGTTCGCGGGCCCAGGCGAGTCCCCTCACTCACCGGCGCGCGGCGACACCCCACACGATGGGGACATGGAACCGGTGAACATCGGCAAAGCCCTCGCCGGCTTCGGCGCGCTCTGGAGGTGGTCGAGCCGTCCGGCACGCTCAGCGTCGGGGACCCCGAGGAGAAGATCCCCGACCACGTGGACGCGACCACCGGCCACCCGGTCAGGCTGCCGTGACGCCCTTGCCCAGCACGGTGACCCCGCCTGCCGACACGGTGTAGCGCTGCCGGTCGGTGGCCGGGTCGACGCCGATCAGCGCGCCGTCCGGGACGACCACGTTCTTGTCCAGGATCGCCCGCCGCACCACCGCGCCGCGCCCGATCCGCACACCCGGCAGCAGCACGCTGCCCTGCACCACGGACCCGCTCTCCACCACCACGTCGGACGACACGACCGAGCCGTGGATGGTGCCGGAGATGATCGAGCCGGGCCCGACCATGGAGTCCTCGGCGCTGCCGCCCGCGATGAACTTCGCCGGTGGCAGCGGCGGCGTCGCGGTGCGGATCGGCCACGCCTGGTTGTAGAGGTTGAACACCGGGTTCACCGACACGAGGTCCATGTGCGCCTCGTAGTAGGCGTCGATGGTCCCGACGTCCCGCCAGTAGCCCCGGTCGCGGTCGGTCTCGCCCGGCACGGCGTTGTCGGCGAAGTCGTAGACGTGCGCCCGGCCCTGGTCGACCAGCATGGGGATGATGTCGCCACCCATGTCGTGATCGGAGTCCGGGTTGGCGGCGTCCGCGCGCAGCGCCTCCAGCAGCGCCTCGGTGGTGAACACGTAGTTGCCCATGGAGGCGAACGTGACCTCCGGGTCGCCGGGCACGTGCGGCGGGTCGGCGGGCTTCTCCAGGAACCTGGTGATCCGGCCGGACACGTCGGAGTCGATGCAGCCGAACGCCTTGGCCTCCGCACGCGGCACGCGGATGCCCGCCACGGTGACGCCCGCGCCGGTCTCGGCGTGCTGGTCGACCATCCGGCCCGGGTCCATCCGGTAGACGTGGTCCGCGCCGAAGATGACCACGTGGTCCGGTTTTTCGTCGTTGACCAGGTTCAGCGACTGGAAGATCGCGTCCGCGCTGCCGGTGTACCAACGCGGCCCGAGGCGCTGCTGCGCGGGCACCGGGGTCACGTACTGGCCGAGGACATTGGACAACCGCCACGTTGTGGAGATGTGGCGGTCGAGTGAATGCGATTTGTACTGGGTCAGCACGCACAGCCGGACGAAACCGGCGTTGACGAGGTTGGACAGCACGAAGTCGACGAGCCGGTAGTTACCGCCGAAGGGCACCGCGGGCTTTGCCCGGTCGGCGGTCAACGGCCACAACCGTTTGCCTTCGCCACCGGCGAGGACAATTCCTAGTACATGCGGTTGCCCTTTCACGGCACGACCCTAACCGCGCGGGTACCGGCCCACCAACGGCAACGTAACGCGAACTCGTCCTGTTCACCCGCTTGTCCCCCGACCGGGGTTACCGTGGCGGCGTGCGAATTGGACTGCTGACCCGGGAGTACCCGCCGGAGGTCTACGGCGGGGCCGGCGTGCACGTGGGTTTCCTCGTCCCGAGGCTGCGCGAACTGGTGGACGTGGCGGTGCACGCGTTCGGCGGGCCGCGCCCGGATGCCGTTGCCCACCAACCGGTTCCGGCCCTGGAGCAGGTGAACCCGGCGTTGGGCGTGCTGTCCGCGGACCTGGAGATCACGGCCGCGCTGGGCGACGTGGACGTGGCGCACTCGCACACCTGGTACGCGAACATGGCGGGGCACTTGGCGAAGCTTCTGCACGGCGTCCCGCACGTGGTCACCGCGCACTCGCTGGAGCCGCGCCGGCCGTGGAAGGCCGAGCAGCTGGGCGGCGGGTACCGGATCTCGTCGTGGGTGGAGCGTACCGCGTACGAGGCGGCGGACGCGATCATCGCGGTCAGCGAGGGCATGCGGACCGACGTGCTGGACTGCTACCCGGTGCTGGACCCGAACCGGGTGCACGTGGTGCGCAACGGCATCGACACGGTGGCGTACCGGCCGGTGTCGGAGACGGATGCGTTGGCGCGCAACGGGATCGACCCGGACCGGCCGATCGTCGCGTTCGTCGGGCGGATCACCCGGCAGAAGGGCGTCGGGCACCTGGTCGCGGCGGCGCACCGGATCTCGCCGGACGCGCAGATCGTGCTGTGCGCGGGCGCGCCGGACACGCCGCGGATCGCCGAGGAGACCCGGCTGGCGGTGGCGGAACTGGCGGCGGCGCGGCCCGGCGTGGTGTGGATCCAGCGGATGCTGGAGGCGACCGAGGTGCAGCAGATCCTCAGCCGCGCGGCGGTGTTCGTGTGCCCGTCGGTGTACGAGCCGCTGGGGATCGTGAACCTGGAGGCGATGGCGTGCGGGACGGCCGTCGTCGCGTCGGACGTGGGCGGCATCCCGGAGGTCGTGGAGCACGGGCGGACCGGCCTGCTGGTGCACTACGACGAGGCGGACCCGACGGCGTTCCGAGCCGGCCTGGCGGACGCGGTGAACGAGCTGCTGGCCGACCCGGAGCGGGCGCGGGCGTTCGGCGCGGCGGGACGGGAGCGCGCGGTGCGCGAGTTCTCGTGGGCGACCGTGGCGACGCAGACCGTGGACGTGTACCGGAAGGTCCTCGAACAGCGTTAAGCAATCCCTGAACGCTCACCAAGTGACATGCGTCACACGCATTCGTGACAACCCGATGGCGGGGTGACCGCCTTTAACCAGTAGGGGATCAACTACTGGGGGTCACATGCGGTGGGTGGTGTTCACACTCGTCGGTCTGTTCGTCGTCGGATGCGGTGCGGCCACGCCAGTCCGGCCCGCCGCTCCGGCGCTCACCATCGGGGGCAGCCCGGTGGTCGATCCGCAGGGCCTGCAAATGCAGGCGGAAGCGGAGCTGAGCTACACGCTGAGCTTCGGGTACGTGGCGCGCGCCGGCCGGGACGCGGTCAACTGCTGGTTCGCCCGCGCCGGTTCGCAGACGGAGGTGGACAGCCGCCTGTGGTGCGGCCCGGTGCAGGTCCCGGGCACGGCCGCGACGACGGACTGGGTGCCGGTGCCGCTGAAGGAGGTCGGCCGGGGTGACGCGGGCGTGCGCTTGGAGGTGCAGCCGCCGCAGGTGCCGGAACTCGGCAACCGCAGCACACCGCTGGGCAGGCTGGTGCGCACCGACGGCCGGGAAACCGAGGCCGACCAGGGCGTCGGCGAGGCGGGCCCGGACTTCCTGGCCGTGCTGCCGGACGACGGCCGCCCGCTGGCCGAGGCGTCCGGCCTGATCCGGGACGACCAGTTGGTGGCCCGGATCACCGGCTACGGAACCCCGGAGTCGTGGGGCACCGAGCGGGGCGAGCTGCGCGCCGAGCACGGCGTGCGGCTGCGGGTGCTGCGGCTGGCCGTGGAACGGCTCGGCGAGACGGACTCGGCGTTCCAGCAGAACCCGTGGAGCGGCTGGCGCCCGCAGCCGCCGGAGCTGACGCTCCAACTTCCGGGCAGGCAGCACCGCCTGCCCATCGACCGACTGCCCGAGACCGGTTCGGTGCTGGTCGTGTACACGGTGCCGGACGGCGACGGCGCAGTGCCGGACGGCGCGGTGCAGAACGGCGCAGTGCAGAACGGCGGCACGGAGTCGCTGGCACTGACCACGGTCGGCGCGAAGTCCCTGGAACAGCGGGTGGAGGTGCCGTCCGGCAAGGCGCTGACCGACATCCCTACCGCGTTGCGCCGCCCGCCCGGCCCACCACAGCCGGTGCCGGTGTCGGCGAACGTGAAGGTGGGCGGCCAGGCGGGCACCCTGGAGGTCGAGCGGGTACGCCTGGGCAGGCAACGTCCGGTGTCGACGGACGGCCGGTACGCCCTGGTCACGGCGTCCGGCCCGGACCGGGCGCTGCTCGAACTGCGACTGCGCGGCAAGGACCTGCCTCAGGCGGCGGGTGCACCGATCACCAAGGACCTGGTCGCGGTCACCCTGCCCGACGGCAACCGCGCGCCGCTGGTCGGCTCGCGCTACGGCGGCGACACGTTTCCGGTCGCCCTGGTGGTGGAGGTCCCGGCCGACGTGCGCTCGGTAACCGTCGCCCTGACCACCGCCACAGTCGACCTACCGATACTGGGCTCGACCGCGTTCGAGGGCACCGCCCCCGCCACCGTCCCGCTCGACTTCTGACCCCACACCGCACGTCGACACCCGACCGGACACCGGGTCGCCCGGCTCGCGGGCCGCCGACACACCCCGACCAGCCGACTCCTGGCCGGACACCGAACCACCCGGCCCACGCACAGCCGACACACCTGGACCTGTCAACTCCCGGACAGTCCCCGCACCGCCAGACTCGCGGGCCGCCGACGTGCCCGAACCATCCGACCCCCGAACAGCCCCCGCACCGCCCGACTCGCGAGCCACCGACGTGCCCGAACCACCCGACTCCCGAACAGCTCCCGCACTGCTCGACTCGCAGGCCGCCGACGTGCCCGAAGCACTCAACCGCTGGGCGAGGACGACGGCCAGCGCGGCGAGCACCAGCCACCCGACGACCAGCGCAACCAGCCCGGTCCAGCCCCAAGACTGGTAGGCGGTGCTGCCCGCCGTGCCGCCGACGCTCGACCCGAAGTAGAACGCGAACAGGTACACCCCCGAAGCCGGCCCCTTGGCCTGCGCCCGAGCCCCGACCCAGGCACTGGCCACGGCGTGCGCCGCGAAGAACCCACCGGTGAACACCACCAGCCCCAGCCCGATCGCGACCAGGTTGTCCGGCACCGTGGTGAGCGCCCCCAGCACCGTGACCGCCAACGCCCCCAACGCGATCCGCGCCCGCCCGTGCCGATCGGCCAACCGCCCGGCCAACGCCGAGCAGACCCCACCCGCCGCATACGCGAGGAACACCAGCGACGCCACACCCGGCGGCAACGCGAGCCGGAACGCGATCACGTTGAACAGCGAGACGAACGCCGCCACCCCCAACGCCGCCACCGCGTACTGCGCCAGCAGCACCCGATCGGTCAACGCCGTCCGAAGTCCCCGCTCCCGCCGCGTGGTCGGCTTCCCGCCGGGCAGGTAGACCGCCGTGACCACCGCGCACACCAGGCTGAACCCGGCGACCACGGCCAACGCCCCGCGCCACCCGATCCAGTCGGTCGCGACACCGGCGACCAGCCGCCCGATCATCCCGCCCGCGCTGTTGCCCGCGATCAACGCACCGATCGCCGCGCCCACGGCCTTGGCCTCGTCGGCGAGGAACGCCATGGCCACCGCCGGGATCCCGGCCGTCGCCAGCCCCTGCAACACCCGCAACACCAGGAACACCGGGTAGCTCGGTGCCAACGGCAACAGCAACCCGATCACCGCCGCCGCCAACACCGACCAGACGATCACCCGACGCCGCCCGATCCGTTCGGCGAGCACCGCGCACGGGATCACCGCGACCGCCAACGCGCCCGTCGCGACACTCACCGCCAGCGACGCCGACCCGGGTTGGAGACCGAACTCCCCGGCGATCTGCGGCAGCACCGGCTGCGGCGCGTAGAGCAACGCGAACGTCGCCAAACCGGTGGACACGGTGGCCGTGGTGAGGCGACTGGGCATGTTTCCGACGCTAACCTATACGTCCAATACAACACTGAAGCCGGATTGATGCACCCATGGATGAATTGGCTCCCAAACTGGCCGTACTGCGCGCCCTCAACCGGGACGAGCACGTCACCCACGCCGCGACGGCGGCCGGCGTGCCCCAACCCACGGTGAGCCGCTGGCTGGCCGCCATGGGCGACGCGCTCGGCTCCCCCGTGGTCGTGCGCCAGGGCCGCCGCGTCCGTCTCACCCGGGCCGGCCGTCTCCTGGCCGACGCGGCGGACCGCGCCCTGGCCGTGCTCGAAGCGGGCCACCGCGCGGCGGCCGAGGAGGGCGACCCGTCCCGCGGCCTGGTGGCGCTGGGTGTCCTGCACCTGCTGGGCCGCGCCCTGGTGCCGGAACTGGTGCGCGGCTTCCGGGCCGAACACCCGAACGTCCGCTTCCGGCTGGTCCAGGACTCGCGCCAGGCGGTGCTGGCCCACCTGGAGAACGGCGTCGTGGACCTGGCCCTGGTGGCACCGCCCCCGACCACACCGGAGTTCGACCACGCGGTGGTGCGCGAGCAGGAACTGGTCCTGGTGCTCCCGCCCGGCCACCGGCTGGCCGACCGGCACGCGGTGCGGATCGCGGAGCTGGCGGAGGAGGACTTCGTCGGTCTGGAACGCGGCTACGGCCTGCGCCAGATCACCGACGACCTCTGCGCGGCAGCCGGCTTCACGCCGCGCCTGGCGTTCGAGGGCCAGGAAACCGAAACCGTGCGCGGCCTGGTCGCCGCCGGTCTGGGCGTCGCCCTGCTGCCCCACGCCGAGACGCCGACCGGCCTGGTGGAACTCCCCCTGTCACCCCGCGCGACCCGCGAAATAGCCCTGGTCTGGCTCGCCGACACCCCGGTCCCGCCGGCCGTCCACGCCTTCCGGAGCCACGCCCGACACGCCTAGCCGGCATCGACGGGCCGAGGCGAGGTCGGCATGTCTCTTTCCGTGGACGATCGCGTATTTCCCGGCCCG
>CBHFOL010000163.1:0-17222 GCA_965995405.1 uncultured Saccharothrix sp.
GGCGTCCGCGAAGATCGCGGACGCCGTTCGTGTTTTCCGGCCCGGTGCGCCGGATGTGGTGTTGGGGTTGGTGCGGTCGTCGGAGGACGGCAACGGCTCGTCGGCGTCGGGTAGGGGTGCCTCGTAGGGGTCGGGCGGTATCAGGGTGGGGGTTCGGGGCCTCTTTTCCTTCAGTGGGACGGGGAGGCCGATGACTACCACCGTGAGCTTTGTCGCCCATCCGGACGACGACCTGCTGTTCATGAACCCGGACATCCTGGCCGACGTGCAGGCCGGGGCCGAGGTGTGGGTGGTGTACCTGAGCGCCGGGGATCTTCCTTGTGGTGAAGGGTTTCCGTTCTGCGGGATGGACTACGCGGACCGGCGGGCACGTGGGGTGCGCGCGGCGTACGCCCGGTCGGCGCGGGTGGCGGACTCGTGGACGTTCGAGGCGTTGACGTTCGGCGGGCACCGGGTGGCCAGCAACACGTTGGACGGGACCGGGGTGCGGCTGGTGTTCACGTTCGTCCACTCGGCGGGTGGCAGCGACCGGGTCGGGGATCTGGCGCGGATGGTGTGGGACGAGGGGTTCGTGGCGTTGCCGATCGACGGGCGGGCCGGGTACACGCGTGGGTCGTTCGTGGGGATGTTGCGGGAGTTGCTGGTGTCGGCGGATCCGGACGGCGTTCGGACGTTGAGCACGGTCGGGCATCGGGAGGAGGTTCGGGATCATGTGGACCACTCGGCGGGGGCGATCCTGGCGGCGTTGGCGGGGCTGGACGAGAACGGGCGGACGTGGGTTCGGCGGGACGAGTACGACGGGTACGTGATCCGGCGGCGTCCGGAGAACTGGCAGGGGTACTGGCGGAACGAGAAGGTCGCGGTGTGGAAGGCGTACCTGCGGCACGATCCTCTGCTGAATGCCGGTAGTTGGCGTGAGGGGATGGGGCGGCAGTACCGGGAGCGGGTGTTCGTGGAGGGCGATCCGTGGACGCCGCCGGAGGACTTCGTCCTGTAGGGGCTGTCTGGGCCTGACCAGCGGATATTCCGGTTTTGTCGTACCCCTGTGGTGGAATGAAAGCAGGGGACCCCCTGGGCGGGGACTTCTGCGTGAGCGTGCGCGGGGCGGGCAGGGGTCCGGCAAAGTCGTTGTGGCTGGTGAGTCCTCTGGATGCGGAGCGGGCTCGACGCTTGGCCGAGGCGGTTGGGCCAGGGCGGTCGCCGCCGTGACGGTGATCGCGGCCGCGCACTGTCCGGCACTTCCGCAGGCCGTCGTCGATCCGGTGTCGCACCGATGGTGGCCGTCGACCTCGTCAGGGCTGGAGTCTCGCGACGAGTTCGCCACGGCTGCGCACGCCGGCCTTGGCGAACAGCGCCTTCAGATGGTCCTGGACGGTGTGCGGCGAGATGAACAGGCGGTCGGCGATGTCGGCCGTCGAACGGCCGGCCAGGACCTCGACGCACACCTGCCGTTCCCGTGCGGTCGCGCCGTACGCCGAGAGCAGCAGGTCGACCAGGTCGTTCGTGGCGGCGGCCTCGACCGTGACGACCATCTGCCCCGGGTCGTCCCCGGTGATCAGCCTGCTGGCCTGGAGGACGACCCAGCCGCCGTCCAGGTCGCGCATCCGGGCGCGGGCCGTGCCGTTCGATGCGCAGCGGGCACCGGCGGCCACGGCGTACAGGGTCATGGTGAACCTACCCGGCGCCGCTTCCTCCAGACCTGCCAGCCAGGTCGCGGCGGCCGACGTGGCGGCGTGGAGTCCGCCGTCCGGGCCGGCCAGCAGGATCACCGGGCCGTCGGTGCCGCGCGGGTGCCGCCTTTCCGCGCGCACGGCGATCCTGGTGGACGCAGCCAGCGTGGCCCCGATCGCGCCCAGGAACTCGACCTCGCGATCGGTGAAGTCGGAGCCCGGTTCGCGGAACATCCCGCCGACGGCCCAACAGGTGCCGTCGACCAGGAACGCGCCGCGCAGCTCGTGTTCCAGGCTCTGGGGGCGCAGGAGATCGTTGAGCCGGACGCTGCGGACGACGTCCCGGTGCGGCGCGTCGGACAGGCGTGCGACGGGTTCGTCCCGGCGGGACAGTTCCGCGAACGGGTTGGGGTCGGTGCCCGCGTACTCGGCCTCGGCGTACCGCGCGAGGTACTCGTCCGGAACCTGCCACGACGGCCGGTTCGTCACCGCCGTCATCACCAGGGTGTCGGGGTCGACGGCCGCCCAGCACGCCTGGGCGAACGGCACCACCGCACGCACGATGTCCAGCGCGGCGGTGTGCAGGTCGGTCACGCTCACGGCGCTCGTCGCGAGCGTGGCGATCTCCCTGCGCACGCGTTCGGCCCGGGCATCCCACACAGCTCCAGTATGGACACGGGCGCACCGCTGGGACATCCCCGGATTCTGGGATTCACCGCCCGTTCCGACATCCCTCGTGCACGGCATGGACCGCCCCCGCCGGCCTGCCTAGCGTCGGCGGGACACGCTGGAAGGGAGCCGAGCCGATGACTGTCCGCGCCCACTACAGCGGTCCCGGTGACGGGACCGAACTGGCCGCGCTGGGCGCCGTCCACACCGTCAAGATCGGGGCGGACGTGACCGGCGGCGGCTACGAGCTGTTTGAGATGGATGTCCCGAGAGGTCACGCCGTGCCGCCGCACCGCCACGCGTGGCCCGAGGCGTACTACGTCCTCCACGGCCGCATGACCGCCCACGTCGACGGGGAGGCGTGGGAACTGGCGCCCGGCTCGTCGCTGACCATTCCGCCGCACGCGACGCACACGTTCGCCGCGCTGACTCCGTCGGTGAAGTTCCTCGCGCTCACCCTCACCGACGCGATGGGCCGGTTCTTCGCCGACCTCCACGAAACCGTGCCCTCGGACAGGCCGCTGGACGAGGTCGTCCCGCTTGTGCTCGACGTGACCGAGCGTCACGGTGTCACCTTCGTCGCCACGGGGGTGCGGTCGTGAACGCCGTCGCCCAGTGGTCCGCGTTGATCGAGGCGGTGATCTACCTCGCGGTGTTCCCGCTGGAGAGCTTCCTCCTCGACCGCCCGGCCGTGCAGCGCTTCCTGAGCACCCCGGCCGCCAACGTCGCCGCCGTGCGAATGTGGGCCTTCAACGTGGGCTTCCGCAACGCCTTCCTGGGTGCCGGCGTGGTGATCGGCCTGATCCTCCTGCACAACGGCGACGAGTCGGCCGGCCGGACACTGGTGATCTTCTGCTGTGCCAACATGGTGCTGTCCGCGTTCCTGATGGGTGTGTCCGACCTGATCGGCCACTACCCGAAACGCGGCGACAGCATCCCCGGAACCCTCGCCGCGAGCGTCCCCGCCCTGATCGCACTCGTCGCCATGGCGTTCTGACGGCGCGCCCTGAGCCTGGACGCGCTGCGGGCCGCCGGCGTCTGGTCGAGTGCACCCCGTTCCGACCGGACGAGATCATCTACGTGGGGAAGGGCGCGGGCGGGTCGTGCGGCGGCGGGGCGGTAGGGCCTAGGATCGGCGCGGTGCGCTTTGTGGCAGATCTCCACATCCACTCGAAGTACTCGCGGGCCTGTAGCCGGGACTGCGACCTGGAGCATCTGACCTGGTGGGCCCGGCGCAAGGGGATCTCGCTGGTCGGCACCGGCGACTTCACCCACCCCGCCTGGTACGACCACCTGCGGGAGAACCTGGTGGCCGCCGAGCCCGGGCTGTTCCGGTTGCGTGCGGACCTGGACCGGGACATCGATCGGACGTTGCCGCCCTCGTTGGCCGCGACGACCGTGCGGTTCATGCTGTCCGTGGAGATTTCCACGATCTACAAGCGGGGCGATCGCACTCGCAAGGTGCATCACCTGGTCTACATGCCGGACCTGGAAGCGGCCGGGGAGTTCAACCGGCGGATGGCCCGGATCGGCAACATCGGCTCGGACGGGCGGCCGATCCTCGGGCTGGATTCCCGTGACCTGCTGGAGATCACGTTGGAGTGCGGTGGGTATCTGGTGCCCGCGCACGTCTGGACCCCGTGGTTCGCGGTGCTCGGGTCGAAATCCGGGTTCGATGCCATCGCGGACTGCTACGTCGACCTCGCGGACCACATTTTCGCCGTGGAGACCGGGCTTTCCAGCGATCCGGAGATGAACTGGCGGGTCTCCGGGCTCGACAAGTACCGGCTGGTCAGCAACTCCGACGCGCACTCGCCGCCGATGCTCGGGCGCGAGGCGACCGTGTTCGACACCGAGCTCGACTACCACTCGGTGAAACGCGCGCTGGAGACCGGGGACGGGTTCGCGGGCTCGATCGAGTTCTTCCCCGAGGAAGGCAAGTACCACGTCGACGGGCACCGCAAGTGCGGCGTTCGGATGGAGCCGCAGGAGACGCTGGCGCACAACGGGATCTGCCCGGAGTGCGGCAAGCCGTTGACGGTCGGCGTGCTGAGCCGGGTGGAGGAACTGGCCGACCGGGCCGAGGGCTTCCGGCCGGACGGCGCCGCCGGGTTCCGCAACCTGGTGCCGCTGCCGGAGATCATGAGCGAGATCCTGGGCACCGGGCCGAAGAGCAAGAAGGTGCTCGCGGAGATCGACAAGCTGACCGCCGCGCTCGGGCCGGAACTGGTGATCCTCCAGGACGTCCCGGTGGACGACCTGGCCGCGCACTCCACCCTGCTGGGCGAAGCCGTGGAACGGCTGCGGCGCGGCCAGGTGGTGCGGGACGCCGGGTACGACGGCGAGTACGGCGTGATCCGGCTGTTCGAGCCGGGTGAGCTGGCACGGCGCAGCGCGTCGCTGTCGCTGTTCGAGTTCGACGCGCCCGAGGTGCCGGCCCCGGCGTGGAAGCCGGCTCCGGTCCCTGCGGAGTCCATTGTGGACAGTGCGGACAGCCTGCCGGTCGGGACCGCGTTGCTGGACGGGCTCGATCCGGAACAGCGGGCAGCCGCTTCCTCACCGGGTGGGCCGCTGCTGATCATCGCCGGGCCCGGCACCGGGAAGACCCGGACGCTGACGCACCGGATCGCGCACCTGGTCACCGAACGCGGTGTCGCGCCGGACGAGTGCCTGGCCATCACGTTCACCCGGCGCGCGGCCGAGGAGATGGCCGAACGGCTCGCCGCCCTTGCTCCCGCGCAGGCCGGGCGGCTGACCGTGGCGACGTTCCACTCGCTGGGCGTGCGGATCCTGCGCGAGCACCACGCCGCGGTCGGGCTGTCCGCCGGGTTCGGGATCGCCGACCCGGAACGGCAGCTGGAGGTCGCGGTTTCCGTTGCGGTGGACGAGAAAGAAGCGCGGCGGCTGGTCGCGGAGGGGGACGGGCAGTACAAGAAGGCGTTGCGGGCACTGGACCTGGTCGATTTCGACGACCTGATCTCGTTGCCGCTGTCGTTGCTGGAGAACGACCCGGAGCTGGTCTCCGCCTACCGTGCGCGCTACCGGTGGATCTCCGTGGACGAGTACCAGGACGTGGACGAGCAGCAGTACCGGCTGTTGCGGCTGCTCGCGCCCGCCGACGGCAACCTGACCGCGATCGGCGACCCGGACCAGGCCATCTACAAGTTCCGCGGCGCGGACGTCGGGTTCTTCCTGCGGTTCCAGGAGGACTTCCCCGGCGCGCGGCTCGTGCACCTGACCCGCAACTACCGGTCCAGCGAACGGGTCGTGACGGGCGCGTTGCAGGTCATCTCGCCGACCTCGCTGGTGCCCGGACGGGAACTGCGGGCCATGGGCGAGCACGGCGACGCGCCGATCGGCGTGCACCACGCGGCGTCCGAGTCGGCCCAGGCGGCGTTCGTGGCGCGGACGATCGAGCAGGTGCTGGGTGGTGCCTCGTTCCACGCGTTCGACAGCGGCCGGGTGTCGGCGTCCGAGGGCACGCAGGGACTCGGGTTCTCCGATTTCGCCGTGCTGTACCGGACCGACCGGCAGTCGCGCGCCCTGGTCGACGCGCTGACCCAGTCCGGGCTGCCGTTCCAGAAGCGGTCGCACGACCGGCTGGCGGACCGGCCCGGGGTGGCCCGGATCGTGCGGGAGCTCGGGTTCGCGGCCGGAGATACGGTGTCGGACCGGATCCGGGCGGTGGCAGGGGACGACCACACGGCCTACGAGCTGCTCAAGCCGCTGGCGGCCGAGTGCGGCACGGACTTCGAGCGGTTCCACACGACGCTGGCGCTGGGCGTTGAGGTGGACACCTGGGATCCGCGCGCGGACCGGATCTCGCTGCTCACGCTGCACGCGTCCAAGGGGTTGGAGTTCCCGGTCGTGTTCGTCGTCGGGTGCGAGGACGGGCTGTTGCCGCTGCGGTGGCCCGGTTCGCCGGACGACGACGTGGACGAGGAGCGCCGGCTCATGTTCGTCGGCATGACCCGCGCGCAGCGGCACCTGTTCCTCAGCCACACCACCGGTCGGCCGCGATCGCCGTTCCTGGCCGCGTTGACCGACTTCGAGCGGATCGGGGAAGCTCAGCCCAAGCGCCGCAAACGCGGCACCCAGCTCAGCCTCCTGTGACCGGCCGGCGGTGCCCGGTGCGGCCGAATCGGTCAACCGGTGCCGCCGGACAGCCCTGGAAACGGTCCGCAGCGCCGGGCGCGGGCGACTGAACTTTGACCGGTTAATTGGTTGTCTGGACCACCTTCGGGGCTCTGACCTGTGTAGATGCGGTTCCGAAGATCGCAAGTGGACTGGACCATAACCCGATGTTATGACTGGACTGGCATATCCGCCGTCTCCCTCAGCCGGCTAGCGTCATCCGCACGGCCCCGCATCCAGTGTCACCCCCCCTGCAAGGAGACAGCGGATGACTCGACGCATCGCCGCCGCCGTCGCCGTGGCAGTTCTCAGCGCTGCCGGCGTGGCAGCAGCTCTGACCTCCACCGCGGCCGCTGGCCCGCCAACGCAACAACAGGAAGACAGCGGTCTGCTCGCCGCGATGGCGCGCGACTTCAAGATCACGCCCGACCAGGCTCGCGACCGGATCGCCCGCGAAGCCAAGGCCGCCACGACTGAGCAGACGCTCAAGACCCGCCTCGGCGCGGGCTTCGCGGGCGCCTGGCTGAACGGCGACGCCAGCGAGCTGACCGTCGCGGTCACCGACCAGTCGCAGATCCAGGCGGTCAAGGCCGCCGGTGCGACCCCGAAGGTGGTCGCCCGCAGCCAGATCCAGCTGGACACCCTGAAGTCCAAGCTGGACGCCAACAAGAGCACGCCCCAGGGTGTGCCCGTCTGGTACGTGGACCTCCAGTCCAACTCGGTCGTCGTGCTCGCCCGCGACACGGCCAACGCCAAGGCGTTCATCCAGGCCAGCGGGGTCGACCCGGCGGACGTGCGGATCGAGCAGTCCACCGAGAACCCGCGCGCGCTGATCGACGTCATCGGCGGCAACGCGTACTACATGGGCGGCGGCGGCCGCTGCTCGGTCGGGTTCTCGGTCAACGGCGGCTTCGTGACCGCCGGCCACTGCGGCACCACGGGCACCTCCACGACGCAGCCGAGCGGCTCGTTCGCCGGCTCGACGTTCCCCGGCCGCGACTACGCGTGGGTCCGGGTCAGCGCGGGCAACACCATGCGCGGCCTGGTCAACCGCTACCCCGGCACCGTCGGGGTGAAGGGTTCCACCGAAGCGGCGGTCGGCGCCTCGGTCTGCCGGTCCGGCTCCACGACCGGTTGGCACTGCGGCACGATCCAGCAGAAGAACACCTCCGTGACCTATCCCCAAGGCACCATCTCCGGGGTCACCCGCACGAACGCCTGCGCCGAACCCGGTGACTCGGGCGGCTCGTGGCTCTCCGGAGACCAGGCCCAGGGCGTCACCTCCGGCGGTTCCGGTAACTGTTCATCCGGCGGCACGACGTACTACCAGCCGGTGAACCCGATCCTCCAGGCCTACGGCCTCCAGTTGGTCCTCGATGGCGGCACGCCTCCAACCAGCACCACCCGGCCGACCACGACGAGTACCAGCAACCCTGGTGGCACGACCTGGCAGCCAGGCGTCGCGTACGCGGCAGGCTCCAACGTCACGTACAGCGGCGTCGGGTACAAGTGCTTGCAGGGGCACACGTCCCAACCCGGCTGGGATCCGCCTGCGGTGCCCGCCCTGTGGGAGCGCGTGGGTTAGCGGCAAGCTTCACGCGCGGGGGAGGGGCCCGACGGCCGTCGGGCCCCCCTTCCCTTCGCGTATCCCGGGGATGACGGGGCGTTTGCGGAGGCGCCCCGCCCCCACTAACAGGTCGCGCGGGTGGTCGGGTTTCTCCCGGCCACCCGCGCACCGGCCTGTGCGGCGGTTGTCGCCCAATCGTCTGTAGCGGTCGTTATAAAATGGCCGGGTGGCTGGGCGCAGACGCGGGTTCGACCGGGAGGAAGTGCTCGACCAGGTGACGCGCGCGTTCTGGCGCGCCGGCTACGACGCCACGTCGGTCGCCGACCTCACCAGGCTCACCGGGGTCAACCCGCCCAGCCTCTATGCCGCTTTCGGGGACAAGAAGGCGTTGTTCGCCGAAGTCGTCGAGCGGTACCAGCGCACCTACGGCGCGTTCAGCGCGCGGGCCGTCGCCGAAGAGCCGACCGCCCGGGACGCCGTCGGGCGCATCCTCCGCGAAGCCGCCGTCGAGTACACCGACCCGGAACGCCCGCGCGGCTGCCTCGTGTTCAGCGCGCCGGAACTGGGCGGGCTGCGGCAGGCTGCCCTCGACGCCGTCGAGACCAGGATCCGGCAGGACATCGCGGTCGGTGTGTTGCCGGACACCGTGGACGCGCACGGGCTGGCCGTCTTCGTCGCCGCCACCGTGCGCGGGATGTCCGGTCTCGCCCGGGACGGCGCGACCCGGGAAGAACTCGGCCACGTTGCCCGTGCGGCCATGTCCGCGTGGCCCGCACCCGTACCCTGAGAGGCGACGAGAAGGGGTGGTGGAGGCGGTGGAGCTGGCCAAGTCGCTGCTGGCGTGGCTGCACGGCTGGACCGCCGTCCCGTTCTGCCCCGGCGACTGGGCGTGGACCACGACGGCACTGGGCGCGTTCATCGGCCTGCTGCCGACGGTGGCCGCGCTGCTCGCGATCACGGTGCGGCGGATCGTCGGCAACTCCTACGGGCCGGTCACCGGGGCGATCTTCGCCGTGCTCGGCGTGACCGGCACGCTGGTGCTGCCGTGGATCCTGTTCTCCGGCGCGTTCAACGCCCTGCGCACCAGTTCGCTGCGGGGCCTGGAGTCGATGGGCGATTCGCCCTGCGTGGCGTTCACCCAGGACCAGTACCTGGTGGGCGCGCCGTCGATCGTCCGGGCGATAACCGGCGAGTCCGGCACGGTCTACCTGATCGCCGCCTGCGTCACCGCCGGACTCGCGCTGCTGTCGCTGCTGTTCGTGATGCTCCAGGCGGGTTCGGCGTTCCGGCTCGGCCCGAACTGGCCGCGCCGGGTGTTCTGGCCGCCGTTCGTGGTCCTCCTGGTAGCCACGTCGGCACTGCCCGTGACGCTGGTCGGCCACCTGCTGCTCGGATTTTTCCCCGTTGCGCTGATCGGCTCCCTCGTCGTGCGGGTTTTCGGGTTGACTACCGCCATGCTGAACCGCCCCGGCCGGGAGCGCGGCACGCCGAACTCCCCGCAGACGCCACCCGCCGCGTCGTCGCGCGACAACCCGCCGCCCTACCAGGGGCCGCCGAAGCCGCCGCCGTACCAGCCCGCGCAGGTCCCGCCGTACCGGCCGGTGCCCCCGTACAACCCGCACCGCGCCCCGGTGACGCCGCCGCGCCAGTACCCGCCGACGCGGATCGCCGAAGTGCCGCCAGTCGAGCACCCCCGGCCGACCCGGGTCGAGCAGCAGCCGCCGCGCCCGACCCGACCCGAGGGACAGCCCGCGCAGCTCGCGGACACCCCCGGGCCGCTGCCGGTAGGGCCCGGGGCGAGTTCGCCGATGCCGACGCCCACCACGGCCGACGGCAAGGTGTGGAACCCGGCGGGCGGCCGGTTCCGGCGCGTCCGGCAGCTCGGGCGGGGCGGGTTCGGCACGGTGTGGCTGGCCGTGGACACCCAGCTCGACCGGACGGTCGCGGTGAAGCTCGCGCACGCGCCGGACAACGACACCGAGCAGCGGATGCTGCGGGAGGCGCGGGCGCTGGCCGCCGTGCGGCACCCGAACTGCGTGCGGGTGTTCGACATCGTGCAGGACCCGGACGGCCTGGCGATCGTGATGGAGTACATCGACGGCCAGCCGCTGTCCGACGTGGTGCTGAAGAGCGGGCTGCTCCAGGACACGCTGGCAGCCCGGCTGTGGGTGAACATGGCCGATGCGTTGGCCGCCGCGCACGAGCAAGGGGTGCTGCACCGGGACGTGAAGCCGTCCAACGTGATCGTCGACGGCAGCGGCACGGCGCACCTGATCGACTTCGGCATCGCCCGGTCCAAGGGCGACAGCACGCTCACCGCGACCGGGATGATGGTCGGCACGCCGGACTTCCTGGCTCCGGAGACGGCGCGCGGCGAGACGGCCAGTCCGGCGTCGGACGCCTGGCAGCTGGCCGCCACGGTGAGCTACGCGCTGACCGGCCACCCGCCGCGCGGTTCACGGGAGAACCCGATCTCGTCGCTGATGGCCGCCGCGCAGGGTGAGCCGTGCGTGAAGCTGCCGCAGCGCAGCGCGCACCACCGGCTGCTGACGTCCGCGTTGGACGCCGATCCGGCGAAGCGGCCGCCGTTGGGTGCGATCCGGGCGGAGCTGGGGTCGTGGCTGTCGCAGGCGGGTGTGAGCAAGGAGGGGCCGGTCACCCGGCTGATCGACCGGCCGGAACCGCCGACGCGGCCGGTGCGCTGAACCGACCACCCGGACGACGGCGGGCGGCACGCGATCCGGCGGCAGTCCCGCCGTCCGTCCGGCGTCGTCCGTCAGCCGGGGTCAGCGCCAGGACGGCAGCCAGTGCTGGGCTTCCCACATCTCCGGGGTGATGGGTATGCCGTTCAGGATCGGCCACAGCCAGACGAAGTTCGCCACCACCAGGCCCACGTACAGGGCTATCGCCAGCAGACCGGTGCCGCGGCGTTCCTGGCCGGCCTTCGCCGAGCCCAGGATCTCGCCCAGCGCCAGCACGATCCCCAGCACCAGGAACGGGGCCAGCGGGGTCGCGTAGAAGAAGTACATCTGCCGGTCCACGTTGGTGAACCACGGCAGGAAGCCCGCGCCGTAGCCGACCAGGACGGCGGCGTAGCGCCAGTCCAGCTTCGCGATGGACTTCCACAGCGCCCACGCCAGGACGGGGAACGACACCCACCACATCGCGGGCGTGCCGATGAGCATCGTCGCGCCCACGCACGTCGCCGCGCCGCAGCCGGTCACCGCGCCCTCGTAGTAGTAGAGCATCGGACGCAGGCCCATGGGCCACGTCCACGGCTTCGACTCCCACGGGTGGTGGTTGGTCTCGGACGTCACCAGCTTCGTGTGGAACTCCAGCACGTTGCTGCTGTAGTACCAGAGCGCCCGCAACGGCTCCGGGATCCACGAGTCCTCGGGGATCTTCACGCCCGCCACGTGCCGGTCGATGCCCGTCTCGCTCGCGAACCACGACCACCACGTCGCCAGGTACGCCAGGATCGGGATCAGGGCCAGCGAGAACAGCGACGGCAGCAGGTCCTTCGCGAACGTCCCCAGCCACGGACGTTCCACACCCGCCGCACGGCGGGCCGTGGCGCTCCACAGCACCGACAGCACGCCGAAGAACGCGATGTACCAGGCACCGGACCACTTCACGCCACACGCGAGCCCCAGCGAGATACCGGCCGCGAAACGCCACCAGCGGAAGCCCAGGGACGGGCCGAAGACCGAGTTGTTCACCCAGCCCTCACGCACCGCCACGGCCAGTCGGGCGCGCATCTGGTCGCGGTCCGCCACCAGGCACGCGAACGCCAGCACGACGAACACCGCCAGGAAGATGTCCAGCATCCCCATCCGCGACTGCACGTGGCTCACGCCGTCCGCGATGAGCAGCACGCCGGCGATCGCGCCCAGCAGGTCCGACCTGGTCAGCCTGCGTGCGATCCGCACCACCAGCAGGATCGACAGGGTGCCGGCCAGCGCCGCCGCGAACCGCCAGCCGACGCCGTCGTAGCCGAACAGCCACTGGCCGATCGCGATCAGCTGCTTGCCCAGCGGCGGGTGGACGATCAGCTCGTAGCCGGGGTTGTCCTCGTACCCGCCGTTGCGCAGCACCTGCGCCGCGTGCGGCACGTAGTGCTTCTCGTCGAAGACCGGCGTGCCCTTGTCGGTCGGGAACCCGAGGTTCCAGAACCGCACCACGCCGCCGACCAGCGTCACGGCCAGCGTGACCAGCCACCCGCGCAGGGCGTTGCCCAGCGGACCCGGTTCGAGCTGTTTGGCCCGCTGTTCGCGGTCGTTGCCCGGGGGAGGGCTGGTCGGGGGCAGCTCCCCGACGTCGACCACGTCGTCTGCGGACTGCGGTGCGATCAGGCTCACGGGCCCGATCGTAGGGTGAACGGTGTGAGACCTGTATCGGGATCAGGCCGTCTGGTGTTGGCCGCTACTCCGCTCGGCGACATCCGGGACGCTTCGCCACGCCTGGTGGACGCCCTGGCGACGGCCGATGTGGTGGCGGCCGAGGACACAAGACGGCTCCGCAACCTCGCCTCCGCGCTGGCCGTCGAGGTGGGCGGGCGTGTCATCAGCTTCTACGACCAGGTGGAGACCAGTCGCCTGCCTGGTCTGGTGGAGGCCCTGCACGCGGGGCAGACGGTGCTGCTGGTGACGGACGCGGGTATGCCCAGCGTGTCCGATCCCGGCTACCGGCTGGTGGCGGCGTGCGTGGACGAGGGGCTGACGGTGACGTGCCTGCCGGGTCCGTCGGCGGTGACGACGGCGCTGGCCGTGTCGGGTCTGCCGTCGGACCGGTTCTGCTTCGAGGGGTTTCCGCCGCGGAAATCCGGTGAACGTCAACGCTGGTTCGGAGCACTCGTCGCGGAGCCGCGTACGTGTGTTTTCTTCGAGTCTCCGCATCGGCTGGCGGCGACGTTGGCGGACGCGGCGGCCGTGCTCGGGGCGGATCGGCGGGCCGCGGTGTGCCGGGAGCTGACCAAGACGTACGAGGAGGTGCGGCGGGGTGGCCTGGGTGAGCTGGCGGAGTGGGCGGCGCTCGGGGTGAAGGGCGAGATCACGGTGGTGCTCGCGCCTGGCGTGCCTGCCGAGGGGCCGTCGATGGAGTCGTTGGTCGCGGAGGTCCGGCAACGGGTCGCGGACGGCGAACGGCTCAAGTCGGCGGCGGCGGAGGTCGCGGCGGCGGCGGGGGTGAGCAAGAAGGCGCTGTACGACGCGGCGGTGAGCGGGGTGTGAGTCGGGTCCGGCGCGTGCCGGCGAGAAACGCGCTGGAGCCCTGGGTTGGGTGTCGCGGTCACGCTGCCGGTGGGAGGCCCTGTTCGGGGAACCGGATCAGGCGGGCCTCGCCGAGCATCCGGTGTCGGGCGAGCAGGGAGTCGGCGTTGTCGGACACCCAGGTGCCGCCGCCTTCGGTCCAGAGCACGGCGGTACGGGGTTCCTCGAACTCCAGGCCCCAGGCGACGAAGCCCTCCTCGTCGGCGTGTTTGCCGACGCCGTAGAGGGCGAAGAGGGTTGGGCGGTAGGTGCGGGCTTCGTATTCCAAATCGGTCAAGAGATCCATCGGGCTACGGTAGCTAGAAAGCTAGCAGTGAGGATATTGCCTGATTGAGTGAATGTGCTAGCGAGCCATCTAGGGGAAGATCGGGGTATGACGACGCGGAGTGACCCCTCGGCGCTGCGGTGGCTGGTCGGGGTCGAGTTGGCCCACTACCGGAAGCTCAGCGGCCTGACGATCGCGCAGGCGGCGGAGGCGACGGGCATCACCCGGGCCAAGGTCGGGCACATGGAGACCGGGCGCTACCAGCAGTTCCCGGACGACGTTACCAAGCTCATGATCGCTTACGGGGCGGGGCACGCCGACGTCGAGCGGTTGGCTTCGTTGAGCGGGAGCTCGGAGGGCAAGAGCTGGTGGGCTCCGTGGTCGCACTTGGTGCCGGACTGGTTCAAGACGTTCGTCGGGCTGGAGGGCTTGGCGGACAAGGAGTTCGTCTTCGAGCCCATGGTGCTGCCGGGCTTGTTGCAGACCGAGGACTACGCGCAGGCCATCACCGAGGCCACGGGCTTCGTGCGGCGTGACCACAGCGAGCGGTTCGTGTCGTTCCGTGTGGCGCGGGCCAAGCGGCTGACCGATGAGACCCCGATGGAGCTACACGCGGTGATCGGGGAGGCCGCGCTGAAGCTGGACGTCGGTACGCCGGAGATTCGCCGCGAGCAGTACAAGCACCTGCTCGAACTCGGTCGCCTTCCCAACCTCACCATTCAGGTGCTGCGACCCGACGACGGTCCGCACGCGGCGACGACCGGGCACCTCGTCGTGCTGGACTTCGCTCAGGCTCAGTCTGTCGCGTACGCCGAACGCCTCGACGGTGCCGTCTATGTGCAGGATCAGGGCGACGTGCAGACCTATAAGATGGCGGTGGACAACTTGCAGTCAGTCGCAATGTCGTCCCAGCAGTCCCTCTCGTTGATCAAGTCGCTGATCGACGGCAGCTAGCAGGAGGCAGCCGTGTCCGGGCTCGCGTGGTTCAAGAGCAGCTACAGCGCCAACAACGGCTCCTGCGTCGAAGTAGCGTTCGCCAAGAGCAGCTACAGCGCCAACAACGGGAACTGTGTCGAAGTGGCGGCTCTGCCCGGCAAGGTGTTGGCGCGGGACTCGAAGAACCCGGATGGCGGGCGGCTGGAGTTCTCACAGGGCGCTTGGCGGGCGTTGACCGCACGGCTCGCCGGCTAACCCCTCGGTGCGTCAGTCCGTTTCGGCCCAGGGAAGGCCGTCCGGCCGCCGCCCCTGACCGGCAAGTAGCCCCCAGAGGGCTATGCGGACCGTTGCCGGCTGCACCTCCGCATCCGCCGGGAACTCGTGGCCGGTGCCGAAGTAGACGAACACGACGCCGTCGGGGTTGGTGTGCCCGCCCTTGACGTACCAGGTGCCCGCTTCGCCGCTGTACCGCACGGCACCCAGCCCGGTCTTCGGGTCGGCTCCGACCAGCAACTCGTGGTCGGGGAGCGCATCGCTGCCTTCCTCCACGGCGTAGGCCGTCGCGGCGGTGTACTCCCAGCCGAGCGTCAGCAGCTCGTCCACGAAGGCGTCGATCTCCTCGCGCGTGCGCAGGTGCCTGGTCGGCTGGTCGTGCCGGTAAGCCACATCGAGCACGTACCCCACGGCTGACGTTCCAATCCGATGTAGGTCTTCACGCCGCGCGCGTCAGCCCGCCTGATCCGGTTCGATCGGCTCGGCCCACCGCGAGGCATGGGAGGGCAGGTCGAACCAGCACACGTCACCCACCTCGGGAACACCCGCCTCACGGACCAACTCGGCTGTGGCACGTTCGATCCGCCGCGCGGCCTCGTCCGCGTCGACGCGCCACGGGGCGAAGCCGCCTGCCGTCACCATGCCCGCCACCAGGACCCCGTCGCGCACGAGCCGTGCCGCCGCTTCGCCACCCCGACGCACCAGGTCGTCACCGGATCCCGTCGTCTCGCGGACGATGGCGGGGAACTCGGCGAAGCCGATCCAGTCCGTCTCCAGTTCTTCGCTGACGTACGCGATCAGGTCTTCCGGCATGGCTCGTCCCAACCCTCGGTGTTGACGTGGATCTTCAAGCGGAATCCGGCCGCGGTCACGATCTCGATGGTGGGCTCGATGGTGGTCGCGGACTTGGTGCGGTACCCGATCGTGCTCCGGTCGGCGAACAGGTAGAACCAGCCGGGGTAGGTCGGCTTCTCGACGTGGACCGCGCCACGGGCGAGCGCGGTGAACAGTTCGTCCAACACGCGCAGCGACCGCACCTCCCTGATCGGCTGCTTCTTGCTGCCGCGCGGATCGCGCCCGATCGAACTGCCTCGGTCCCGGGCATGTGCGACGGCGTCCTGTCCCCGCCACCGCGCCGGGGGTTCGCGCGCTGCTACCGGGAAGCGACCGGGGCTGGTGCCGACCTCGTGTGCGATCCAGGCCCGGGCGAGCCGGTCACCCTCGATCGCGTACCCGAGCAGTACCGCGACTTCGGGACCGAGCCCGCTGAACCTGCCGACCAATTCCGGCATTTCCGGATCGCCGGAGCCCGCCAATGCGGTTGCCAGGCCGGCTGCCGCCTCGGCAAGCAGATCGGCAGCGGCCTCCAGTTCGTGGCGGGCCTTTTCCGACAGGTCCAGCGCGTCGTACGCCTGGGCTGCCACCGCCAGGATAACTGACACTGTGTGACAGTATCAGCACTGATTGTGATCACCCCTCGCAATCGGCTGCCGCCGGAAACGTGGTGGCGGGGGCTCCGTAGGCTTAGCACATGAGTGCTTCCGTGCTGACCGCGGTGGCGTGGCCGTATGCGAACGGGCCCCGCCATATCGGTCACGTGTCAGGGTTCGGTGTCCCCTCCGACGTTTTCTCGCGGTACATGCGGATGTCGGGGCACCGGGTGCTGATGGTCTCCGGCACGGACGAGCACGGCACGCCCATCTCGGTGCAGGCCGAGAAGGAAGGTCTCACCGAGCGGGAACTCGCGGACAAGTACAACCGCGTCATCGCCGAAGACCTCCAGGGCCTCGGGCTGTCCTACGACCTGTTCACCCGGACCACCACGGGCAACCACTACAAGGTCGTCCAGGAACTCTTCCTCGCCCTCTGGCGCAACGGCTACGTCATCCCCAAGACCGAGATGGGCGCGATCAGCCCGTCCACCGGCCGCACCCTGCCCGACCGCTACATCGAGGGCACCTGCCCCATCTGCGGCTACGACGGCGCGCGCGGCGACCAGTGCGACAACTGCGGCAACCAGCTCGACCCGATCGACCTCAAGAACCCGCGCTCGCGCATCAACGGCGAGGTGCCGAAGTTCGTCGAGACCGAGCACCTGTTCCTCGACCTCCCGCAGTTCATCGACGCGCTCGGCGGCTGGCTCCAGACCCGCACCGAGTGGCGGCCGAACGTCCTCAAGTTCAGCCAGAACCTGATCAAGGACCTCCGCCCCCGGGCCATCACCCGCGACCTGGACTGGGGTGTGCCGATCCCGCTCGACGGGTGGCGCGACCAGCCGCTCAAGCGGTTCTACGTCTGGTTCGACGCGGTCATCGGGTACTTGAGCGCAAGCGTGGAATGGGCCCGGCGCAGCGGCGACGACGACGCCTGGAAGGAGTTCTGGACCGGTGACGCCCAGGGCTACTACTTCATGGGCAAGGACAACATCGTCTTCCACTCGC
>CBHFOL010000164.1:0-17087 GCA_965995405.1 uncultured Saccharothrix sp.
CACATCCTTCGGGACACTCACGCCATTCCCCGCACCGCGAAACCCGACCCGACCCGCGCGCGCTGCGGACCGGGCGGCGGCAGGACGTGGTCCAGCAGCTCCCGGACCGACCGCCGGTCCGGGGCCCGGGTGTCGGGCGCGTCTCCCGGGTCCGCGCCCGCCCGTCCGCTCATTCGCCGTCGTAGAGCCAGTCGCGGTACTCCCGCTCCGGCCAGTGCCTGCGCTGCCACGCCCACCGCTGCCCGGAGGTGAGGCCCGGCTCCGCGACCGCGAGCCGTTCGGCGAACCAGTCGCGCAGCTCCGCCACCCGCGTGTCGAACGCCTCGACGGTCTCGGTGACCACGAGCAGCGCGCCGAGCATGTCGGCGGACGCGGAGAAGTTGGAGTTGAGGTTCGCGCCCGGCGGCACGTACATCTGGGCGAACGCCACGTTCGGCTGGGCCACCAGCTCGTCGGCGGTGGGATAGCTGAACACCGTGCCCGCCGGGCCGTAGATGCCCGCGCAGCCCACGACGTTCGGGTGCACCTTGACGTCCAGCTCCGGCTGCCGGCCGAGCGCGCACAGCAGTGCCGCCTCGCCCATGTCCACGTTGAACTTCGCGCGCACCTGCTCGTGGGTCAGCGCCCCGCCCCGCCGCGCGGCGCACTCGCTGAACACGATCCGCCCGGTGCCCTCTTCCTTGAACAGCTCCATGTGGAACACGCTGTCCTGCAAGCCGAGCGCGGCGATCGCGGCCCGCACGACGGGCTCGGTCTCCGTGTACGCGTCCGCCTCGTGCACCGGGTCGAGCCGCCGCAACGAGATCGGCACCTGGCCGGTGATCGCCTCCAGGCACGGCTGCGTGTACGCGCCCAAGCCGAAGAACTGCACCTCGCCGCCGTAGACGACGCCTTCGGCCATCCACTCGTCGCCGGCCACGTACTCTTCCAACAGGAAGGTGCGGCTGGTTTCCTTGCGCTCCCGGGCCGCGCGGCTCGCGTCCTCCAGGTCCTTGCGGTCGCGCACCACGCTGGTGGACGTCGTCCCGCCACCGGCGATGGGCTTGAGCACCGCGCGCTCGAACTCCAGCGGCACGTCGCTCACGTCGTAGATGTCCTCGATGACGACGGTCCGCGCCACCGGCACGCCCGCCTCGCGCAGTCGGGCCTTCTGGAGCGACTTGTCCCGGAAGCGCAGCGCGGTGTCCGGGTCGATGGACCGGCACCCGAGGGCGCGCCCCAGCACGGCCGCCGTCACCACCGAGAACTCCCAGGTGGTCTGGATCGCGTCGAACTTCCGGTCGCCCAGGCCGGCCCGGTGCAGGGCGGCGAGGCAGTCCTCCGGGTTCGTCACGTCGTCCACCCGCACCAGCACGGCCCTGGGCGGCAGTTGTAACCGGCCGGAATCATATGCGCCGGAATTGCAGAGCAGTACCACATCGACATCGTGAAGTTGGCAGGCCCGCAACACATACGGGTCGGCGCCAAGCAACAGAACGGATGGTCGTGCCATTTCCCCTCCAGACGTTCCCTTGCCACTTCGCTCCCCGAGCGAAGGCGCGTCATGCTAGCAGCCGGATCGACAATGATCGCCAGTTGTAATCATCGGGACGGTTCGATGGCTTCGGTCCCGGCGGTGCCGGATCATGAGGGCGGTCAGGCGTTCGGGGCGCGGCACGAGCGTCGATGTGCGCGAAGCGGTCGAACCGACGACCCGGGCGAGTGACTTCGGGGGCGTTCTGTTTCGGCTCGCCACTTCACAGGAAGTCAATGTTTCCAAAGGCAATACTCCGGGCGGGCGATTTGTTCGTTTCAGGATTCCCGGATGACCGGTTCCGGCAGCAGGAAGCCCCTGGCCCGGCCGTCCTCGTCCAGGATTCGGGTCGTCCGTTTGGTCGAGTAGAGGTGCACGTAGCGGTCGCGGATTCGGATCGTCGGGAACCGGCGGGACAGCTCGATCTCGAACCGGGGCAGGCCGTCCAGGCTGCGCTGCCAGCTCGACACCAGCACGTTCGGGCGGTCCGCGAGCGCGGCCACCAGTCGCACCTGCGGGTAGCGGGCGATGCCCTGGCACACCTCGGCCAGCTGCTCCGGCTCCACCTCGATCCCCAGCGCGGTGGACACCGGCCAGCCGAACGCGGGACCGGCCAGGTCGCACCGGATCGCGAACACCCCGGCGCGCAGCATCCGGTCCACCCGCCGCCGCGCGGTGTTGCGGCTGGTGCCCGCCCGCTCGGCGAGGTCGGTGAAGCTCATCCGACCGTCCACGGTCAGCCCGTCCCGCAACGCGCCGTCCAACGGACCGAGCTGCTCAGCGCCGTGCCGGTCCGGGGCCGGCTGCCCGTCGGTCAGCTCACGCACCTGGTCCGGTGCCAGCGACTGGAGCCGCCACTCGGTGCCGACCTTGAAGATCGTCGTCACGAACATGGCGTGCGCCTTGAGCACCCCGGGCGTCATGTCGATCGGGCCGAGCAGGCAGTCGGTCATCGAGCGCAGGTCGGCCGTGGCGACGGCGAGCAGCAGGTCGTACCGCCCGGTCGTCACCTCCACCGACAGCACGGCGGGTATGTCGGCGAGGTCGCGCGCCACCCGCGCGGTCTGCGCCGGCGCGCAGGACACCCCGACGTAGGCCAGGCAGCCGTCCTTCGCCGAACGCGCGGCGGGCGCGGCCGTGGTCCACGCCAGACCGGCGGACGTCAGCCGGTTCCAGCGCCGGTCCAGGGTGTCCGGCGACGTGCCCAGCACCCGGCCCAGCGCGGCCCAGGAGACCCGCGGGTTCACCTGGAGCGCGTGGACCAACATCATGTCTTCCTCGGTGACGATGGCCGAATCCCGCATGACCCGGATAGTAGATGGGCGTTTACCGGAAGACGACAGGTAGTCGGGCACCTCTTCGGAAACTGGTGCTCGCCTCGTGACCGTGCCGCCGGAACAACCCGACACGGACCGGGGGACCGGACACCGTCGTCGAGAGGTTGGGCCCCACATGACCGTCGCCGGAGTGACCGCGGGAGCCGTCGCCGCCGTGGAGAGCCTGGGTGCCGTGGCGGGCGCACGGATCCTGCGCGCGGGCGGTAACGCCGCCGACGCGGCCGTCGCGTCGAGCTTCGCCCAGTGCGTGGTCGACCCGTGGCGGTGCAGCATCTCCGGAGCGGCGAGCATCCTGTACCACGACGCGGCCTCCGGCCGGACGACCTTCGTCGACGCCGGGGGATACGCGCCGCGCCGGGCGACCGACACCATGTTCGAGGTGGTCTCCCGCTGGGAGAACGCCTTCGTGGTCAAGGACGGCATCAACCGCTGGGGCTACCTCGCGCAGACCGTGCCCGGCTTCGTCCGGGGCATGGAACTGCTGCACCGGGAGTTCGGCTCCGGGAACGTCGGCTGGGCCGACCTGATCCGGCCCGCGCTGGAGTTCGCGGCCGACGGTTTCCCGGTGCACCCGCACCTGGCACGGGCGTGGCAGCGGGACAGCGAGCCGAGCAACCCGCTGTTCGGCGACAGCTACCGCGCACTGTCCTTTTCGGACGAATCGCGGCGGATCTTCCTGCACCCGGACGGCAGCGTCTACCAAACGGGCGAGATCCTGCGCCAGCCCGACCTCGCCCGGACGCTGGAACTGCTCGCCGCCAACGGCCCCGACGAGTTCTACGAGGGCGAGATCGCCGACCGGGTGGTGGCCGACTTCGCCGCCAACGGCGGCCTGCTCGACGCGGTCGACCTCCGCGACTACCGGCCGCTCGTGGAGAAGCCGCTGACCGGGCGCTACCGGGGCCACGACGTGGTCACCCAGTCCGCGCCGTCGGTCGGCCCGACGATCCTCCAGATCCTCGGCATCCTGGACGGCTGGGACCTGCCCGCCCTCGGCCGGCACTCGCCGACCCACCTGGCCCGCCTCGCCGACGCGATCTTCCTGGCGTTCGGCGAACGCGACGAGCACATCGGCGACCCGATGCTGGTCGGCGACACGTTCTCGCACCTGCTCACCCCCGCGCACCTGGACGAGCTGCGCCGCCGGATCGAGGCGGGCGACGTCACCGCGCCGGCCGGGGCGACCGGCGAGGCGCCGCACGACACCACCCACGTGGCCACCATGGACGAACACGGAAACGCCTGCGGTGTAACGCATTCCGTCGGCGCGGGCACCGGCGTGATCACGCCCGGTCTCGGCTTCATGCACAACTGCCACATGACGAACTACGACCCGCGTCCCGGCATGGTCAACTCCATCGCGCCCGGCAAGCGCGGCACCGGGGGCGGCGCGCCGGTGTTCCTGTTCCGTGACGGCCGGCCGGTGCTGTCGATCGGGTCGCCCGCCGGGACGTACAAGGCGAGCGCCATGCCGCAGGTGATCAGCAACCGGCTGGACTTCGGGATGTCGCTGGACGACTCGGTGTCGGCGGACCGCGTGCACATCCGCAGCACGCCCCGGCTGGCCGTGCTGGACGACCGGTTCGACCCGAGGGCCGCGCTGAGCCTGGCCGCCCACGGCTACCCCGTGAGCTTCTCCAACTACTCGGCCCGCGTCGTCGGCGTCGAGCGGGACCCGGACTCCGGGGTGTTCCGGACCGGCTCCGACGTCCGCGGAGATCGCGGGCAGGAAGTGGTCGACCACCCCTGACCTGCCCCTGCACCGACCTGTACCGACCAGCGAGGAGCACCATGTCGTACGTCATCGGGGCACGCCCCGAACCCGATCCCGCCGTGACCGCGGCCGTCGAGCACCTGCGCGGCAGGTCGACCGGCACCGTCGGCCACTGGCGCAGCCTGGGCCACGCGCCCGGACTACAGCCGTTGCTGCGCCCCGCGCACGCCGTCGGCCCGGTCGTCACCGCCCGGGTGTCCGCGTTCGACGCGTCCGCCGTGCACTACGCGGTGAGCATCCTGCGCGAAGGCGAGGTCCTGGTCGTCGACACGGGCGGCGAGACCGTCCGCGCGCCGTGGGGCGGCGGCACGTCCTACGCCGCCTACCAGGCGGGCGCGGCCGGCGTGGTCGTGGACGCCCCGGTCACCGACTGGGACGAGATCACCGCCATGGGCGTGCACACCTGGAGCCGGGGCACCACCAGCCTCACCTACCGGGCCGCGCCGCCCGGCATCCCGCCGGAGGGCGGGGTGAACGTCCCGGTGCAGATCGCGGGCGCGCTGGTCCGGCCCGGCGACATCGCGTTCGCCGACTCGGACGGCGTGGTGTTCCTCAGCCGCGAAGAGGTGCTCGCCGACGGCCCGCGCCTGCTGGAGGTCTCCACGGCGGAACGGGAGGAGACCTGGCGCGCGCTGGCCGCCGGGACCCGCCTCTACGACATCAAGGGACAACGAGAGCGCTTCGAGGCCAATGCCGTGCGAGTCGGCGGGCCGGAGGGGAACGGTGCCGCGCATGACTGACCAGCCGCAGATCCCGCCCGTCGACATGACCACCGACCACCTCAGCGACGCCTGCCGCGAGCACGTGGTGATGCACCGGGAGATCCGGGCGATCTGGCCGGGCGCACGCCTCGACGGCGCGCCCGCGTTCACCGTGCAGGTGCAGCCCGGCGACAACAAGACCCTGTTCGAGGCCATCGACACGGCCGAGCCGGGCAGCGTCATCGTGGTCAACGGGGCCGGCTACCTCGGCCGGGCGCTGTGGGGCGCGGTGATGGCGTTCGCCGCCATGAAGCGCGGCATCGCCGGCCTGGTCGTGGACGGCCTGGTCCGCGACCGCGACGACCTGGAACGCCTGGGCTTCCCGGTGTTCGCCCGGGGCCTGACGCCGATCTCGCCCCGTCCCCGCGTGCTGGGCACGATGCAGGCCCCGATCATGTGCGGCGGCCTGCGGGTCGCGCCCGGTGACGCGATCTTCGCCGACGCCGACGGGGTGGTGGTCATCGACGCCGCCCGCAAGGACGAGATCGTCGCCAAGGCCATGGCCCGCGCCGAACTGGAGGACGAGCTGTTCCGCCTGCTCGACTCCGGCGTCCCGATCACCCAGGCCATCACCCGGCTGAGCACGCCCGCCCCGACCGCGCCGCGTTAGCGCCGCTCGACGACCCCCGGTCACCGCACGAACCCCGCCCGCACCAACCCCGCGGTGACCACCTCAGGAAACGGATCACAGAAATGCAGCGAAGACTTCCCGCGCTCGCCGCCGCGACCGGCCTGCTGCTCCTCGCCGGCTGCGGCGGCACGGACGGCCCGGGGTCGACCGGGGGCACGCCCGACCCGGACGGCACGTTCCGGATCGCGATGTCCAGCGACCCGGGCACGGTCAGCCCGTACAAGACCACCCTCGGCACGGCCCGCCACGTGTTCGCGTACGGCTACGACACGCTGGTCGGCCAGACCCCGGAGGGCAAGACCGTCCCGTACCTGGCCGAGAAGTGGGACGTCAAGCCGGACCAGGTGACCTTCACCCTCCGCGAAGGCGTCACCTGCGCCGACGGCCGCCCGCTGACCGCGAGCGACGTGGCCGCCGACTTCGACTACATCAAGGACCCGAAGACGATCTCCCCGTGGCGCAGCCTGACCATCCCGATGGGGTACACGGTCAGCTCCGACGACGCCGCGCGGACCGTCACGATCAAGACCGAGCAGCCGTTCGGCCTGCTGGTGCGCGGCGCGGGCTCGCTCGCCATCGTCTGCCCGGCCGCCCGCCAGGACCCGGCCGCCGCCGACCACGGCTACCTGGGCACCGGCCCGTACAAGGTGACCGAGTACGTGTCCGGCGACCACTACACGCTGGAGAAGCGGCCCGAGTACACCTGGGGACCGGACGGCGCGACCACCAAGGACATGCCGAAGACGGTCGTCGTGTCGTTCACCAAGGACGAGAGCACGGCCGCCAACCAGCTGATCACCGGCCAGGTCAACGCGGTCCAGCTGACCGGGCCGGACCGCGAACGCGTGGATAAGATGCCGGACGTCCTCAAGGCGTCCTCGCCCGCGATCGTCGCCGAACTCGACCTGAACAAGGCACCCGGCCGGATCCTCGGCGACCTCAACGTCCGCAAGGCGCTCGCGGCGGCGTTGGACCGCAGCAAGGTCACCGCGATCACCACGAACAACACCGGCAAGGTCGCCACCAACCTGATCGCCGAGATCCCGGTGCTCTGCCCCGGCGACGAGACCACCGGCAACCTGCCCGACCACGACCAGGCCGCCGCCAACCGGTACCTGGACGAGGCGGGCTGGGCGAAGGGGCCGGACGGTGTGCGCGCCAAGGACGGCACCCCGCTGGTGCTGTCCGCGATCTACAAGTCGGACACCGCCCAGCCGGGCGTGACGATGGAGTACATCGCCCAGCAGTGGAAGGAGATCGGGGTCGGGACCAAGCTGACCGCCGTCACCAACACCGCGTTCTCCCAGGCCATGTACAGCACGCTGGACTTCGACGTGGCGTTCAGCGGCCTCAACGTCGAGATGCCGTTCATGCTCACCCCGTTCCACGGCGGGGCGACGCCGAAGGAGGGCGGGCGCAACTCCGGCTCGACCGTGAACAAGGAGTTCGACTCGCTGTCCGCGCAGGCGCTGGCCGCGCCCGGTGACGGCTGCGACCTGTGGCGCGCGGCGCACGCGGCGCTGCTCAAGGGCGTCGACGTGATCCCGCTGTCCGAGGGCGACCGGCCGTACTACGTGCGGGGCGGCTCGTTCCACGTCGTGGGGCTGCACTCGGTTCCGTCGTCCTACCGGGTCTTCCGGAAGTAGCGCCGTGGCGGACACCCTCGCCCCGACGCGACGGCGTGCGGGCCGCCTGCCGGTATTCATCGGCAGGCGGCTCGTCCGCCTCCTCGTCTCGGTCTACGTGCTGGTCACGGCCACGTTCCTGATGGTGCGGCTGGTGCCGGGCGACCCGGTGATCGCCTCGCTGGGCGACCAGGCCACGCCGGAGCTGGTCGAGCGGCTGCGCCGCGAGCTGGGGCTCGACCAGCCGCTGCTCGTGCAGTACCTGACGTACTTCAAGAACGTGTTCTCCGGTGACCTGGGCACGTCGATCATCAGCCACGACCCGGTGAGCACCCTGCTGTGGTCCCGGATCCCGAACACGATCGGGCTGGCACTGCCCGCGTTCTTCGTCGTCATCCTGCTCGGCATCCCGCTGGGCTACCTGATGGCGCTCAAGACCAGGGGCGGTCGCAACGAACGGCTCCGCTCGGCGTTCATCGGTGGGACGGGCGTGCTGAACTCGGTGCCGGAGTTCGTGATGGCCGTCGGGTTGAGCGCCGCGTTCGCGCTCACCCTCAACCTGTTCCCGGTGGCGGGCAAGGCCGGGCCGCTGTCCTACGTGCTGCCGGTGGCGGCGCTGGTGATCGGCCCGGCGGCGACGCTGTCCCGGATCGTGCGGGTCGAGGCGTTGAAGGTGCTGGACGCCGACTACGTGCTGGCGGCCCGGTCGCGGCGGCTGTCCCGGGCCGTGGTGTACGGGCGGCACGTGCTGCCGAACATGCTCACCGCGTCCCTGACTTACGGCGGTCTGCTGCTCAGCCACCTGATCGCGGGCACCGTGCTGGTGGAGAACGTGTTCGGCTGGCCCGGCCTGGGCACCAGCATCGCGGAAGCCGTGGTGCAGAAGGACTACCCGGTGATCCAGGGCATCCTGCTGGTCCTCGGCGCGGCCGTCCTGGTGGTCACCATGGCCGTGGACGTGCTGCTCGGCCTGCTGGACCCCCGATCCCGTGTCACGGAAGGCTGACATGCGCTCTCGTCTGCGCCGCCTGGCGGGCCACCTCGGGATCGTCGAGGTCGTCGGGCTGGCCATCGTGTTGTTGCTACTCCTGCTGGCCGCGTTCGGGCCCGCGCTGTTCGGGGACTGGGCGGACCGGGTCGACGTCGCCGAGTCGATGCAGGGCCCGAGCCCGGAACACCTGCTCGGCACCGACCGGCTGGGCCGGGACGTGCTGGCCCGGACCCTGGTCGCCACCCGGCCGTCGATCTTCCTCGCCTTGCTCGCGACGCTGGCCGGCGCGTCCGCCGGGGTGGCGTTGGGCGCGCTGGCCGCCGTGCTCGGGCCGCGCGCGAGTCGGCTGGTGGGCAGTGCGATCACGATCCTGGTCGCGTTCCCGCCGTTGCTGCTGGCGATCTTCTTCGCGGTGATCTTCGGGATCGGCGCGACCGGCAGCGTGCTGGCCATCGGCGCGGCGTTCGCGCCCGGTTTCGCCCGGCTGACCCAGACGCTGGCGGCGTCCGTCGCGGGGCGCGAGTACGTGCTCCAGGCGCGGCTGCTGGGCAAGTCGCGGGCCTACGTCATCGTGCGGCACGTGCTGCCGAACATCGGCGAACCCCTGCTCGTCTACGGCACGACCCACCTCGGGATCGCCATCCTCGCGTTGGCGGGTCTGGGTTTCCTCGGCTTCGGGGTGCAGCCGCCGCAGTTCGACTGGGGCAGCCTGCTGTCCCAGGGGCTCCAGATGTTCTACGTGCTGCCGAGTGTGGCGCTCGGCCCGGCCGTGGCGATCGCGGTCGCCGGGCTGAGCTTCAACCTGGTGGGGGAGAAGCTGTCCGACCTGCTGGCCGGTCGGCGCACCCGCCGTGGCGTCCGGGTCGAACCGGAGCCGATCGAGCCAGAAGAGCCGTCGCAGGACGACTTCGTGCTGGACGTGCGCGGGCTGCGGGTGACGTACCCGGTGGCGGGCGTGATCACGACTCCGGTCCGGGACGTGTCGTTCCGGCTGCGCACCGGGGAACGGCTCGGCGTCGTCGGCGAGACCGGCTCGGGCAAGAGCGTGACCAGCCGGGCCATCGCCCAGCTGGTGGACGAGCCGGGCCGGGTCGCCGCGCGGCGGCTGGACTTCCTGGGCACCGACCTGCTGACCGCGAGCTCCGAGGAGATCGGCGGGCGGCTGGCCGTGGTGTTCCAGGACCCCGGCGGTGCGTTCAACCCCGCGTTGCGGGTGGGGACCCAGATCCGTGAACCCGCCCAGGCGCACCTGGGGCTGGCCAAGGATGTGGCAGCGCAGTTGTCGGTGGAGATGCTGCGGGCGGTGGCCATCAGCGAGCCGGAACGGCGCTACCGGCAGTTCCAGCACGAGTTCTCCGGCGGCATGAAGCAGCGGGCGGCGATCGCGGCGGGTCTGGTGGCGCGGCCCCGGCTGCTCATCGCGGACGAGCCGACGACGGCGCTCGACGTCACCGTTCAGGAGCAGATCCTGCGGCTGATCCTGGCTGTGCAGGAGGAGACCCGGGCGGCGCTGATCCTGGTGTCGCACGACATCGCGGTGGTGTCGCAGGTGTGCGACCGGATCGTCGTCATGTACGCCGGGTTCCTGGTGGAGGACGGGCCGACGCAGGAGCTGCTGGACGCCCCGGCGCACCCGTACACGGCCGCGTTGCTGCCGGCCGCGCCGCACATGGACACCGACCGTTCCCGGGCGTTGCCGGTGATCGGCGGCCGGGTGCCCGGCCCGGATGTGGTGCTGCCCGGCTGCTACTTCGCGGACCGGTGTCCTGGGGTGCGGCAGAAGTGCCGGGACGAACGGCCGCCGCTGACCGAGACGACGGCCGGGCACCGGGTGGCGTGCTGGTTCCCGCTCTCCGATCGTGAGGAGGACAAGTGCACGGGCTGAACGTGCGGGACCTCGTTGTCCGCTATGGCGATTTCACGGCGGTGGACGGGGTGAGCCTGACCGTGCCGCGGGGCCAGGTCGTGGGTCTGGTCGGCGAGTCCGGGTCGGGCAAGAGCACGCTGGCCCGCGCGGTCGTGGGGCTCGCGCCGGTCCATGGCGGCACGATCGAGATCGGCGGACAGGACGTCACCCGGCTCGGCCGCCGGCAGCGGGTGGCAGTGCTGCGGCGGGTGCAGATGGTGTTCCAGGACCCGCGCGGCGCGCTCGACCCGAGGTTCACCGTCGGCCAGTGCGTCGAAGAGGCGCTGGACGGCTCGGTGCGCGGCGCGGACCGGGGTCGTCGGGTGGCCGACCTGCTGGAACGGGTGGCGCTCGATCCGGCCGTCGCCCGGTCGCGGCCGACCACGCTGTCCGGCGGGCAGCAGCAGCGGGTGGCGATCGCGCGTGCCCTGGCGGCCGATCCGGAGATCATCCTGGCGGACGAGGTCACCGCGTCGCTGGACGTGTCGGTGCAGGCGGTGGTGCTCAACCTGCTGCGGGACATCCAGCGGTCCACCGGGCTGACCATGCTGTTCATCAGCCACAACCTCGCGGTGGTGCGGTACATGGCCGACCACGTCGCGGTGATGCGCCACGGCCGGCTGGTCGAGCACGGGCCGACCGAAACCCTCGTCACCGAGCCCGCCGAGGAGTACACGCGGACCCTGCTGGGCGCGGTCCCGCGTCTGGGCCAGCCGCTCGTGCTCGACGGCACGGAGCAGCACGGCCTCTCCCTGCCCGCCCTGCCGACCGACCGCTGACTCCTCGCCGAATGCCCGGCGGTCCGACCGTATCTCGGGGAATTCGGCGTCAGGTCTGGCGGCGCGCGGTGGCCAGCGTGTCGGCGATGTCGTCGTAGCCCTCGGTCAGGGTGCCCGCCGAGAGCCGGATGTAGCCCTGCACGGGCGGGCGGAAGAACGCCGGTCTGCCGGGCTGCACGACGATGCCGCTCGCGGCGAACATCGCCACCGCCGAGTACTCGTCCTCCACCGGCACCCACAGCGCCATGCCGTCCCGGCCGTGCGGCGTGAAACCCCGTGCCCGCAACGCTTCCGAGAGGTCCTCCCGGCGCTGCGCGTAGGTCGCGCCCGCCCTTGCCAAGGCGCTCGACGTCTCCTCGTCGGTCAGCAGGAACGCCGCCGCCTCCTGCACGATCCGACTGGTCCAGCCCGAGTCGTAGGAACGCAGCCCCACCAGCCGGTCCACCAGTTCGGACGGCCCGACCACCACCCCGAGCCGCAGATCCGGCCCCAACGCCTTGCTGTACGACGTCACGTGGACGCCCCGGTCCGGCCGACGGGCCGCGATCAGCTCCAGCGGGCACGTGCTCAGGTACGGCTGGCTGTCGGTCTCCACGGTGATCACATCGGTGCCCTCCAGCACGTCGGCCAGCGCCTGGGCGCGGGATGCCGTGACGCTGTGCCCGCGCGGCGACTGGGCCCGCGACTGGAGGAAGAACAGCGTCGCCCCGCCCGCGACCGCCGAACGCAGCGCCTGCGGCGTCGGCCCCTCGTCGTCGCACAGCACGGGGTGGATGCGACCGCCGACCCACTCCACGACGTCGAGCAGGCGGGGCGAGGTCGGCTCCTCGACCGCCACGACGGTCCCCGGCCGTACCAGCGACCGGCACAGCAGCGCTAAACCGTCGTAACCGCCGTTGACGGCCACCGCGGCGTGGCCGGGCCGCAGGTCGGGGGAGTGGGCCGCCCGCAGCGCGGGCTGGATCGGCTCGGCGAGGTACCGGTGCAGGTCGTCGGTTCCGGCGGCGTGCTCCAGCGCCCTGGCCAGCGGGGGCAGCAGCGCGCGGTCCGGGAGGATCCGCGACAGGTCGGTGTGGAAGCGACCGCCGCGCACCGCGCCGAACAGGCCCTCGGTGCGGCGGGCGGCCCGCAGCGGTGGCGGTGCCGCCTTGACGACCGAGCCGCCCCGCCGGTTGGTCTCGATCAGCTCGTCCGTCCGCAGCTGCCGCCAGGCGGCGGCGACCGTGGCGGGGCTGACCCCGAGGGACTGGGCCAGGTCGCGCACGGTGGGCAGGCGGTCGCCCGCGCCCACCCGGCCCGACCGGATCAGCCCGGTCACGGTCTCGGCGATGCCGCGCGCGGTGAGGTCCTCGGCCTGGGACCGGATGAGGTCGAGCGACGGTGGGCCGGTAGGCGTCATGCGTACATATATATAACAAAACACCGTTGTAATGGTAGATATGTGTGGCTACTGTCCCCCATTAACTTCAACGGTGAATGCTTCTGGCCCTGGCCGGAGCTTCGGACCAGGGAGCGACGGCATGGACGCCACGCAATCGATCGTCGTCCGGGCGTACGACGCCATCCAGCCGCTGGCCCGGGGCCTGGTGGACCTGGACCTGGACATCCGGGTCGACTCCACCACCCCGATCGACGTCATGACCTCGGAGAACCCGCCCGAGTGCGGCGAGTTCTCGCTCAGCCGCTACCTGATCGGGCTCGCCTCGGGCGACCGGACCTGGGTCGGACTGCCGTGTTTTGTACTGCGCGGTTTCCGCCGGCACAGCTTCTGGGTGCACCCGGACAGCGACCTGACCGACCTGTCCCAGCTCGCCGGCCGCCGGATCGGCCTGAGCGGCTGGGCGGACACCGGCAACGTGTGGACGCGGGCGCTGGTCGCCGACGCGGGCGTCGACCTCGCCGACGTCGAGTGGCGGGTCGGCCCGGTGACCAGCGACTATCCACGTGTGGTCACGGTGCCGGCGGTGCCCAGCAGGCGGCAGCAGCTGAACGTCTCCGCGCTGGACCGGGGCGACAGCCTGTACGACGCGGTCCTCGCGGGCCGGGTGGACACGGTCGGCCTGGCCTTCCCGCCGGACGCTTTGTTCGGCGAGAACCCGCCGCTCCGTCGACTCGTCGCAGACCCCCGCGCGGGGGACGTGGACTGGTTCGAGTGGGCCGGGGTCTACCCGATCTTCCACATCATCGTGCTGCGGCGCGACGTCCACGAGCGACACCCGGAGCGGATCGGCGCGATCTACCGGGGCTTCCGCGAGGCGTGGCGGTACCGGCAGCGGCTGGTGCGGGTGTTCGGCGACAGCACGCCGTTCATGCCGCTGGAGCTGGAGGCCGCCGCCGCGATGCTCGGGCCGTCGGTCGAGCCGTTCGACCACACCGAGGCCGTCAACGCCGCGACCCTCACCGAGTTCTGCGCCCAGCTCGACGCGCAGGGCCTGGTGGACCGGCCGATCACGCCCGCCGAGGCGTTCGCCGACTTCACCCAGACGTTCCAGGAGGGACGATGACCTACCTGTCCGAACCCCAGCAGGCCGACGATCCGGGTCCGGTGGGCCTGCGGATCGGGTCGCTGACCTTCGACCGCCCGGCCGACGAGCTCAGCGCGGTCGCCGGGCTGCGCACCACCGACCTGTCCGACGCCACCCGCAAGCGGGGCGTCATGGCGGGCATCAAGCCGGTGGCGGGCGTGACCGGCCCGGTCGCGGGCTTCGCGGTGACCGTGTCCGTGCCGGTCGGCGGGTTCGACCTGGTCAAGCTGGGTCTCCAGCTGAGCCGGCCGGGTGACGTGCTGGTGATCAGCACCATGGACGACGGGAGCGCCGTCTGGGGCGGCAACCTCAGCCGGGGCGCGCAGGCCCGGGGCCTCGCGGGTGTCGTCGTGGACGGCGCGGCGCGGGACGTGGAGGAGATCGGGCAGCTCGGGTTCCCGGTGTTCGCCCGGACGACGTGCGTGTCGGCGTCCCCGATCGACCTGCCGATCGGCGAGGTGAACGTGCCGGTCGCGTGCGGCGGCACGGTCGTGTTCCCCGGCGACCTGGTCATCGGCGACGAGGACGGCGTGATCGTCGTGCGGCCCGCCGACCTCGACGCGGTGCTCGCCGACCTGGACGACGTGCTGTCCGGCCACCAGCGGCTGCGCGACGTGCTGAACGCCGGGCGGGTCACGTCGATCGACCGGATCGTGGACCGGCTCGAAGCGGCCGGGATGCGCATCCCCGACGAACTGCGGACCTCGATCTCCCAGGAGGCATCGTGACCTTGGACGTGCTGCGCCGGGACGCGGCGGCGCTCCAGGACGACCTGGTCGGACTGCGGCGCGCGCTGCACCGCGTGCCCGAGATGGGCCTGAACCTGCCCAAGACGCAACGCCTGGTGCTGGACGCCATCGCCGACCTCGGGCTGGAGGTCCGCACCGGGACCGCGCTGAGCTCCGTCGTCGCGGTGCTGCGGGGCGGCAAGCCGGGGCCGACCGTGTTGCTGCGCGGCGACATGGACGCCCTGCCCGTGCTGGAGGCGACCGGTCTGCCGTTCGCCAGCGAGCACGAGGGCTTCATGCACGCCTGCGGCCACGACCTGCACACGGCGATGCTGGTCGGCGCGGCCCGCCTGCTCGCGGCCCGACGTGACCAGCTCGCGGGCACCGTCGTGTTCATGTTCCAGCCCGGCGAGGAAGGGTTCGACGGGGCCCGCTACATGATCGAGGAGGGTGTGCTGGAGGCCGCCGGAGCGCCGGCCGACGCCGCCTACGCGATCCACGTGAAGTCCGCCGGCATCCCGTTGGGCAGCTTCGCGACCCGTCCCGGCACCTACATGGCCGCCGCCGACGAGATCGCGGTGACGGTCCGGGGCTCCGGCGGGCACGGCTCCGCGCCGCAGAACGCGCTGGACCCGGTCACCGTGATGGCCGAGATGATCACCGCGCTCCAGACGATGGTCACCCGCCGGTTCAGCGTGTTCGACCCGGTCGTGGTCACCACCGGACTGGTCCGGGCGGGCACCAAGGCCAACATCATCCCGGACACGGCGTCGTTCGAGTCGACGCTGCGCACCTTCTCCCCGGCGAGCCGGGCCTTCGTGGAGACCTACGCGACCCGGCTCGTCAACGGGATCGCCGAGTCGTACGGGCTGACCGCCGACATCGAGTACAAGCCGGGCTACCCGGTGACGGTCAACGACGCCGAGCACGCCGCGCTGGTCGCGGACACCGCCCGCGAGGTGTTCGGCGCGGACCGGTTCATCGCCGCGCCGTCGCCGATGGCGGGTGCGGAGGACTTCTCCCGCGTGCTCGAACGCGTGCCCGGCGCGTTCCTGTTCCTCGGTGCGACCCCGGCCGACGGGAACACCGGGGACAACCACAGCCCGCTCGCGGTCTTCGACGACTCGATCCTGTCCGACGGCTCGCTGATGCACGCCGTCCTCGCCCTTCGCCACATCGGCGGAACGGAGGTGTCCTCGTGAAGGGGATGGTGGTCTGTCCGGAGCCGCTCGCGGCCCGTGCCGGCGAGCTGGTATTGCGGGCCGGTGGCAACGCGTTCGACGCCGCCGTGGCCGCCGCGTTCGCGCAGGGCGTCACCAATCCGCTGCTGTGCGGGCTGGGTGGGACGTTCATCGGCCTGTACGCGACCGCCGACGGTCGGCAGGAGGTGCACAACGCCGAGGCCGGAACGGGTTCGCTGCCCGCGCCTCAGCGGTGGATCGACGAGTTGCAGGGCCGTGCGGAGACGATCGGCCGGTACGCGATCTCCAGTGAGGACAACCAGATCGGCGGCGCGTCGGTGATGGTGCCCGGCTTCGTGGCCGGTGCGGCGTCGCTGTTCGAGCGGTTCGGCAGCGGCAAGGTGTCGTGGTCCGACGTGCTCCAGCCCGCGATCCGGTTGGCGCGCGGTGGTTTCCGGCTCTACCCGTACATCGCGGACTTCTGGACGGCCGGCATCGCGGGCGACGGCGGTCCCGGTGGACCCGGCTACCCGACGTTGGCCGCCAAGGTGGCCCGGGAAGCGAGCCTCGGCCCGCTGGTGCTCGGCCCGGACGGCACCGGCCTCGGGCTCGGCGACCTGGTGGTGCAGGGCGCGTACGCGGACACGTTGGAACGCCTGGCGGAAGCCGGTGCCGACGACTTCTACCGGGGCGAGCTGGCCGGCGTGATCCTGGACGACCTGGAGCCGGCCGGGGCGCTGTTCACCCGGGCCGACCTCGCCGACTACCGGACCGAGGTGCTCCAGCCGCTGCGCCGTTCCTACCGGGGCTTCGACCTGCTCACCACGCCGCCGCCCACGCCCGGCGTGCAGCTGCTGGAGATCCTGGAGCTGCTGGACCGGCTGGTGGACCCGGCCGACCGGCAGTCACCGGAGGTCGTGGACGTGTTCGCGAAGGTCATGCGGGCGACGTTCATGGACAACGCGTTCATCAAGGCGCTGCGGATCAGCGACGGCGACGCGCACGTCGACCAGGTGCTCGGCGAGGCCAACCTGGCCCGCTGGGAGGGCCTGATCCGGGGCGGCGACCCGATCACCGTGCCGGCGCACCAGGAGGTCGCGGGCACCACCCACGTCTCGGTCGCCGACGAGGACTCCAACGTCGCCACCATCACCCACTCGACCGGCTCGATCGCCGGTTCCGGCCGGATCACCGAGGGCCTGGGCTTCCTGCACAACAACTTCCTCGGCCACTTCGACCCCCGGCCGGGTGGTCCGGCGTCGATCGAGCCCGGTCGGCGGATCGGCAGCGGCCTGCCGACGATCGCCTACCGCGACGGGGAGTTCGTGCTGGCCAT
>CBHFOL010000165.1:0-16976 GCA_965995405.1 uncultured Saccharothrix sp.
CGGCTCGGTCCGCAGCACGCCGAACGACTCGTAGATCTGCTTGATCAGGTCCACCACCAGCGACGCCACCGTCCGGTAGCCGTCGCTCATCTCCCGCAGCGGGAACCGGTTGCCGCCGCTGTGCACCCACAGGCCGTCCGAGTCGACGCCCTCGATCCGGTAGTCGTCGGGCAGCAGCCCGTCGGACAGGATCGCCAGCGCGACCGACTTCAGCTCCTCCGCGCCCTGCCTGCGCTCCAGCGACCGCAGGTGCTGCTCGATCAGCCAGCCGACGCCCTCGGCGAGCGACGCGTCCTCGTGGAACAGGGTGGTCAGCCGGGACACCGGGCCGGAGTTCGACATCAGCCGCTGGGCGTCGTTGGTCGCGCCGACCATCCGCCGGAACGGACCGTACGCGGCGCAGAACCACCCGGTCGGGTTGTCCTGCCACGGGCCCCGGGTCGCGGCGGTCTTGCTGCCTTCGAGCTTCTCCTTCAGCGACGGCTGGAGCCCGCGCAGGCCCCGGTAGCCGGGCCGGGCGTCCTCCGGCATCGTCCAGACCAGGCCCGCCCACAGTTCGCCGGAGGGCCGCCGGCCCTTGCCGGACCACCGCTCGGCGTGTTCGTCCTGGGTGAACCGGACCTGGGCGAAGCCCTCCCGCTCGCCGGCGGTGACCCAGTTCTCGAAGTCCGGGACCAGGTTGCGGGCCACCGCCGGCCCGCCCAGGGCCAGCGCGATCGCGTGCAGCAGGGACGTCTTGCCCGAGCCGTTGCGGCCGGCTATTACCGTCCACCCCGGTGCGGTCAGGTGCAGATCGACTTCGCGGGCGCGGTGAAATCCCTTGATGTTCCGCAGCCGGACCTGCGAGATGTACATGTCGCGACTGTAGCCGGGGAGGGGTGTCGACCGTGGTGGTCCGGGCCGGTGGGCCGCACGACGTGGCGGGTGCCGCGAGTGGCCCGGCCCGCGACCGCGCAACCCCACCGCTGGGGTTCATATTAATGGGTGCGTATGCACCTTAAAACGCTCGGACGAGTGAACTGGAAACGGTGTCCGCGCCGACTAGGGTGTGCGCAGTTCTTTTCAGCGAGGAGCGATCCGAATGGCAGCTGTCCAAACCCGACGCAAGCGCAAGCTCGGTCAGTTCCTCAACGCGCTGCGCAAGCGCGCGGGCAGGACCGAGATCGACTACCACGCGCTGACCCGAAAGACGCAGTCGACGCTGTCGCGGATGGAGAACGGCTACATCAGTCCGAGTTGGACCGAGCTCAGCGCCCTCCTCGGGCTCTACGGCGCGACCGACGTCGAGCGGCGCGAGGCGGAAGCCCTGTGGGAGGACGCCAAACAGGACAGCACCCGGTTGGCCAACGCCGCCGCGTACACCCCCGAGGCGCGCACGTACGCGCGGCAGGAGGCGGACGCGACCGAAGTGCGCACCATCGAGATGATCGTGATCCCGGGCCTGCTCCAGACCGCCGCGTACGCCGCCGCGGTGCGCTTGGCGGGGCAGCGTTTCCTGGACCCGTCAGTGCCGGTTGACCAGGCGGTGGCGGCACTGGCGAGCCGGCAGCGGCGACTGCCCGGTCTGCGCCTGCACGCGGTGATCGACGAAGCCGCGCTGCACCGGACCGTCGGCGGGCCCGCGGTCATGCGCGACCAGTTATCCCATCTGATCGAGATGTCCAGGCAGACCAACATCACCATTCAGGTGATCCCGTTCGGAGCGGGCGCTTACGGAACCATGTCGGGCGGCGGGGCCACGGCCCTCCGGTTCGACGCCGGGGATCCCTCCTCCGTGTACCTGGAGTACGCCGGAGGTGGCAAGTGGGTGGACAATCCGGCCGATGTGGAGAAGTACCTGCTTCACTTCGAGGACATGGCAGCCGAGGTCGCCCTGTCGCCCAAGGAGTCGGCTGCGCTGATCAGAAATCTGGCAACCGCACTGAAGGAAACATGAACACGAAGAAGACGTGGCGTAGAAGCACTTATTCAGGCGCGGGGAACAACTGCGTGGAGCTCGCGGTCGGTCGCACGGCGACAGTTGTGCGCGACAGCAAGCTCCCCGACCCCGAGCTGATCTTCACGGACCGTCCTTTCCGGGCCTTCCTCACGTTCCTCCGCCGAACCTGACGACCACCGACAACCCGCCGTCCGCCCGCGGAGTCGCGGTCACCGTGCCCCCGTGGGCGGCGGCAATGGCGCGCACAATGGACAGTCCCAGCCCGAGCCCGCGTTCCCCGGTGGTCGGCCGAGCCCGGTCGAGCCGGCGGAACGGGCGGAACAGCCCTTCCACCTCGTAGGGCTGGATCTCCGGGCCGGTGTTGGCGACCACCAGCACCCCGTCCCGCGACTCCACCTTCAGCCAGCCGCCCGCGTGGTTGTGCCTGACGGCGTTGTCGACGAGGTTGCGCACCAGCCGTTCCAGCAGCACCGGGTCGCCGTCGACCGCGGCTGGTCCGAGGTCCCGCCGGATCTCGACGCCCACGTCCACGGCGGCGACACCGGACTGCCGGAGCACGTGCCCGGCGATCTCCGCGAGGTCCGTCGGTGTCCGCACGGTCAGCTCGGTCTCCGCGTCGGCCAGGGCCAGCAGCCCGTCGATGAGGCGCTCGTGGCGGGCGTTGACCTCCAACAGTTCCGCGCCCAACTGCTTCGCGTCGGCCGAAGTACCCGGTCGATACCTCGATCAGGGCGCGTTTGACCGCCAACGGTGTGCGCATCTCGTGCGAGGCGTCCGCGACGAACCGCCGCTGTCCGTCGAACGACCGGTCGAGCCGGTCCAGCATCGCGTTGAACGTCCCGGCGAGCTCGGCCACCTCGTCCCGGGCCGCCGCGTCGTGCGGAATCCGCTCGTGCAGTCCCGGCCCGGCGGCGATCCGGCGCGCCGTGTCGGTGATCCGGTGCACGGGCTCCAGCGCGCGCCGCGCCAGCAGCCACCCGACGGCCACCGCGACCAGCCCGACGCACAGCAACGCGAGCGCGCCTCGGGTGAGCAGCGAGTCCAGCACCTCGTCCCGGTAGCGGACCTTGGCCTGCCGGAACGTCTCGATCACCTCGTCCAGCGGCGCGCTGCCCAGTTTCCGCAACGCCAGGATGTCCGGCACCGGCTGGCCGCCGCCGTCCAGGCTCTGCCGCACCAGCAGGTAGGTGACGGCCAGCAGCAGCGCGCCCGCGATCGCGAACAGGCCGCCGTACAGGGCGGTGAGCCGGCCCCGAACACTCCACCGGCCGGTCACGGGATCCGGTACCCGACGCCGGGCACGGTCTCGATCACCGGCGGCTCGCCGAGTTTGCGGCGCAGTTTCATCACGGTCACCCGCAGCACGTTGGTGAACGGGTCGATGTGCTCGTCCCACACCTTCTCCAGCAGCGCCTCGGCGGACACCACCGCGCCGTCCGCGCGGACCAGTTCGGCCAGCACCCCGAACTCCTTGTTGGCCAGCGGCACCGGCACGCCGTCACGGGTCGCGTACCGGCGGGCCGGGTCGACGTCGAGGCCCGCGCGGCGCAGCACCGGGGGCACGGCGGGCCGGGCGCGGCGCAGCAGGGCGTGCACCCGGGCCGACAGCTCCACGAACGCGAACGGCTTGGGCAGGTAGTCGTCCGCGCCCAGCGCCAGCCCGGCGACCCGGTCGCGCACGGCCGCGGCGGCGGTCAGCATCAGCACGCGGGTGTCGCCGCGCTCCACCACCACCCGGCACACCTCGTCACCGTGCACGCACGGGATGTCACGGTCGAGCACCAACACGTCGTAGTCGTTGACCGCCAAGCGTTCCAGCGCGGCTTCGCCGTCGTGCACGACGTCCACCGCGAACGCCTCGCGGCGCAGCCACTCGACGATCGCGCCCGCCAGCACCTCCTCGTCCTCCACCACCAGGATCCGCATGTCCGCCATGATCCGCCATCACCACATAACGTCCGCATAAGCACTTGCGGTAACGCCCGGGTTATCCCGGTTCCGGTCGAGTGTCCCCATCCGATCCCGAGGAGGGGACATGAAGTGGATGGTGGCGGTGCTGGCGCTGCTGCTCGCCGCGTGCGGTTCCGGCGGCGGCACGTCCGGCGGGTCGAGCACGACGACCGAGGCGCCGGCGGTGAAGTTCGCGCAGTGCATGAGGGACAACGGGGTCGACATTCCGGACCCGGGCCCGGACGCCGACAAGCTCGGCGGGCTCACCGGGGTGGACCGGAACTCCCCGGCGTTCAAGCCCGCGATGGAGGCGTGCAAGCAGTACCTGCCCGGCGGCGGTGATCTGTCCAAAATGGATGAGAAGCAGCTGGAGCGGCTGCGCGAGTTCGCGCGGTGCATGAGGGAGCAGGGCGTCGACATGCCCGACCCCGACCCGAACGGCGGCAAACCGGATCTGGGCCAGGTCGACCGGAACTCCCCGGCGTTCCGGACGGCGCTGGAAGCGTGCCAGGGCAAGATCACGGAGCTGGTCAAGTGAGCCGGCGGATCCTGTGGGGCGTGGGCGCGGTGGTCGCGCTCGGCGCGGGCGGTGTGGCGGCGGTCGGCTTCGGCGGCGGCGACCCGGTGCCGGCGACCGCCGCGAACCAGCCGCCCGCCACGGCGAAAGTCGTCATGACGACGTTGACCAGCACCGAACGCGTCAGCGGGACGCTCGGTCACGGCACCGCCGTGGCCGTGCCACCGGGCGCGTCGGGGACGGTGACCTGGCTGCCCGCGCCGGGTGCGGTCGTCGGGCGGGGACAGCCGGTGTACCGGGTGGACGACCGGCCGGTGCCGTTGCTGTTCGGTGCCACTCCGGCGTACCGGACGCTGTCGTCCGGGGTGACCGGGGCGGACGTACAACAGTTGGAGGAGAACCTGGAAGCGTTGGGGTACCGCGGTTTCACGGTGGACACGTCGTTCACCTCGGGCACCGCGACGGCCGTGCGCGCCTGGCAGGAGGACGTGGGCCTGCCGGTGGACGGCGTGCTGCGGCCGACCGACGTGGTGGTGGCGTCCGGTGACATCCGGGTCGCCGAGCTGAAGGCCCAGCCGGGCGGCAAGTCCACCGGCCCGGTGCTCACCTACACCGGAACCCGGCGGGTCGTCACCGTGCCGCTCGACGTGGGCAAGCAGCACCTGGTCGCACCCGGCGTGCCGGCGACCGTGGCGCTGCCGGACGGCAAACCCGTTGCGGGCACAGTGGAATCGGTGGGCACGGTGGCGACCACCGAACCCGCCCAGCCCGGCGCGACCGCGAAGACCACGGTGGACGTGGTGGTCGCGCTGGACGACCCGTCGTCGTTGGGAACGCTGGATTCCGCGCCGGTCGACGTGCGATTGGTGGCCGGGCGCAAGGAGAACGTGCTGGCCGTTCCGGTCGGTGCGCTGGTGTCGCTGGGGGAGGGGGCGTACGGCGTGCAGGTGGTCGAGTCCGGTGGCACTCGTTCCGTGCGGGTGGAGACCGGGGTGTTCGCGGACGGCCGCGTCGAGGTGAGCGGTGAGGGGATCGCCGAGGGCGTCGAAGTGGGTGTGCCCCGGTGATCGTGGAGTTGCGGGACGTTTCCCGCGAATACCAGGGAGTCGCGGCGCTGCGGGAGGTTTCGCTGGGTGTCGGGCGCGGCGAGCTGGTCGGCATCGTCGGGCCGTCCGGGTCGGGCAAGTCCACGATGCTCAACCTCATCGGCACGCTGGACCGGCCCACCAGGGGAACGGTGCACCTGGCCGGGCACGACGTGGGCGCGTTGTCCGACCGGCGGCTGTCCGCGCTGCGGGCGATCGTGATCGGGTTCGTGTTCCAGCAGTTCCACCTGGCCGCCGGTGTGTCCACAGTGGACAACGTGGCGGACGGCCTGCTGTACCGGGGCGTTCCGATCGCCGAGCGCCGCCGCCGTGCGGCCGAGGCGCTGGAACGGGTCGGCCTGGGCCACCGGCTCACCCACCGGCCGCACGAGCTGTCCGGCGGGGAACGGCAACGGGTCGCGGTGGCCCGCGCGGTGGTGGGGGAACCCGCGCTGCTGCTGGCCGACGAGCCGACCGGCAACCTGGACTCGCGGTCCGGCGGTGACGTGCTGGCGCTGCTGCGGTCGCTGCACGAAGCCGGCACCACGGTCGTGATCATCACGCACGACCGGGAACTGGCGGCCGGCCTGCCGCGCCGGATCGACGTGCGGGACGGGCGGGTGGTGGGCGATGACTGAGCCACGTGCCGCCCGGAAGAATTCAACCCGGGAGAATTCAACCCGGATGGATGCCGCCCAGATGAGGGTCGCTCGGCTGCGTGTGGCGGATGTGCTGCGGGTCGGCGGTTTCGGGCTGCGCTCCCGTCCCACGCGAGTGGTGCTGTCCGCGTTGGGGATCGCGATCGGCATCGCCGCGATGGTCGCCGTGGTCGGGATCTCCACCTCCAGCCGGGAGGACCTGAACCGACAGCTGACCGCGTTGGGCACCAACCTGCTCACGGTCGGCCCCGGCCAGTCCCTGCTCGGCGACCAGACCCACCTGCCCGCCGAGTCGGTGGGCATGATCGGCCGAATGGAACCGGTCACCGCCACCACCGCGACCGGCAAGGTCACGGCCGCGAAGGTGTACCGGAACGACCACGTCCCGGCCTCCCAGTCCGGCGGGATCGCGGTGCTGGCGACCCGGACCGACCTGCTGGCCACAACCGGCGCGACCCTGGCGCGCGGCGATTTCCTCAACGACGCCACCGCCCGCTACCCGGCCGTCGTGCTCGGCGCGAAATCCGCCGAACGCCTGGGCGTGACCGGCCCCGGCGAACCGGTCCACCTGGGCGGCGGCTGGTTCAGCGTGGTCGGCGTGCTGGCACCCGCGCCCCTCGTGCCGGAACTGGACACCGCCGCGTTGGTCGGCTGGCCGGTGGCGCAGCGGGAACTGGGCTTCGACGGCTACCCGACCACGGTGTACGCGCGTGCCAGGGAAGGTGCGGTGCAGTCGGTGCAGTCGACGTTGGCCGCGACCGCGAACCCGGAACACCCCGACGAGGTGAAGGTGTCCCGCCCGTCGGACGTGCTGGCGGCCAAGCAGGCGACCGACGCGACCCTCAACGCGCTGCTGCTCGGCCTGGGCGCGGTGGCGCTGCTGGTCGGCGGGGTGGGCGTGGCGAACACGATGGTGATCTCCGTGCTGGAACGCCGTGCCGAGATCGGCCTGCGCCGTTCGCTGGGCGCGACCAGGGGCCAGGTGCGGCTCCAGTTCCTGGCGGAATCCCTGCTGCTGTCGGGCTTGGGCGGCGTGGGCGGTGCCGTGCTGGGTGTCCTGGTGACCGCCGGCTACGCCACCTATCAGGGCTGGCCTTCGGTGGTCCCGGTGTGGGCGACCACGGGTGGCGTGGTGGCGACCATGGCGATCGGCGTAGCGGCCGGCCTCTACCCGGCGGTGCGGGCGAGCCGCCTTTCGCCGACCGAAGCCCTCGCTACTCCGTAGTTCCAGGGCGAAGCCGAGGGGCACGTCCGCTATTACTGCGGCGAACCGATGTGCCCGGACGAACCGGGCACATCGGCCGTGCGACCGGAGCAGCGGCGTTCGGCTGGAAGGAGCAGGCTTGCCGGTGCGCGGCGGAGTTCCCGCTTGTCAGGGAATCGTCAGATTCGGGCGGTCCGTCGGGTTCATGTGGTTGCATTGACGAATCGCTCCGCGTTCGCTGGAGCGGGTGCGGGCACGCAACCCGTTGGCGCGGCGCTGGTTCGGGCGGTACGTCGAGCACGCGCGGGCGCTCGCGGTCGGCAACGGCTGGTGAGCCGGTACTTGGCGGAGGGCTGTGATGGACCTACCCACCTGGGTGTGGTTGGCGACGTTGGGCGGGATCGCGCTGGTGATCGCGTTCGACTTCTACCTGGTGGCACGGAATCCGCGTGACCCGTCGTTCCGCGAGTCGCTGGTGTCGGTGACGGTCTACGTCGGGCTGGCGGTGCTGTTCGGGCTGGGTGTGACGGCGTTCGCCGGACCGGTCTACGGCGGGCAGTTCTTCGCCGGGTGGATCACCGAGTACTCGCTCAGCGTCGACAACCTGTTCGTGTTCGTGCTGATCATGACCCGGTTCGGGGTGCCGCGCGAGTACCGGCAGAAGGTGCTGATCGTCGGCGTCGTGCTGGCCCTGGTGCTGCGCGCGGTGTTCATCGCGGCGGGCGCGGAGGCGATCTCGCGGTTCGACTGGCTGTTCTACGTGTTCGGCGCGTTCCTGATCTTCACCGCGTGGAAGCTGCTGCGGCAGGAGGACGACGACGAGCCCGAGTTCCGGGAGAACCCGGTGCTGCGCGCCGTGAAACGGGTGGTGCCGACGGCGTCGGAGTACCACGGCGCGCGGTTGACGGCGGTGGTGGGCGGGCGGCGGCTGGTGACGCCGATGCTGATCGTGATGGTCGCGGTCGGCACCACGGACCTGCTGTTCGCGGTCGACTCGATCCCGGCGATCTTCGGCCTGACCCGGGAGGCGTACCTGGTGCTGACCGCGAACGCGTTCGCGCTGATGGGCTTGCGGCAGCTGTTCTTCCTGGTCGGCGGGCTGCTGGACCGGCTGGTGCACCTGGGCAAGGGGCTCGCGGTGATCCTCGCGTTCATCGGGGTGAAGCTCATCCTGGAGGCGCTGCACCACCACGGCGTGTCGTGGGCTCCGGAGATCCCGATCCTGTTGTCGCTCGGGGTGATCCTGGTGGTGCTGCTGGTCACGACGGTGGCGAGCCTGATGGCCTCGTCGCGGGCCAAGTCGTCGGAGGCCGCCGACTCGTGACCGGTCAGCGGCCGACGAGGGCGCGGCGGGGCGTTTCCGGCACCGACCACGACGGACGCCCGGATCGAGGGCCCGTCGCGCCCGGGGTCAGTGGATGTCGAGCACGCCGTCCACCCGGCGGGGGATGCCGAGCGGGTTGGCGGCCCGGAGTTCCGGCGGCAGCAGGGCGTCCGGCCACGACTGGTAGGTGACCGGGGCCAGCCAGCGGCGGATGGCGGTCGCGCCGACCGACGTGTGCAGCGGGTTCGTCGTCGCGGGCCACGGGCCGCCGTGGTGCATTCCCCATGCCACCGCCACGCCGGTCGGCCACCCGTTGAAGATCAGCCTGCCCACGCGCAACGCCTCGGCCACCTCGCCGGCCGCCGCGTGCTCGGACTCGTCCGCGTGCACCGTCCCGGTCAGGCTCCCGGGCAGCAGCGGCAGCACGTCGAGCAGTTCCCGCACGTCCTCGTAGGTCACGACGATCCCGGCCGGCCCGAAGCACTCCTCGCCCAACCGGGCCACGTGCTCCGCGAACACCGCCACCGGCACCCGGACCAGCTTCGGCGCGGCACCCCACCCGGACTCCGGCGCCGCACCCTCGGCGATGAGTTCCACCAGACCCGACGCGGCAAGTTCCGCCGTGCCGGCCCGGTATGCGTCCCGGATCCGCTCGTTCAGCAGCACCCCGCCCGACGCCCCACCCACGGCCGCCGCCAACGCGGGCACCAGCGACGCCGGCGCGAACAGCAGTCCGGGATTGGTGCAGAACTGGCCCACACCCAACGTCAACGACCCGGCGAACCCCGCCGCGATCTCCTCCGCCCGCGCCGCCGCCGCACCCGGCAGCACCACCACGGGGTTCACGCTGCCCAACTCGCCGTAGAACGGGATCGGGTCCGGCCGCGCCTGTGCCAGGTCGAACAACGCCCGCCCGCCGGCCGTAGACCCGGTGAACCCGACCGCCCGCACCAACGGGTGCCGCACCAGCGCTTCGCCGGCCGCCACCCCGTGCACGATCCCGAAAGCCCCTTGCGGCAGCACGGAAGCCACCACCCGCGCCGTCTCCCGGGACGTCCCGGGATGCGCCGGATGCGCCTTCACCACCACCGGACACCCCGCCGCGAGCGCGGACGCCGTGTCACCGCCCGCGACCGAAAATGCGAACGGGAAGTTCGACGCCGCGAACACCGCGACCGTCCCGAGTGGACGGAGCAGTCGACCCAGCACGGGCCGGGGCGGAACGGTGTCCGCCGAAGCCGAGTCCAGCACGGCCTCCACGTAACCGCCGTCCCGCAACACATCCCCGAACAGCCGGAGCTGGTTCGTGGTGCGCTTGAGTTCCGTGGTCAATCGGGGCACGCCCAGCGCGGTCTCCCCGTCCGCGACGGCGACCAGGTCATTGGACGAAGCATCCAGAGCATCCGCCACCCGCGCCAACACGCCGGCCCGCTCGACAGCGGAAAGCCCCGACCACGAAGGGAAATCAGTCGCCCGGACGACCGCGTCCACGTCCGTGGTCTCCGGCACCGGCTCACCGAACGGCTCACCGGTACGCGGGTCGTAGCCCTGTACGAACGTCACCGCCCCGCCTCCCGCACCGCCGTGTCGAGAGCCGGTCCGCACCAGGCCCCGCCCACGTACTTGTGCGCCAACGGATCGTCCTGCGTCACCTGCTCCGCGAACACCTCGGCGTCGTCCTGCGGCTCATAGCCCAACGCGCGCGCCTCGTCCAGCGAGAACCACCGCCGCGTATTGGCCGAAACACCCCACACCACCCGGAAACCCGGCGACGGCGCGGAAAGGCACGCCTCGAACAGCCGTCCCGCGTCGTCGGGCGAGAGCCACGTGGACAGCATCCGCACGTCCTTCGGCCGCTCGAAACACGACCCGATGCGCACCGCGACCACGTCCATGCCGTACCGGTTCGCGTACAGCGACCCCAACGCCTCCATCGCGACTTTGCCCACCCCGTAATAGGTGTCGGGCTGCGGGAACACGTAGTCACCCGCTTCGTCGGACGACTTCTCGTGGAAACCGACGGCGTGGTTGGAACTCGCCAGGACGACCCGCCGCACACCCTGCCGCCGCGCGGCTTCCAGCACGACGTGCGTGCCGTTGATGTTGACGTCCAGGATCTCGGACCACGGCCGTTCCAGGCTGTGCCCGCCCAGGTGCACCACCGCGTCGACCCCGTCGCAGGCAGCCTCCACGGCGGCCGGATCGGTCACCGAACCGGGCACGAGTTCCATGTCCCCGCCGGGCTCCAGCTCGGCGATGTCCAGCAGCCGCAGGACGCGGTCGGGCGCGGCGAGCCGGGCGCGCAGGAACGTGCCCATCCGGCCGGCGGCCCCGGTGATCAGGATGCGAGTCAAGGATCGGCCTTTCGATCGGGTCAACGGCCGAACTGGCGGAGCAGTTCGGTGACGGTACGGGCCCCGTGCAGCAGGGCGTCCACGATCTGGCGCTCGTGCCCGGCGTCGAGCCGGCCGAGCGGGACGGAGCAGCTCATCGCGTCCAGCACGGGCGTCCGGTAGGGCAGCGCGACCGCGAAGCACCCGAGCCCCGGCGTGTTCTCCTCGCGCTCATGGGCGTAGCCCGCGACGCGGAAGCCCGCGAGCTGGGCGTGCAACGCGATCCGGTCCACGACCGTGTGCCGGGTCAACGATTCCAGCTCCGCGGGCAGGATGGCGTCCACCTCGTGCGGGGGCCGCGCGGCGAGCAGCGCCTTGCCCAGGGACGTGGCGTGTGCGGGCAGCCGGCGGCCGACCCGGGACACCACCCGCAGGTGGTGCTCGGACTCGCGGCTGGCCAGGTAGACCACGTCCGAACCGTCCAGCCGGGCCAGGTGGACCGTCTCGCCGATCTCCCGCCGCACCTGCTCCATGACCCGGATCGCCACCTGCACCACCGGATCGTGGTCCAGGTAGGACGTGCCGACGAGCAGGGCGCGCACGCCGATGCCGTAGGTGCCGCGCGCGGTGTCGAGTTCGACCCAGCCGCGCGCCACCAACGTCTGCAACAGCATGTAGAGGCTCGACTTGGGGTAGCTCAGCTCCCGGTGCAGTTCGGTCAGCGTGAGCGGGCGGTCCGACGCGGACAGCGCTTCGAGCAGTTCCACGGTCCGGTCGGCCGATTTGACCGCGTTCGGCCGAGCGGGTGACGACGGATCGGCCACCTGTCCTCCAACGGGGATGTGTCGGCGACACGCTCTTGACACGTCGCTGTGGCGATTCTTACAGTCCGGCAACACGTTCACAAGTACGACTCCATTTCACGAATGTGAACAAGGAGGCGCTCAAATGAGAACTTCCCGCCGGTCCGCCGCCGCGTCGACCGCTGTGGGGCTCGTCCTGGGGCTCGTCCTGTCCGCCTGCGCCTCGTCCTCTGGTGGGGCACCGGATCCGAACGCGCCCTTCGAGGTGTGGACGCGGAGCACGGAGGCCGCGGCGAAGGTGTACACGCGGCTGTTCGCCGAGTTCGAGCGGAAGACCGGCGTCAAGGTCGACTACAAGCCGATCTTCACCGACTTCGAGAGCAGTTGCAGCAGCGCGCCGCCGCGAAGGACCTGCCGGACGTCGTCATCAACGACACCGGGTCGCTGGGCACGTTGACCCAGCAGGGTCTGGTCGGCGAACTGGACCGCGCGTCCATCGCGGGCGGCGGCGATATCGTCGAAACGGCTTGGGAGAGCGCGAAAGGCGCGGACGGCAAGTACTACGGCGTGCCGTTCTCGGCGCAGGCGTTCGTCACCCTGATCCGCAAGGACTGGCGGGAAAAGCTCGGCAAGCCCGTGCCGCGGAGCTGGGCCGACCTGGTCGACCTGGCGGAGGCGTTCACCACTGGCGACCCGGACGGCAACGGCCAGGCCGACACCTACGGGATGCTGGTGCCCGGCACCACGGATCGCGGCTACCTCGCCTGGTGGGCGTCCAGCTACCTGCTCCAGGCGGGCGGCGACATCGTGAAACCCGAGGGGGACAACAGGTATTCGGTCGCGATCGATTCCGAGGGCAGCGTGAAGGCGGTCGAGTGGCTGCGCTCGTTGTTCTGCGACCGCAAGGTCGTGGTGCCCGGCGCGCTCACGATGGGCACCAACGACGCGCACCCGTTCTTCGAGTCCGGCAAGGCCGGGATCTACCACACCGGGCCGTACCTGTTCGGGCGCTTCGACCAGAAGCCGGGTCGCGACAAGTACGAGGTGATCGCGCCGCCGCCGGGTCCGGCGGGCGTGCACACGCTCGGCGAGGGCGAGAACATCTACCTGATGGCGGGCTCGCCCCGGGCCGCCGACCAGCGGAAGCTGGCCGAGTTCCTGATCGGCGCGGACGCGCAGCAGGCCGGGATGAAGGGCGATCCGCAGCCCGTGGTCCGGTTGCCCGTCAACAAGAACGTGGACGTCGAAGCCGTCTACCAGGATCCGCGCTGGACGACGGTGGCGAAGGTGTACCGGGAGAACGCGCGGCCGTTCCCGAGCCTGCCGAACTTCCAGCCGTTCCGGCAGCAGACCGCCGAAGGGCTCAACGGGATCTTCGCCCGGTGCGGCACGGACGTGCGCGGCGATCTCGGCAAGCTGGCCGAGGGTCTGCGCAAAGAGCTTGCCGCACAAGGGATGTCCCGGTGAACGTGGGTGCGGCGGTTGACGGCGGCGGCACCGTCGACACCCACCCCGTGGGGCGGCGTCGCAGGCGTCGCCCCACGGGAACCGTGGCCTGGTTGTTCCTCACGCCCGCTTTGTTGCTGTTCCTGGTGTTCAAGTACGTGCCGATGGCCGAAGGTGTCCGGCTGAGCCTGTACCAGGTGCGGCCGTTCCTCGGGGATCTGTTCGTGGGACTGGAGAACTACGGGCGGATCCTCGGCGACGAGCGGTTCCGGGACGCGATCGGCCGCACGTTCCTGCTCGCCGCCGGGCAGACGCTGGGCTCGATGGTGCTCGGCTTCGGACTGGCACTGCTGCTGGAAGGGCACGCCCGGTCGCTGTGGTTCGTGCGGTCGGCGGTGTTCCTGCCGGTCGTCGCGGCCACGGCGGTGATCGGCGAGATCTGGCGGCTGCTCTACTACCCGGCTCCGGACGGGTTCGTGAACTCGGTGCTGTCCGCGGTGGGACTCGGGCCGTGGACGTTCCTGGACAGCCCGGATTCCGCGCTGTGGTCGGTGATGGCGGTCGGGATCTGGAAGGGCGCGCCCTACGACATGGTGCTGATCCTGGCAGGGCTCGCGGGCATCGACCGCACCCGCTACGAGGCCGCCGCGATCGACGGAGCTTCGACGTGGCAACGGATCCGGCACGTGACGCTGCCCGCGTTGCGGCCCGTGGTGACGATTCTCCTCACGCTGGCGGCGATTCGCGGGCTGCGGACGTTCACCGAGGTCTACGTGCTGACCGGTGGCGGGCCGGCCGGGTCGACCGACGTGTGGATGACCCGGGTGTTCTCGACCGCGTTCGAGCGCAACGAGATCGGCATCGCGTCGGCCGGTTCGGTGCTGCTGTTCCTGATCACGTTCGCGCTCACCGTGACGGTGCAGATCTACCGGCGTGGCAGGGAGAAGCGATGAGCGTCGCGGACAAGTGCGACACCGCGCTCGGCTGGTCCACCGACCGGTCGGCGTGGGTCGGCCGGTGCGTGCGGGTCGTGTTGTGCGTGGGCGCGCTGCTGTTCTTCACCGGGCCGCTGCTCACCGTGTTCTCCGGCGCGTTCGACGACAACCCGGACCCGACCAGGCTTTCGGTCGTGCCGGACCACCCGTCGCTGGACAACTTCCGCGCGGCCGGCGAGAACCGGATCTGGCACTACCTGGCGAACTCGCTGATCATCGCGGGCGGCGCACTGGCGCTCCAGCTCGTCGTGAGCGTGTTCGCCGCGTACGCGTTGGCACGCAAGAAGTTCCGTGGCCGGGCCGTCGTGTTGCTGGCCGTCCTCACCACCATGATGCTGCCGGAGGAGGTGATCGCGATCCCGCTGTCGCTGGTGATCGGCGACCTCCCGGTGCTGCACGTGAGCCTCAAGGGCACGCTGCTGGGCGTCATCCTGCCGTTGGGCGCGTGGGGGTTCTCCATCTTCGTCATGACCGAGTTCATGAAGGAGATCCCGGTGGAGATCGAGGAGGCGGCCACTGTGGACGGTGCGGGGGAGCTGCGGATCTTCTGGCAGATCATCCTCCCGCTGTGCCGGCCCGCGCTCGGCGTGGTCGCGGTGTTCGGGTTCACCATGATCTGGGAGCAGTACCTGCTGCCGCTGATCGTGGCCGCCGATCCGGCCGACTACACGCTGACCGTCGCCCTGCTGTCGTTGCGCTCCGACGACCAGGTGGGGCCGGGCATCGTGCTGGCCGGCGCGCTGCTGGCGCTGGTGCCGAGCCTGCTCGTGTACCTGGCGTTGCAGAAGTCCTTCCTGCGCGGGATCACCACCGGAGCGATCAAGGGATGAAGGTCTGGAATGCGACTTGACGGAGTGCTGTTCTTCCCGGTGACGCCGTTCGCGCCGGACGGTTCGGTGGCCGAGGACGTGCTCGCCGAACACGTGGCGCGCGGCGTCGCGGCGGGTGCGGGCGGGGTGTTCGTCGCCTGCGGGACCGGCGAGTTCCACGCCTTGGACCTCGCCGAGTTCGAGCGGGCGGTGGCGGTCGCGGTGACGGCCACCGGCGGGCGGGTGCCGGTGTTCGCGGGCGCGGGCGGCCCGCTGCCCACCGCGAAAGCCTTCGCCCGAGCCGCTGCCGCGCACGGTGCGGACGGCATCCTGCTGCTGCCGCCGTACCTGGTGACCGGGCCGCCGTCCGGTTTGGTGCGATATGTGGCCGAGGTCGTCGGGGCGACCGAGCTGGCCGCGATCGTCTACCAGCGCAACAACGCCGTGTTCACGCCGGAGACGGCGGTGGCGGTCGCGTCGCTGCCCAACGTGATCGGGTTCAAGGACGGGCTCGGCGACATCGACCTGTTGCAGCGCATCGTGCTGGCGGTCCGGGCGGCGGTCGACAAGCCGTTCCGGTTCTTCAACGGCCTGCCCACGGCGGAGCTGACCGTGCCCGCGTACCGGGGGATCGGCGTGGAGCTGTACTCGTCGGCGGTGTTCTGCTTCGTGCCGGAGGTCGCGCTGGGCTTCCACCGGGCGGTGCGGGACGGCGACAATGATCTCGTGCACAGGTATCTGACCGACTTCTACCGGCCATTTGTCGAACTGCGCGACCAGGTGCCCGGCTACGCCGTGTCGCTGGTCAAGGCGGGCGTGCGGGCCACCGGCCTGGACGTGGGCGGGGTCCGTCCGCCGCTGCTCGACCCGACCAGGGAACACCTGGCGGAGCTGGAGAAGATCGTCACGGCCGGACGGGAGCTCTCGGTATGAAGATCACCTCGGTGGACATCACGCCCATCGCGTTCCGCGACCCGCCGCTGCTCACGTCGGTCGGCGCGCACGAACCGTGGGCGCTGCGCACGATTGTCGAGGTGCACACCGACGAGGGGATCTCCGGCCTGGGCGAGACGTACGGCGACCTCGGCCACCTGGACCGGCTGCGGACCGTCGCGCCCGCGTTGACCGGGCTGGACGTGCACTCGCTGAACCTGGCGCACGCCAGGGTTTCCGAGGCTTTGGGCGGCGAGGCCGGCTCGGACCGGCACGGCCTCACCGGGGCACTCACCGTCGAGTCCACTGTGGACCGGGTGTTCTCGCCGTTCGAGGTGGCGCTGTGGGACATCCGGGGCAAGGCGTTGGGCCGTCCAGTAGTGGACCTGTTGGGCGGTGCGGTGCGCTCTACGGTTCCCTACAGTGCCTACCTGTTCTACAAGTGGGCCGGGCACCCCGGGCAGGAACCGGACGAGTTCGGTGCCGCGCTGGACCCGGACGGGATCGTCGCGCAGGCTCGTCTTCTGGTGTCCCGCTACGGGTTCGGGTCGATCAAGCTCAAGGGCGGGGTGTTCCCGCCGGAGGAGGAGATCGCGGCGGTGCGGGCGCTGCGCGCGGCGTTCCCCGACCACCCGATCCGGCTCGACCCGAACGCGGCGTGGTCGCCGGCCACCGGGCTGAAGGTCGCTGCCGAGCTGGACGGCGTGCTGGAGTACCTGGAGGATCCGTCGCCGGAGATCGAGGGCATGGCGGAGGTCGCCGCGTCCGCGCCGATGCCGTTGGCCACCAACATGTGCGTGATCGCGTTCGAGCACATCGCGCGGTCCGTGGAGCTGGGCGCGGTGCAGGTCGTGCTGTCCGACCACCACTACTGGGGCGGGTTGGCGCGGTCGAAGGAGCTGGCGGCGATCTGCCGGACGTTCGGCATCGGGCTGTCCATGCACTCCAACTCCCACCTGGGGATCAGCCTCGCGGCCAT
>CBHFOL010000166.1:0-16933 GCA_965995405.1 uncultured Saccharothrix sp.
GCGACGACACGCACGTGGTAAACGGCGGTCCTCGGCGTTCTTCCCGCCGGCCGCCCCACACACGCGACGGGCCGTTCTTCCCGCCGGCAGACCACACATACGACTGGCCCATACCCGGGGCCGCCGTTTACCACGTGCGTCGTCGTTGCGGGCTGCCCGGTCCGTAGCGTTCCCCGGCTGTTCCAGGTACCGGATGATGTGGTCCCGCTGCATAGCGTTCCCGACACCAGTGGTGCGGCTGCGTGGCTTCCGGGCACGATGAGTCCTCGGTCCCGCTGCCGTGGTCCCGCTGCATACAAAGACTTGAACATCCGTGCCCGCGACTACAGCCAACCACCACAACGACTGTGCCGGCCCCAGCCGCGCAGGCTCTCGCGGACGTCCCCGCCCAGGGGGTCCCCTGCTTTCAGCTTGCCACAGGGGTACGACAATACAAATATCTCTCGCGTCTGCCCCGAACGCAGCGCCCGCCAACGCAGCGCCCGAGCAAGCCGCCCGAGCAAGGACAGCGCCCCGGAAGACCGTGCTCCAGAGTCAGCCGCCACGCCCCCGCCGCCAGGACCCCCGCCGCTACGGCTCCCGCCGCTGCAACCACTTCGGCAGCCAAGACGAATTACCCGCCGGCACCACGTCCACCACCACACACGTGATGTTGTCCGGCCCACCACCCGCATTGGCCGCCGCGATCAGCGCCCGCACCGTCTCATCCCCGTCCGGATCGGCTGTCAGCAGCTCCGCGATCTCCCCCGAACCCACCACATCGGACAACCCGTCCGAACAGATGAGATACCGGTCCCCCACCTCCACCTCGTGGAAGAACAGATCCGGATCGTGCGCACTACCGGCCTGCAACGCCCGCATCAGCATCGACCGCCCGGGATGCTCGGCAGCCTGCTCCGCGGCCATCCGACCGTCGTCGACCAGCGCCTGCACCATCGTGTGGTCACGGGTCAGCTGCGTCAGCTCGCCCTCGCGCACCAGGTAGCACCGGGAATCCCCGATGTGCCCGACCGCGAACCGCTCACCGTCCCACAGCAGCGCGGTGAGCGTGGTGCCCATCCCGCGCATGTCGAAGTTCTCCTCGGCCAGGTCGGTCAGCCGGATGGCGATCTCCCGCGCCGCGCCGGACAGCGCGGACAGCGGATCGTCGGCCTCCACGTCCAGCTCGGCCAGCACCGCCACCGCGATGGAACTGGCCACCTCCCCGTAGGCGTGACCGCCCATGCCGTCGGCGACGGCGTACAGGCGCTCGCTGAAGTACACCGAGTCCTCGTTCGCCTCACGGCGCAGCCCGGGGTCTGTCCCGACGGCGTGGCGGAGCGCATACATGCCGGATAGTGAATCACCCGCACGGGTACCGGTGAGCGGCGCTGTCCCAAATCCGTTACCGGGGGCGTCCGTAGAACTCACTCAGCACGAGCATCGCTGCCCCGGCCGCGACCACGTCGTCGGCCAACGGGGTGATCCCGACATCCACCGGCAGCCACGCCGCGGTAGGCAGTTTGGCCCGCACGGCACCCAGGTACGCGTCCGGCGCGGCGAGCACCGCCCGGCCCGCCAGCACCACGTGGTCCACGTCCAGCAGCTGCACCAGGTCGGCGACCGCCGTGCCCACCACGGCCGTCGCGGTGGCCAGGTCGCCCGCCCGCGCGGCGAGGTTGTGAACGGCCTCCACGCACCCGGTCCGCCCGCACACGCAGCGCGGCCCGTCCAGCTGGATCGTGGTGTGCCCGTACTCGCCCGCGTTGGTCCGCGCGCCCCGGTGCACCTGACCGTCCAGCAGCAGCCCGACGCCCACACCGGTACCCACGAGCACCAGCACCGCGTCCCGCAGCTCCTCACCGCGCCGCCACGCCTCGGCCACGATCGCCGTGTTGGTGTCCTTGTCGACCACCACCGGCAGACCCAGCCGCTGCTCGGCCAGCTCGCGCAGCGGCACGTCGTGCCACTTCGCCAGCGCGGTGGCGTCGTGGACCACGCCGGTCCGGTGGTCCAGCGGCCCGACGAACCCGATGCCGACGCCGAGCAGGTGGTCGCTGCGCAACGGCTCCACCAACCGGGCGAGCTCGCGGACGAACGTCTCCGGGCCGAAGTCGGCGGGTAACGGCGCGACCGCGCGGTCCAGCACGTCGCCCGCGAGGTCGGTGAGCACGACCCGCAGCTCGTCCCGCTCCACCTGCGCGCCGAGCGCGAGCCGGCTGTCGGCGACCAGCTTGAGCAGGGTGCGCGGCTTGCCGACGCCGACGTTGCGGGTGCCGCTCTCGACCAGCAGGCCGTCCGCGATCAGCCGGCCGACCACCTTGGACACCGCCTGCGGTGTCAGTCCGCTGCGCTCCGCCAGGTCGACCCTGGTCACCGCACCGGACCTGGCCAGGCCCAGCACGACCGCGTCGTTGTATCCGCGCAGGAAGCGCAAGTTCGGCACGTCCGCATGATGGCATGACCGTTCTTCACAAACGGAGGTCCAACCCCCCGATGGCTCCATCATCTCCGCAGCCGGTGAAGTCGTTTGTGGACAACGAATCACCGTCGGACGGCGAATCGACGTACGCAATCGACACCGACGAGGGGGCTTCCCCTGCGGAAGCCCCCTCTCGCCGGTCAGCTCAACGGAAAACGACGGCTCAACAGAACACTTCGGTCAACAGTTCCGCGTACCCACTGCCGTCACCGGGCTCAGGCGACTGCGTGAACGAGCCCCCCAACCGGGTCCGGGTGTCCCGGGTGCTCCCCATGAAGCTGGAGTAGCCCGGGATCCCCCCGGAGTGGCCGTAAACCGTCACGCCGCACGGCAACTGGTTCGCCTCGATCCCGAGCCCGTAGCCACCGGTGAACGGCAACGCCTTGGTCAACTCGGCCAGCTCCGCCGGCCTCAGCAGCCGCCCGTCGAGCAACGCGTCGATGAACCGGTCCAGGTCCGCCGTGGTGGCGACGATCTCGCCCGCCGAATAGGCGGCGGACGGGTTGAGCCGGGTGATGTCCACGACCTTGCCGTCCACGGTGTAGTAGCCGTGGGCGTGCGGGCCGGGGACGTCGACCCGGTCACCGGGCAGGGACGTGCCGTGCAGCCCGAGCGGGCGCAGGATCCGCTGCTCGACCGCCTTCGCGTACGGCCTGCCGGTGATCTTCTCGATCAGCAGACCCGCGACGACGTAGTTGGTGTTGGAGTACTTCCACTGCGTGCCGGGCGGGAAGTCCAGCGGCTTGGCCGTGGCCAGGGCGACCAGGTCGCGCGGGTCCCAGTGCTTGAACCGGATGGTCTCGAACCCGGCCGGGTCCAGCGGCAGCGCCGACGTGTAGTTGTACAGGCCGCTGGTGTGCTGGAGCAGGTTCCGCACGGTGATCTTGTCGCCGTCCGGCAGCAGACCAGGCAGGTAGCTGCCGATCGGCTCGTCCAGCGCCACCTCGCCCTCGCCGACCAGCTGCAACACCACGGTCGACACGAACGTCTTGGTGATGCTCCCGGCCCGGAACCGGCCGTCGGTCGGCACCGGCTTGGTCGTGCCGAACTCCGCGACGCCGCTGCGCGCGGTGAAGCGTTCCCGCCCGTCGGTGATCCGGACCTGCGCGCCCAGCGCGCCGCCCCCGCCGGTGATCTTGTCCAGCGCCTGCTGGACGACCTGCCGGTCGATCCGCCCGCCGCCGCCGGATTCCACGCCGGGCTCGGCAGCCGCGACCGCCGTACCCCCGGCCAAGGCCGTCAGACCCACTACCGCGGCTAACGCGATTCCCCTCCTGTACATCACAACGCTTCCCTCCTCTAGGACGTCCGACCACCGAGTCTGGTGGGCGCGGACACACCCCCACGACCCTCCTCAGGGTGACCGGGACGTCCACTTACGGAGGATGACGACCCCTAGTGGTCACCCCGCCGTGGAAACGCTTTCACGGCCCGAACCACTAGTCCGTTCGAGTGACACAGTGGTCTAGACCTTGACCGTCAAGTGGTCTGAACCACATGTTCTTCTCAACCCTGCACTCCTTCCCTGACGAGGAGCACGATGTCCAAGATCCGATGGCATCTCACAGCGCTGTTCGTGGCGGTGGCCACGATGGTCCTCGGTCTGGTCCTGGTTCCCGCCGCGAGCGGCGCGGGCGGCCTGTCCGCCACTTTCACCAAGGGCTCCGACTGGGGCTCGGGTTACGAGGGCAAGTACACGATCCGCAACGCTTCGCCCGCCGGGATCAGCGCCTGGACCGTCGAGTTCGACCTCCCCGCCGGCCACAAGGTCAGCTCCCTGTGGGACGGCAGCTACACGACCAGCGGCCAGCACGTGACGGTCAAGAACACGTGGAACGGCAACCTGGGCGTGGGCGCGTCGGTGAGCTTCGGCTTCAACGTCGTCTACTCGGGCGCGTTCTCCGGCCCCGCGAACTGCAAGCTGAACGGCGCCTCCTGTGAAATCGGCGACACCACGACGACCACGTCGTCGACGACCACACTGACGACGTCGACCACGACGTCCACGACGACGTCGACCAGCACGAGCACCAGCACCACCACCACGACGCCGAGCACGTCGACCACCACCACGAAGCCGCCCACCGGTTACAAGAACCTGGGCTACTTCGTGCAGTGGGGCGTCTACGGCCGCAACTACCACGTGAAGAACATCCACACCTCCGGCTCCGCCGCGAAGCTGACGCACATCAACTACGCGTTCGGCAACGTGACCGGCGGCCGGTGCACCGCGAACGACGACACCTACGCCGACTACGACAAGTTCTACGGCGCGGACACCAGCGTCGACGGCACGTCGGACACGTGGGACGCGGGCGCCCTGCGCGGTAACTTCAACCAGCTGCGCAAGCTGAAGAAGATGTACCCGCACATCAAGATCCTGTGGTCGTTCGGCGGCTGGACCTGGTCCGGCGGCTTCGGCCAGGCGGCGCAGAACCCGGCCGCGTTCGCCGAGTCCTGCTACAAGCTGGTCGAGGACCCGCGCTGGGCGGACGTGTTCGACGGCATCGACATCGACTGGGAGTACCCGAACGCCTGTGGCCTGTCCTGCGACACCAGCGGCCCGGCGGCGTTCAAGAACCTGATCCAGGCGCTGCGCACCAAGTTCGGCTCCAGCAACCTGGTGACCGCCGCCATCACGGCCGACGGCAGCACCGGCGGCAAGCTCGACCTGGCCGACTACGGCCCCGCGGCGCAGTACCTCGACTGGTACAACGTCATGACCTACGACTTCTTCGGCGCGTGGGACGCCAAGGGCCCGACCCGGCCGCACTCCCCGCTGACCGCGGTCGACCCGCCGAAGGAGGGCTTCGACACGAAGGCCGCCATCGACAAGCTGAAGGCCAAGGGCGTTCCGGCGTCCAAGCTGCTGCTGGGCATCGGCTTCTACGGCCGTGGCTGGACGGGCGTCACGCAGTCCACGCCGGGCGGCACGGCGACCGACGGCGCGCCGGGCACGTACGAGAAGGGCATCGAGGACTACAAGGTCATCAAGACCAAGTGCCCGGCCACCGGCACCGCGTTCGGCACCGCGTACGCGCACTGCGGCAACCAGTGGTGGAGCTACGACACCCCGGCCACCATCGGCGGCAAGATGAAGTGGACCAAGGACAACAACCTCGGTGGCGCGTTCTTCTGGTCGCTCGACGGCGACACCACCAACGGCGAGCTCATCACCGCGATGGGCAACGGCCTGAAGTAATCACCCTGCGGTAACACCGGGGGCCTCACCCTCCCCCAATTGAAAGGGCCCCTGCGGGCGTCTCCCCCGCAGGGGCCCTTTCCCTTACGTGGCCCCGAATCCGGTTCGCGCTACCGCGACCAGGCGCTCCGCTCGGCCACCGGACTCCGGTCCCGCGACGGCTCCCACCACGCCCGGTTCGCGGCGTACCAGCGGATCGTGTCGCGCACGCCGTCCTCGAACGCGACGGTCGGCTCCCAGCCCAGTTCCCGGCGGATCTTCGTGGAGTCGAGCAGGTAGCGCCGGTCGTGCCCGGGCCGGTCCGGCACGGTGGTCTTGAGGCTCGACGGCAGCCCCAGCTCGGCCGGCACCAGGTCGGCGATCCGCTCGACGCTCGCCTCGTCCCCGGTGCCGACGTGGTAGGTCTCCCCGATCCGTCCGCGCTCGATCACCGCCTCGACCGTCCGACGGTGGTCCACGGCGTGGATCCACTCGCGACGGTTGTCCTTGGAGGCGTAGACCGGCAGTTCCGTGCCGTCCAGCGCCAGGGACCGGCGAGCTGTCCGCAATAAGAAGATAACCAATTACGCGGACCGGCCCCGCAGGCAGACTGCCTGCGGGGCCGGCTTCGAAAGAGCGCAAGTACGACTTGCTTTGTAAAGCTTACTTGATTGAATTATACTTCGTTAAGTTTACATTTCGCGCTTTACAGGGTCAGGCTCCACGAGTCGATGTAGCCCGAGTCGGCCGAGTAGACGTCCTGGGCCTGGAGCTTCCAGGCGCCGTTGCGGGCCTTGCCGGACACGTCGGCGGTGTACGTGGTGTCGATGTTGTCGCCCGAGTCGTTGTCGGACGGCTTCAAGCGGGTCGAGGTGCCGTCCGGCGCGATGAGGTCGAGCACCAGGTCACCCCGGTAGGTGTGCTTGATGTGCACCTCGACCTGCGTGGTCGGCGACGCGGTGCCCGTGCACCCGGAGATGTTGATCGTGCTGCTCACGGCCGCACCGGCATCCGGGATGGCCACGTCACCGTCGTTGGTCGCCTTCTGGCACGGTCCGGGCGGGTTCGCGCCGCCGTACGGGTTGGCCGCCTTCTTCGCCGAGTACAGCAGCATCGACTTCGTCTTCGGCCAGAACGTCGAGTCCTGGCACGAGTACGCCGGGAGGAACCCGCTGCACGTGCCCGACCCGGGCCCGATCTCCCACACGAACGAGGCGACGCCCAGGTCGTCGTACACCCAGTCGTCGGTCGCGCCGGCCGCGTTGTACAGCACCTCGCCCGGCTGCCCGTACTGCCAGCCGCCGGCCAGCGACGCCATGTCCCGCGCCATGCCGCGCAGCGCGGCGTCGTTGCCCGTCTTGTACTGGGTCGTCCAGCCCCACGGGAACAGCACGAGGTTCGAGTAGCTGTGCATGGAGATCACGACACCGGTCGTGTCGGCCGGTGCGGCGTCGGTGTTGCCGGTGCCGCGCCGGTCCTTGTAGAGGTTGCGCCACAACGCCTGGAGCGCCCGCGACTCGACCTCGGAGTTGGCCGACGGGCCCTTGTAGGTCTGGTCGCACGGGTTGGACGACGTGCCCTCGCCGCCCCAGTGCGAGTTCGTGTTGCGGTTCAGGTCGATGCCGACGTGCGACGCCGACGTGCCCGAGCAGCTCGCCCCGTTGGTGGTGTTGGCGTTCTTGCGCTGGTAGCGCGGCGAGTTGCCGCCCTGCTGCACGATGTTCACGCCGTCCGGGTTGGCGATCGGCACGACCCACACCTCGGTGGAGTCGAGCAGGGCCGTCACCTCGGCGTCGCTGCCGTAGCCGCGCGTCAGGTGGTCGATCCACCGGTAGGCGACGTCACCCGTGGTGATCTCACGGGCGTGCAGCTGGCCCATCACGAAGAACCGGGGCTTGGGCGCGGACGTGCTCAGCGCGCAGTCGCCGGCGTTCTTCTTGGTGATGCAGATGGCCCGCAGGTCGTAGCCGCCCGCGCCCTGGGTCTTCTTCCACGAGTCGCCGTAGTCGACGACCTGGGTCAGGTTCGGGTACTGGGACGCGACCGAGTCCAGGTGCGCCCACTGGGCGTTGATCGTCCGGTAGCCGCCGTAGTAGGTCTCCTCCAGCGCGGCGGCGTCGAGCGACTGCGACTTGCGCGCCGGCGGCGTCCACTGCGGAGCGGGCAGCACCTCGTCGATGACGGTGGTGAAGCCCTCGCCCTTCAGCTTCTGGCCGGTGGCGGAGTCGCCGAGGACGAACAGGTAGTCGCCCTCGCGCTGTTCGAGGACGTCGAAGCCGCGGCCCAGCAGGTCCTGCGCGGCCCTGCCGAGCGGCGCGTGCACCTTGTAGACGTAGGTCGGTCCGGCTTGGACGGCGGCCACCTCGGGTGCAGGGCCCGCGGTGCCCGGAATGCCGCCGTTGACCACCGCGGCGGCGGTGACAGCGGCTATGGCCAGTGTCACCAGTGAACGTCTGGTCGACTTCACGGTTCTTTCCTCCTATGCAGGGTTGAGCAGGAGGATGAGGCAAAAACCGGGTCGTGCACACCCTCCGACCGGCCATACCTCACGCTTATAGGTGATGCTGCTACGGCCCGCACCAGGCGAAAACCGACAACCGGCGCAAGGCTTGACCCTGCCCTTGGGGCACACCTCAGGGTCGACGTCGTGGAGGAAGTGCGGATGGCACGGGAACTGGGCATCGGCGAGTTCGCGCGCAGGACCAGGCTCTCTCTGAAGGCGCTGCGGCTGTACGAGCGGCAGGGCCTGCTGAAGCCGTCGTCGGTCGACCCGACGAACGGCTACCGCAGGTACCGGGAGACTCAGTTGGCGGACGCCCGCCTGGTGCGCTCACTGCGCCGGTTGGACATGCCGTTGACCGTTGTCAGCCGGATCGTCCTGGCACCGGAGCACGAACGTGCCGCGCTGCTGGACGAGTACTGGCAGGCAGCCGAGGAGCGCTTCGCCGTGCAGCGGGACCTGGCCGCACGCCTCCGCTTGGTGATGACCGGAGGAGAGGGGTTGGCGGAGATGTACGAGGTGCAACAGCGGGACGTGCCGGAGCAGGTCGTGCTGAGCGAGCAGCGGCACGTGTTGCAGCCGGGCTTGTCGGACTGGATCCGGGAGGCGATGGACCGGGTCCTCAAGGCGACGGACGCGTACGGCGGCATGTCCGCGCCGGGCCTGGTGATCTACCACGGCGAGGTGAGCGAGGACAGCGACGGTCCGGTGGAGATCGCCCTGCCGATCGCAGCCACCACACCACCCGCCGGCGCGGCGGCCCGGATCGAACCGGCCCACCGCGAGGCGTACGTGCGGTTGAAGAAGCGCGAGGTGCAGTACCCGCAACTCCTGTCGGCGTACGACGCGGTGTCGGCGTGGCTGGAGGCGAACGGCCACACCCAGGCCGGCGCGCCGCGCGAGGTGTACTTCACGGACTGGTCGACGGCCGGCCCGGAGGACGAAGTCTGCGACGTCGCCTTCCCGATCAAGTAGTGCCACCAGCCCGCCGGGACGACGCGCGCTCCCGGCGGGCTACCCGCGCAACGAACGCAGAAACGCCTCGAACGCACCAGCCGGCACCGCGATCAGCCCACCACTCCGGTTCTTGGTGTCCCGCAACGCATAGCACCCCGGCACCACCGCCACCTCGACACAAGTCCCGTTGCCGTCGGTGTAACTGGAAGTCTTGAAAGTGGCGACGCAGAAGTCCGGAGTCATGGCGGGGACCACCTTTCACGATCAGGTGTAGTCCTGGGCGACGCCCAGGATGAACCTTCTCGATTGTTCCACTCCGAGCGCGTCGGCAGTGAGACTGCCCCACAGGTCCACGTAGTCGTTGACCTCCTGCTTGCCATCGAGGTAGTCGGCGTCGTGGAGGTTCTCCACGTAGACCATCTCCAGGTCCGACGCCGACGAGGCTGGGGCAGGGATGCGCAACATGGTGAAGCTGAAGGGAATCCCGCCACTGACCCGCCCGGCGAACGGCAGCACGTGGATGCGCACGTTCCGCCGCTTGGTCAGCTCCGCCAGGTGGAGCACCTGCTCGTGCATCACCGCGTTTCCACCGAAGACCCTGCGCAGACAGCTCTCGCTGATCACGAACACCGCCGTCACCGGCACTTTGCGGAACAGCACTTCCTGCCGCTCCAACCTGTACGCCACGATGTCCTCGACACTGTCGGCACTGACCCGGAAGTGCTTCTCCAGCGTGGCCCGCATGTAGGCTTCGGTCTGCAACAGGCCAGGGATCATCTCCATGCCGTAGTGGCGGATCAGGTCGGAGTCGACCTCGAAGTCGTAGTAGGGCCGGAGCTCCAGCGGCACGGTTGCGCGGTGGCCCTGCCAGCGTCCGCGTTGGGTCTTGGTGCGGGCCAGTTCGACGATCTGGGCTTTCTCCTCCTCCGTATGGACGCCGTACCGGTCCAGCAGCATCTTGGTGTCGCCGGGTGTGATGCCCTCCCGGGCCAGCTCCATCTTCGTGACGCGGGTGGTGTCGCGGCCGAGGAGCTTCGCGACCTCCTTGGGATCCACGCCCGCCTTGAGCCGCGCCTCGCGCATGTACATCGCCAAGAACTTCTGCCGCACAGTCGGCGTTTGCGCCACGAATTCCCCCTGGGGTTCACACGATTGGTGCAACTCTTTGTTCGCAGTTGCGAGTTCGAGGTAGCTGAGTCCAAGCTAACAGTCATCAGGTCGAAATCGGCCTGCTCAAGCCTCAGACCACCCGAAAGGGGATAGCTGTGCCTTCAGCGACCCATGAAGCCGACCAAGACACCAACAGCGAAACCAGTAGCGACACCAGCCACGACCTGTGCCACCCGGAGCGCGAGTGGTTCGTGCGGTGCTCCAACGAAGCCGACCGGCCCGCCGTCTGTTCGATCACGGTGAATGACGGGCACGTGGAACTTTGGGTGGACGATCGCGTATTTCTGACCCTGGAAAACAGTGAGATCGTCTTGTTCGCGACTGCCTTCACCAACGCCTCGGCCCTCGCCTCCGAAGATCGCGCGCACCCGCAGGTTCAGGGCTGACGCAGGCGGTGGTCCAGAGCCGTGTGGCGGCGGCCGGCGCTCACGGTTCGGACCGCCTGGCCGATGGCTTTGCGGGAACCGACCAGCACCACCAGCTTCTTGGCCCGGGTCACCGCCGTGTACAACAGGTTGCGCTGCAACATCATCCACGCGCTGGTCGTGATCGGGATGACCACGCACGGGTACTCGCTGCCCTGCGAACGGTGGATGGTCATGGCGTAGGCGTGGGTCAGCTCGTCCAGTTCGCCGAACTCGTAATCGACGTCCTCGTCCTCGTCCGTCTTCACCGTCAGCTTCTGCTCGATCACGTCGATCGCGGTGACCACGCCGAGGGTGCCGTTGAAGACGCCGTTCTCGCCCTTGTCGTAGTTGTTCCGGATCTGCGTCACCTTGTCGCCGACCCGGAACACCCGGCCGCCGAACCGACGTTCCGGTATGTCCTTTGTGGACGGCGTCAGGGCTTCCTGCAACACCGCGTTCAGCGCGCCGGCTCCGGCCGCGCCGCGATGCATCGGGGCGAGGACCTGGATGTCGGTGCGCGGGTTCAGGCCGAACTTGCGCGGGATGCGGTTGGCTACCACGTCGACCGTCAGGGTCGCCGCGTCCTCCGCCTCCTCCGCCGGGAACAGGAAGAAGTCCGCCATGCCCTGGACCTGCGGGTAGTCGCCGGAGTTGATGCGGTGGGCGTTGGTCACCACGCCGGACTGCTGGGCCTGGCGGAAGATGTGGGTGAGGCGGACGTTGGGGATCGGGCCGCCTTCGGCCAGCACGTCGCGCAGCACCTCGCCCGCGCCGACCGACGGCAACTGGTCGACGTCGCCGACCAGCAGCAGGTGCGCGCCGGGTGCGACCGCCTTCACCAACTTGTTGGCCAGCAACAGGTCCAGCATCGACGCCTCGTCCACGACGACCAGGTCCGCGTCCAGCGGGCGGTCGCGGTCGTAGGCTGCGTCACCGCCCGGCCTGAGTTCCAGCAGGCGGTGCACGGTGCGGGCCTCGTGGCCGGTCAGCTCGGTCAGGCGTTTGGCGGCACGGCCGGTGGGTGCGGCGAGGACGACCTTGGCGTGTTTCGCCACCGCCAGTTTCACGATGGACCGCACGGTGAAGCTCTTGCCGCAGCCGGGGCCGCCGGTGAGCACCGCCACCTTGCGGGTCAGGGCCAGCTTGACCGCGTCGCGCTGCTTGTCCTCCAGGGACGCGCCGAGCCAGGAGAAGGCACGGTCCCAGTCGACGTCGGCGAACGCGGGCATCCGTTCGGCGCTGGTGTGCAGCAGTCGGAGCAGTTGGCCGGCGAGGGAGATTTCCGCGCGGTGGAAGGGGATCAGGTAGATCGCCGGTTCGTCGTCGGGCATGACCTCGCGGACCACGCCTTCCTCGGTGACGAGTTCGGCCAGGCATTCGATGACGAGTCCGGCGTCGACCTGGAGGATCTTGATGGCTTCGCCGATGAGCTGGTTCTCCGGCAGGAAGCAGTCGCCGTTGCCGGTCGCCTCGGACAGGGTGAACTGGAGGCCGGCTTTGACGCGTTGCGGGCTGTCGTGCGGGATGCCGACGGCTTTCGCGATGGTGTCGGCGGTGCGGAAGCCGATGCCCCAGACGTCGGTGGCCAGGCGGTACGGCTCGGTGCGGACGACGTCGATCGACTTTTCGAGGTACTGCTTGTAGATCCGGACGGCCAGTGACGTCGACACGCCGACTCCCTGGAGGAAGACCATCACCTCTTTGATGGCCTTCTGCTCTTCCCAGGCGGCGGCGATCAGCTTGGTGCGTTTGGGGCCCAGTTTCGGGACTTCGATCAGGCGTTCCGGGTGTTGTTCGATGACGTCGAGGGCATCGACGCCGAAGTGCGTGACGATACGGTCCGCCAGCACCGGGCCGATGCCCTTGATCAGGCCCGATCCGAGGTAGCGGCGGATGCCCTGGATGGTGGCGGGCAGGACGGTGGTGTAGTCGTCCACGTGGAACTGCTTGCCGTACTGCGGGTGTGATCCCCAGCGACCGCGCATCCGGATCGACTCGCCGGGCTGTGCGCCGAGCAGCGCCCCCACGACGGTGACCAGGTCGCCGCCCCGGCCGGTGTCCACCCGGGCCACCGTGTAGCCGGTCTCCTCGTTGGCGAACGTGATCCGCTCCAACACCGCTTCCAGGACCGCGTCCGCCACCCGGACACCCTAACGTCCGCCGGTACGCCGGCGGTTCGTCCGCGCAGGCCGCGCAGGCCGAGCGGTCCGGACGTCGGCGTTGCGGCAGGTCCGAGCCGGTCGGGCACCACATCGGGCAACGGACGGCGGGTTGCGCGGGCCGAGGCGGTCCGGCGGGCAGCGGCGGAGGTCTCCACAGGACGTTCACAAGTCGCACCGGACGTCTCCATCGGGCCCACCTAGAGTCGGCTGCATGACACGCCGGGTTCTGGTGGTCGAGGACGACCTGACCATCGCCTCTTCGGTAGCCGCACGGCTGCGCGCGGAGGGTTTCGAGGTCGAGTTGGCACACGACGGGCCGTCCGGGGTGGCCAAGGCCGCCGACGCCGACCTCGTCGTGCTGGACGTGATGCTGCCCGGGTTCGACGGCCTCGAAGTGTGCCGGCGGATCCAGGCGAACCGACCGGTGCCGGTGCTGATGCTCACCGCGCGCGGCGACGAGACCGATCTGCTGGTGGGGTTGGCGGTCGGCGCGGACGACTACCTGACCAAGCCGTTCTCCATCCGGGAGCTGGCCGCGCGGGTGCACGCGCTGCTGCGTCGGGTGGAACGGGCGGCGGTGCCGTCGACTCGGATCAGCGTCGCCGACCTGGAGATCGACCTGGCGGAACGGCGGGTGTTGCGGGCAGGCGCGGAAGCGCACCTGACGCCGACCGAGTTCCAGCTGCTGGTGCACCTGGCGGAACGGCCGCGTGCCGTGCAGTCGCGGGAACGGCTGCTGGACGAGGTGTGGGGGTGGCACGACGGCACCGGCACGCGGACCGTCGACAGCCACATCAAAGCGTTGCGGCGCAAGCTCGGGACGGACCTGATCCGGACCGTGCACGGCGTCGGGTACGCGTTGGAGGTGCCGAGATGAGCGTGCGTTCGGCGTTCGAGACGGCGCTGGAGTTCCTGCCGCGCCCGCTGGACCCGGTGCGGTCGATCAAGCTGAAGCTGGGCATCCTGCTGGTGGCGTCCGGGGTGACCGGGCTCGTCTACTTCTGGTCGCAGATGGGGTGGATCCCGATCGGCACGATGACCGGGGCGCTGCTCGCCGCGCTGGCCACGTCACAGGTGCTGGCGCACGGTATGACGAAGCCGCTGCGCGAGATGACGGCCGCCGCGCGGGCGATGCGGCGCGGCGACTACAGCCGGCGGGTGCGGGCGACGACCCGGGACGAGGTGGGCGAACTCGCCGGGGCGTTCAACCAGATGGCGGCGGACCTGGCTGCCGCGGACCGGCAGCGGCGGGAACTGATCGCCAACGTGTCGCACGAGTTGCGGACGCCGATCACCGCGTTGCAGAACGTGCTGGAGAACGTCGTGGACGGGGTCGCGCGGCCGGACGAGGCCACCATGCGCACGGCGTTGGCGCAGACCGAACGGCTCGGGCGGCTGGTCACCGAGTTGCTCGACCTGTCCCGGATCGACGCCGGGGCGCACCGGCTGGAGTTGGCCGAGTTCCCGGTCGGGCCGCTGCTGGAGGAGGTGGTCGCGGAGGCTTCGGTGACCGATCGAGGGGTTCGGTTCACCGTGGACGTGGTGCCGCCGTCGGCTTCGGCCGTCGCCGATCGGGCGCGGTTGCACCAAGTGGTGGTGAACCTGCTGGACAACGCGGCCCGGCACGGTCCGGCGGGTGGGGAGGTGCGGGTTTCGGCCCGGGTGGGGACGAATCTGGTGCTGGAGGTGTCCGATGACGGGCCGGGGATCGCGCCGGAGGACCGGGAGCGGGTGTTCGAGCGGTTCACGCGGGGGGAACGGGCCAGGGGCGGGGGCACCGGGCTGGGGTTGAACATCGCGCGGTGGATCGTGGACCTGCACGGGGGGACGATCGCGGTGGTGGACGGTCCGGGGTGCCGGATCCGCGCCACGATCCCGGCGGTGCCGCGTGTCGTCGACGGGTGCGCTCGGGTGGCGGCAGAGGTGTAGCGGTCGGGGTCTAATTAGCGTCGGGGCTTAGCGGTCGGGCTTAGCGGTCGCGGTCTAGCGGTCGAGGCTTAGCCGTCCTGAACGGCACTGGGCCGTTCTGAGCACCCCCCGATTTCCATCCTGCCAGGGGGCGGCGACATTTTCGGTGGGCTGGGCTGAGAATCCGTTGAGGCGGGTTCTCAGGAAAGTACGGAATCACCCGAAAGCACGGAATCACCCGTTGGTGCCGACGCGGGATAGGTCGGCGTGATGACGCATGTCCTGGAGGGGTTCGGATGTCAGCCAACCGTGTGCTGCTCACCGGTGTCGGCGCGGGGGTCGTGGCGGCTGCCCTGGTGCCGCTCGACCGGCCCGGACTGGGGTGGTCGTTGTTGGCCGTTGTGGTGTTCGTGCTGGTCAGGAAGGTTCGGTGGGGGTGGGCCGGGCTTTCCGTGCTGCTCTTCGCCACCGGCGCGCTGGTCGCGTCGCAATGGGTGTTCGCGCTGTGCGCGCTGGCCGGGTGCGCCGCCGGATCGCTCGCGGTCGCGGGCGGTCGGTCGGCGCGCGGGGTGCTGTTCGGCTCGGTGGCCGTGCCGGTGGCGACGGTGCGGGCCGTGCCGTGGGTCACCAAGGGGGTTCGGGCGGGCGGTATGCCGCCGTTGGCGCGTCCGGTGGCCATCACCTTGCTGTTGTTGCTGGTCTTCGTGCCGTTGTTCGCCGGGGCGGACGCCGCGTTCGCCGGGATGCTGGAGTCGGCGATGCCGGAAGGGTCGGTGGCTTCGTCGTTGGTGCTCTTCGTGCTGGTCGGCGCGGGGACCATCGGGTGTCTCTACCTGGTCGCCAAGCCACCCGCGCTGCACGACGACCACGAGTTCGCCCGGCGGCTCGCCCGGCGCGAATGGGCGCTGCCGGTGGGTGCACTGGTGGCGCTGTTCGCCACGTTCGTCTGTGTGCAGGTCACCGCCCTGTTCGGCGGCGACGACTATGTCCTGCGCACAGCCGGCCTGACCTACGCCGAGTACGCGCGGCGCGGGTTCTGGCAGCTGCTCGCCGTCACCGTGCTCACGTTGGGCGTGATCGCGGTGACGGCGGGCCTCGCCCGGATCGAGACCGCCGCCGACCGGATGTGGTTGCGCGGGCTGCTCGGCGCGTTGAGCGTGCTCACGCTGGTCATCGTGGCGTCCGCGCTGGCCCGGATGTGGGCCTACCAGCAGGCGTACGGGTTCACCGTGCTGCGTGTCCTGGTCTCCACGTGCGAACTGTGGCTGGGCCTGGTCTACGTCCTCGTCCTTGCCGCCGGGGTGAAGCTGCACGGCCGGTGGCCGGCCCGCGCCGTCGTCGGCACCGGGTTCGCCGTGCTGGTCGGCCTGGCGCTGCTGAACCCGGACCGGTTCATCGCCGAACACAACATCGCGCGCTGGCAGGAAACCGGCCGGATCGACGTCGACTACCTCTCCCTGCTGTCCGACGACGCGGTGCCGGCCATCGCCACCCTGCCGGACGACCTGAAGCGCTGCGCCCTACGGCACCACACCGTCAAGGACGACGACTGGCGGTCGTGGAACCTGGGGCGGAGTCAGGCCCGGGACGTGCTGCGGTCGGTTCGCCCGGCGGCGTGTGCGCGGTGACGTGGTCGGCGACCAGCAGCGCGAGCGCCCGGGCGTGGGTGACCGGGGCCCAGTGGCCGGCGTCGAGCACCCGGCGACGCAGGTCCGGTGCCCACAGGTCGACGTCCTCCAGCACGCCCGAGGTCACGTACTTGTCCTTCAGCAGCTGGACGAGCAGCACCGGGACGTCCGTCCGGCGGTCGCGCGGCGCGCGGATGCGCGGGACGAAGTTGGCCCGGTACAGGGAGATCCCGTGCACGCCGTCATCCACAATGGACTCCGAGACGTGACCCCGGGCACCCTCCATGCGACGCACCAGCCTGCCCCAGCGCGGCCCGATCACCCGTCGCCACACGAACGGCGCGACGAACGGCAGTTGGAACGCCACGATGTACCAAGAGTGCAGCAGCTGGCGGACGTGCGCGAGCGTCGGCCGCCGCCGCATCCAGTGCCCGACGTGGTCCAGGCACGGCCCGGAGATCGTGGTGTACGAGGCGATCCGCGCGCCCGGCGTAGTGACTGCCTCCCACGACTGGATCGAACCCCAGTCGTGGGCCACGACGTGCGCGGGCGCGTCCGG
>CBHFOL010000167.1:0-16868 GCA_965995405.1 uncultured Saccharothrix sp.
CGATCGTTCGCGACTTCGCGTCGGTCGGCCGGGTGGGCCACCGCGTCCACATTCTGCTGGCCGACGCCGCCGAGATCCCGGAGGACTTGCGGGTGGACGCGGCCGTCGCCATGGAAAGTCTGTCGTACATGTCACGACGCGATGTCTTCGACCGCCTGGCCCGCGTCGTCAAACCGGACGGCTGGCTCTGCATCGAGGATGCCTTTCTGTCCCGCGACGGATGGCAGAACCAGTTCGACGACTACTGGAAGACCAGTATCGGGACCGTGACGGAATACGTCGACGAGGCGCAGCGGGCGGGATTCGTACTCGACCGGAACGAGGATGTCACAGCGGGTGCCACCGAGTTCTGGGTGCAGAGTATGGCGTGGATCGATGCCGTGCTCCAGGACTCCGCTCAGAACTCCAGGGACCGGCAGCAAATGCTCAAGTCGATGTATTGGCACGCCAACTTCTTCCGCGCCTGGCGGGACGGCGGTATAGAGACGCGCATCCTCCGTTTTCGGCGTCGTGGCCCCTCCGACGGTCGGTGAACACCATGCACATCGACATTCCCCCGATATATCTGCCCATTCCGGAGTGGAACCATCCGGACTGCGAACTGGTCGTCGAACGCAGTATCCAGGAATTGGCCGGCCACGGTCTGTGCGCCACGGACCGGCTCAAGCGGGCTGTCGTGAACTGCCGGGCAGGTGAGTTCGTCAGCCGGATCGCGCCCTGGTCGCCGGTGGAGAAACTCCAGGTGTCCGCCGACATGATGGCGCTGATCTTCGTTCTCGACGATCTGGTCGGAGACCACACGGCCGACCCCGGAGCCGTCGCCGCGCTCGGCGGGGCGTTTGTGCGGACCTTGCAAGTGCCGACCCTCACCCTTCCCGAACTCGGCATGTTCGCCTCCGCCACCCGCCACCTTGCCGAACGTGTACGGACTGTCGGGACACCGACGCAGATCGGCCGCCTGGTGAACACAATGCGTATGTGGGTGGCGAGCTCCGCGTGGCAGTGCGCCCTCGCGACCCGGAGCGATCCACCCGACCTCGACACCTTCCTGACCGTGCGCCTGCATTCCGTAGGTGTTGCCGTCGTCTCGTGCTGGTTCGACTTCTACACACCGACACCACTACCCGCGGATCAGCTCGACGCGCCGGTCACGCAGGCATTCGTCGAGGCCATGTCCTTGGTCTGTGCGATCGACAACGACCTCGGTTCGTTCGGCAAGGAACGCTGGCTCGCCGAGCACGAGCAGGGGGGCGGATCCGACACCGCAGCCAATATCGTCGCACTGCTGATGGCGCGAGGAGCGTCCCGGGACCGGGCTCTACTGGATGCCGTGAGTTTGCGTAACAAGTGTATGGAGCGACTGCTGGAACTCCGTGACCGACTATTGGTCGGCGCCGATCCGGTATTCGCCGGGTGGGTGGAGAACATCGTCCAGATGGTGCGAGGAATGGTCGACTGGCACCATAATTCACCTCGCTACACCAACCCTGACGGATATCATCCGGATGCGATCACCATGACGGTCTCGCTGGTCGACGAACCTCCTGATCGCACCGATCCGCCACCATATTCGACCATTAACTGGTGGTGGCACGTCTAGCCGATAAATTCTCGCCGGGGAGCGCGCTCACATGGCCACAGAAAAGTCCGTTCCAGTCGCACCAGGGGCATTGCCGGTGCTCGGTCACACGCTCGCGATGGCCCGTGACCCGTTCGGCTTCTTCGAGCGGCAGTCCGCCCGCGAGCCGATCATCCGGATCCTGTTGGGCCGCCGAAACCTCTACCTGGTGAACTCCCCACCGCTGGTCCGGCAGATCCAGCTCGCCGGAAACGGCCGGGAGTTCGACAAAGGAGGCGCACTGCTCGCGCCCTTTATCAAAGTACTCGGTCGAGGTCTCCCGCTGAGCCCGAACGCTCGGCACCGCATAGACCGGCCACTGGTCCAGCCCGCGTTCCACCACGATCGATTCCCGGATTATGTGACCCGGATCCAGACCTGTGTCGACGACCTCACCACCTCTTGGCGTCCCGGGCAGATCCTCGATGTGGACGCCGAAATGACCCGGCTCACCACGGCCATCCTGCCCCGGACGCTGTTCTTGGGCGACCGGGGCGCGGAGACGGTCATATTATTCCAACGCAACATATCGACGGTTATGGCCGGATCGGCGCTACGGACCCTGTTGCCTGCGGTGGACCGTATTCCGTTCCCCGGAAACCGCCGCTATCGCGATTCGGTCGCCCGGATAGGCTCGGCACTGGAGTCCTTTGTGCGCAGCCGCATGGCGGACGACCTTGAGCACACCGACCTGGTGGGACTGCTGCTCCGGGCGGGCAACCAGGACATCGATACGATACGGGAACACATCTTCGGCTTTCTGGTGGGCGGGATCGAGACCTCGGCCGCGCTTCTCGGCTGGACCCTGCATCTGTTGTCCAGCCATCCCGACCATTTTCAGCGGCTTCGGGCCGAGATCGACGACGTCCTCGGCGGCGAGCGGCCGACCATCGACGACATCCCGCGGCTCGACTATCTGAAACGCGTGGTGACAGAGGTTCTCCGGTTGTTCCCGCCGGTTTGGTTGACCAGCCGGACAACGCTTGTCGACACGGAACTCGGTGGCTACCGGATACCCAGGGAATCGGACGTTTTCTTCTGCTGCTATGCTATTCACCGTAACGCCACGATCTTTTCGGACCCGCAGAAATTCGATCCGGACCGCTGGTGCGAGGAAAGAGTCGGCAAGGCGCAGCGTGAGGCGTACATGCCGTTCAGCGTCGGCGCGCGACGTTGCATCGGCGACATTTTCGGCTTGACCGAGGTGTCAATCGCACTGGCCATGTTCGTGCAGGGCTGGCATTTCGAGCAAGTGTCTCGCAGGGGACCCAAACCCTACGGGTTCATCACCCAGCACCCCAAAGGACTGCGGCTGCGGGTGAGCCTCGCCCCGAGAACACGAAGAGGAGCAGCGGCTTCATGAATCCTGTGCGGACCGGAGTCCAGCCGAAAGGGGTGGCTACTGGAAGCTGTGGTGCCACCCGTGTTCACAAGGCAGTGCCAAGGCGGGTAGGGGTATGCGCTGCGCGCTATCGCGCTCTGCCGGCTTGTTCGTGAGGCGTCGTCGAGTATTCGGTGTCGTTGCGGTCGGGTGTTGCCCGGCTTGCTGTGCCGGGCCTATTGTCGATCGTATGACTGCCGGGTCGGCCGCTGGCCGTGAGCGGAACGGTTGCCCGGCCACGGGTTGATCCGTGGCCCGCCTCCCCCTGCCCGAACGGGTGGGAGAGGAGGTGAAGTCCAATGCAGGTAGGCGATGTCGTGGACGGTCGGGTGACCAAGGTCGTGCCGTTCGGCGCGTTGCTGGTGGTCGGCTCCGTGCCCGGGTTGCTGGTCGGTGCCGTGTCGGCTCCGGTCGGCTCGACGCTGTCGGTCCGGGTGGCCGGTATCGACCCGGTGCGGAATCGGGTTCAGCTCGAAGCCGTCTGATCGTCGTGGTGCCGTTGGCGGGCGCGTGTCCGCCAACGGCACTCTTTTCGCGATCGTCCGGTTTGCCTAGGTTCGAGAGATCGGCGCGAACCAAGTGGGGGGCCTGAAATGCGTAGACGCTCTGTTCTGGCGGGTGCGGTCGCGGCGGCCGGCGCGGTGACGGTGGGGCTCAACCCGGCCGCGCGGGCACAGCGGCCCGGTGCGTCCGAGGCCCCGGAGCTGCTGCTGGGTGACTACCCCGTGGTGGGGCGGGTTCGGGCTCGGCGGGCGTTGGAGCACCTCCGCGTGCTCAGCGACCGGATCGGGCAGCGGATCGGCGGCACCGAGTCGGAGCACCGGGCCCGGGACTACCTCGCACGGGTGCTGCGCGACCTGCGGTACCGGGTGGAGTTGCAGCCGTTCACGGTGCCGGACAAGTACCTGTCGTCGCTGGTGTTGCCGGACGGGGCGCGGTGGAACGCGGGGGCTTCGCGGTTCGGCGCGCTCGGCGTCACGGTAGCCGGGCCGGTGGTGGATCTGGATGCCGGGGCCTCGTTGCCGGCGGACCTGAGCGGCAGGATCGTGTTGCTCGTCAACGTTCCCGGTGGGTCCACGGCGGTCTACGACGCGGTCGCGCGTGGAGCGGCGGCGGTGTTGATCGGACGGGTCTCCACGCCGCCCGCAGGTAAGACGTCGGCGTTCTCGCCTACGTTGACGTCCAACGTGTCCGTGCCGGTGTTGGGTGTCGCGCAGGTGCACGTGGAGCGGTTGCGGGCCGGGTTGCCCTCGTCGTTGACGGTGTCCACGGTCCACCACACGTCGCTGACGTCCTACAACGTGATCGCGGAGCGGCCGGGGACGTTCAAGGACGACGGTGTGGTCATGGTGACCGCGCACTACGACAGCGTGCCGGGTTCACCGGGGGCCAACGACGACGGCAGCGGCACCGTGTTGGCGTTGGAGTTGGCACGGGTGTTGCGCTACCTGCCGACGTGCAAGACGTTGCGGTTCGCGTTGTGGGGGTCAGAGGAGCAAGGGCTGCTCGGGTCTCGCTACTACGTCAGCCAGCTGTCGGACGCGAACGCGGCGCGGATCGCCGGCGTGTTCCAGAACGACATGGTCGCCACCAGCCACGGGCCGGCCACCGCGTACTGGCTGCTGTCCGTCGACGGCGGCGACAACGCCACCACCCGGGAGGTCGCGGCGGCGGCCAAGCGGCTCGGGTACGACCCGCGGGTGCACGGGCCGGTGGCGCGGGGGAGCAGCGACCACGTGCCGTTCCACGAGCGGAACATCGCGGCGGCGAACTTCAGCTGGCGTGGCGAGGGCGGTCCGCACGAGCTGGAGCCGCTCTACCACACGCCCGAGGACACCATCGCGGGCAACGTGAGCGCCGAGCGGCTCCAGGTGTCGCTGGAGCTCATCGGGGCGGCGGCGTACCGGCTGGCTTCGACCCGGGGCTAGCCGCCTTCAGGAAGCGCTCGCCGAGTACCCGCAGGTGCTCGGCGAGTTCCGGCGGCTCCACGACGTCGAAGTCGACGCCGATCAGGCCGATCCACAGGCCCAGTTCCTCCAGGGACGGTGTGCCGGCGGTGAGGAGGGTGCGTTCGTCGTCCAGGCGTTCCAGGTGCACGGACGTCTTCGAGGTGCGCAGTTCCACCTCCTCCAGCGGGGCGTGCATGACCAGTTTCGCCTGGTACGTGTAAGGCGCTACGGAGATCTGGCGGGAGACGTAAGACGCCAGGTCCTCGGCCGGAGGTTCGCGTGGGGTGAAGCGCGCGCCCAGGGTGGGTTCCTCGGGGATGCGGTCCACGCGGAACGTGCGCCAGTCGCTCTTGTCCACGTCCCACGCCACCAGGTACCAGCGGCGGCCGGTGTGGGCCAGGCCCAGCGGCTCGACGTGGCGCTTCGTGTCGCCCTCCCGACCCTGGTAGCCGAAGCGCAGGCGCTGGTGGTCGCGGCACGCGCCGGCGATCGCGGTCAGGGTGCCGGCGTCGACCCTGGTGACCGCGTTGGTGAGTGAAACAGTGTGTTCCTGCAAGGCGTTCACCCGGCGGCGGAGCCTGGACGGGAGCACCTGCTCCAGCTTGGCCAGCGCCCGGACCGACGTCTCCTCGATGCCGGACACGGTGCCGTTCGCGGCGGTGCGCAGGCCGACCGCGACCGCCACCGCCTCGTCGTCGTCCAGCAGCAGCGGCGGGAGTTCCGCGCCCGCGCCGAGCTGGTAGCCGCCCGCGACGCCCGGCGCGGCGTTCACCGGGTAGCCGAGGTTGCGCAGCTTGTCCACGTCCCGGCGCACGGTCCGCACGTCCACGCCCAACCGGGTGGCGAGGTCCGCACCGGTCCAGTCCCGGCGGACCTGGAGGAGGGACAGCAGCTTCAGCAGTCGGGCCGACGTTTCCAGCATGGCCGGAGTTTCGCACCCATTGCGGACAACTGCTGTCCCCGATGGCTCTGGGACTTGCTCCGTTCCAGGGCCTCCGCTGTCTCAGGACTGCCTACGGGCTCCTTCCGGCCACACGACCACCACCGGCACGCCCGACGCGCGTGCCGTCTCCACGACGTCCGCCGTGCCGCCGCGGCCGTCCGGCGGGTTGCCGTCCCACACCGCGATCAGCAGCTCGACCGACGCGAGCATCCGCTCGTTCGCCATCACGTAGGCGTGCCGCCCGGACACCTCGTTCGGCAGCATGCTCACCACGTCGGCCTTCGCCAGCAGCTCGTCGTACTCGGCCCGCCGGTCCGGTCTCAGCTTGTCCCGGTAGTCCATCGCGGGCAGCACGGCTTCCACCCGACCACCGAGGTCGAGCACCGCCCGGGCGAACAGCTGGTCCGCGCCCGGCGCCAGGCAGGTCACCCCGACCAGGGAAGACCCGCCTGCCGCCTCGGCCTCCAACGCCGCCCGGATCGCCGCCCGCACGGCATCGACACATTCGGGCACCAGATTGCTGTGCCCGGTGATTCCCACGCGCATATCAGGCCGTCCGCACTCCCCGAATCGCCTCTCGGGTCTCCCGCACCACCGGCAGGTCCCGATGGCCCTCCGCTTCCTTGGCGAAGTCCTGCAACTTGCGAAGCACCCGCCCCGAGGCCAGTCCCGCCGCCGTCGGCAGGACGTCCCGGATGAGGCCGCACGCCTCCTCCGGCTCGCCCGCGACCATCCGGGTCCGGGCCAGCCCGATCACGTCGAACGCCCGGTTGCGCACCCTGGACGGGTCACGCAGCCGCAGCGCCCGGCGGATGTGCTTCTCCGCGCGCGGGGCCTGGGTCGGGTCGTGCCCGGCCAGGTCCCGCATCCGGGCGCCGATGACGCCTTCCAGCTCGGCTTCGTCGAAGCTGTCCAGCCACCACGGCTCCGTGCCCGCCTTGCGCTGCCCGAAGCTGTCCTGTGCCTGCCCCACCGCACGGTGGAACTCGCGCACCCGTCCCATCTGCGCGTACGCCCACGCCTCCCGGGTGCGCAACAGCGCCTCTAAAGTCGGGGTCGCGGTGCGCCGCGTCCCGTACTGGCCCAGCTGCACCAGTTCCAGCCCGTCCTCCGGCCGGCCCAGGTCGAACATCTGTCGGGCCATCGCCGCCAGGCACAGCGCGGCGAACGGGTCGTTGCCGCCCGCTTTCGCCATCCGGACACCCAGCACGTAGTACCGCTGCGCCGCGTCGTGCATGCCCGCGTCCCACGACATGCTCGCCGCGACCTTGGACAGTTCCGCGCCGATGAAGAAGGCCCGTTCCGTGGTGGGGCCCTCCGGCGCCCGCGACAACCGCTCGGCCAGTTCCTCCAACTGCCCGAGCACCGCCTTGCGCGCCAGCCCGTACCCGCCTCGTCCGCCCCACCCGCGCAGCCCGTCGGCGACGTGCTGCAACGCCGCCAACTCCTCCTCGCCGATCGCCGCGCTGGACGACCACTTGGCCAGGGGTTGAAGGGGGTGGAGCCACCGCTGAAGCGGTTCGACCAGGGCGGGACCCATAGCCACCGCGGCTGCTCCGGTGAGCGCCGCTCGTCTGCTGATCGCCAAGTCGCTCCTCGCCGTCTCCTCGACCGATCTTGCGATGCTCGCCGCGTCCCACGCCGGGGCGAGCACATCGGGCGGGGCGGCCTGTTCGAGGCGGCCCGCCTGGCTTGGGATTCCGACTCGGTCGAACCACAGCCGGTCGCCGGGCACGCCGAGCGCCCGCGCGAAGTGGCGCAGGCGGTCGATCCGGTCGATCGGGTTCTCGCCGGTCTCGTACCGCGACAGCTGCGCCTGGCTGATCCCCAGCCAGGACGCCATCTGGTCCTGGGTGACGCGGCTGACGTGGTGCGGGTGGTGGCGGTAAGCGGCGAGGACCGCTCCCATGTCACGACCGGCGAAGGCGGCGGCCATCGTCTCTTGGTCCCAGAAGTCGGCCGGGACCTCGGGCGGGCCGTAGAGCTCGGTACGCGAGTTGCGCCGACACCGGTGGCAGAGCCGGTCGGTGTTGTCGGCGGCGATCAGCGCTCCGCACAACGGGCAAGCGCGCCTGGTACTGGATGCCCTTCGAGCTTTCGGTTCCATCGGCTCGCTCCCGTCACTGAGCGTGCTCGACAGTCTAGTGAGATGTGATCGGGAGTCCATGCATTTCATGCATAAGACGGGGTGAGGCGTCGTGTCGGGGGTCCGGTGACGCCGGGTGGCGGATGCGCTTGACCCGGCGGGTGCATGTCCGCGACCCGGAGCATGTGTGGTGATCGGATGGCTTTCCCCGCACCCTGCCGGGTGTGCCTGTGTTCGGGACACCCCCGTACCGGGTACCCGCCCGCTCCACCCGACCGGGGAGGGACCTCCGCTGATGAGCATCACCGCCACGACCACCGCCGACGGCAGCCCACGTTCCGGGCCCCGCGACCGCGCGCACCAGCAGGCGCTCGGTGAGGCCATCGCGGGCTACCGGCTGCTGGGCTGGAAGGTGTCCGTCACCGAGCAGGGCGTCTTCCTGCCGTTGGGTCCGGCCACCACCGCACTGGCCATGCCCGCGCGAATCGGCTCGCGGGTGCTGGCCGACCTGAAAGCCAGGATGCTGTCCGGACCCGTCACCGTCATACCGGGTCCCCGGGAGCACTGGATCTTCCTCGCCGAACTCGTCGCCTTGCTGCCCACGCACCTGAAGGCGCCACCCGAGGTCCAGTTCGTCCGCTCGCCACAGCGGATCGCGCTCCCACCCACGATGACCCGGTACGGCTCGCTGCGCTGGGCCAACCCGCCGTCGCACTCGCGGCACTGGTTCCCGCCGTTCACGGCGGTGCTGGCGCTGGCCCGGACGGCGACGGCCCAGGACCAGTAGGTGAAGATGGGCGGGTGGAACGTCGGACGCTGCTGCTGTGCGGTCTGCTCGCCCTGTCCGGCTGCGGTTCCGGTGCGCCGGCGCGGACCCCCGGTGTGGGGTCGGCGAAGCCGGGGGACCGGGTGACCGTGCCGGCCGACGTGCCCGTTGGGGCGGGTGCGTTGGTCGGCATGCCCGGGAACGGGCAGCTGCTGGTGGTGCGGAGTGACGCGGGCGTGCGGGCGTTCAACCCGGCCTGTCCGCACCAGGGGACGATCGTGAACCCGCCGGCGGCGGGGGTGATCACGTGTCCGACGCACCGGAGCACGTTCGACCCTTCGAGCGGGGCGGTGCTGTCCGGGCCGTCGCCGAAGGGGCTGGTGGAGGTGCCGGTGCGGGTGTCCGGCGCGGATGTCGTGCTGGCCTGAAGCTGTCGGTTTCTTCGGTATCCGTCGAAATGTCGAACCCCGGCCGCCGTGTTCTCGTATTGGTGGTGTGACCGAACCGACCAACCACCACATCGCGGAGGACCGGTTGAGCACCACCGAGAACCCAGGGTTGTCCCGTCGCTCGATGCTGTGCGGCGTCCTCGTGGCACTGGCCGTCCCCGGTGGGCTGGCGGCGTGCGGCACCACCACCCCGGCCCCGGCCGGGACACCTGCCGGTACCACCGGTGGCGGTGCGCCGACCACTACCGGCGGTGCGGCCACCGGTACGGGTGCACCCGCGGCCGAGGGGATCGTGTCGCTGTCCGAGGTGCCGGACGGTGGGGGTGTGATCGTGGAGTCCGGGGGGAAGCCGTTGGTGGTGACCCGCGTGGGCAACGCGGTGAAGGCGTTCGACGCCGCGTGCCCGCACGCCGGGACCACGGTCGGCGCGCCGGTCAGTGGCACCATCACGTGCCCGAACCACGGCAGCCAGTTCAAGGCGTCCGACGGCTCGAAGATCAGCGGGCCCACGCCGACCGGTCTGAAGACGGTCGACGTGAAGGTCCAGGGCGACCAGGTCGTGTTGGCCTGACCACCTGATCGTGTGAGCCGCTGACCGGCCGCGTGGCGATAGCGTGCACTCGTGCCGGTTGAAAATGATGCCGTGGCCGATCCGGAGTGGATCGGGGACAAGATCGCCGCAGCGAAGTTCGCCGAGCCGGAGGCGATCCGGGCGGCGCTGCTGCCGGAACAGGTCGCGGATTTCGACGCCGCATACAGCGGCGCTCTCGCCGAGGCCGGGCGGACGCTGCGCTTGGACGTACTGCGCAAGGTGCTGCTGATGTGGCGGCGGATGGCGTTCATGACCGAGCTCGACCCGGAAGCCCATCGGGGGATGCCGGCGGCCGTGGAGGAGATCCAGCGGACGGGCCGTCCCCGGGCCGGCAGCGTGTCCTGGGATGAACTGCGGGTCGAACTCGGGCTCTGAGCCGCGGACTTCGCCGATCCGGTGCCGGTTCGACGTCGGATCCGGGCTGCCTCCGGCCGGGGTGGTCCGATCCGGAGCCCGCCGGGCCGGGGTCGGGCGGGCGACTCGTTGTCGGTGGTCGCACGTAGGCTTGTCGGGTGGCCGACCCGTCGACCTATCGCCCTGCGACAGGCACCATCCCCGACGCCCCCGGCGTGTACAAGTTCCGTGACGCGGGAGGCCGTGTCGTCTACGTCGGCAAGGCCAAGAGCCTGCGCCAGCGGCTGAACTCGTACTTCGCCGATGTCGCCGGGCTGCACCCGCGCACCCGCCAGATGGTGACCACCGCCGCCGGTGTCGAGTGGACGGTCGTCGGCACCGAGGTCGAGGCCCTCCAGCTCGAATACAACTGGATCAAGGAGTTCGACCCCCGGTTCAACGTCCGCTACCGGGACGACAAGACCTACCCGGTGCTGGCCGTCACCCTGAACGAGGAGTTTCCCCGCCTGTACGTCTACCGGGGCCCCCGCCGCAAGGGCGTCCGCTACTTCGGCCCCTACGCCCACGCCTGGGCCATCCGGGAAACCCTCGACCTCCTCCTCCGCGTCTTCCCGGCACGCACCTGCTCCGCCGGCGTGTTCAAACGGCACGGCCAGATCGGCCGCCCCTGCCTGCTCGGCTACATCGACAAGTGCTCCGCGCCCTGCGTCGGCCGGGTCACCGCCGACGAGCACCGCGACATCGTCGACGACTTCTGCGACTTCCTCGCCGGCAAGACCGACGCGATGGTCCGCAGGCTCGAAAAGGAGATGACCGCCGCCGCCGAGGAACTCGAATTCGAGAAGGCCGCCCGCCTCCGCGACGACCAGGCCGCCCTCAAGCGCGCCCTGGAGAAGCAGGCCGTGGTCCTCGGTGACGGCACCGACGCGGACGTCGTCGCGTTCGCCCAGGACGACCTCGAAGTGTCCGTGCAGGTCTTCCACGTCCGGGGCGGCCGGGTGCGCGGCCAGCGCGGCTGGGTCGTGGACCGGGTGGACGAGACCGGCGTCCCGGAACTGGTCGACCAGTTCGTCACCCAGTTCTACGGCGAACAGGCCGACTCGGCGCGCGCGAGCGGAGTGGAGTCCGCTCCCGTGCCGCGTGAGGTGCTGGTGCCCGAACTGCCCGACGACGCGGCGGCCGTGGAGAACTGGCTGACCGGGCTGCGCGGCGGGAAGGTCGTGCTGCGGGTGCCGCAGCGCGGCGACAAGCGGGCCCTGATGGAGACCGTCGAACGCAACGCGAAGGAGGCGTTCCAACAGCACAAACTGCGTCGTGCGGGCGATCTGACCGCCCGGTCGGCGGCGTTGCAGGAGCTCCAGGACGCCCTGGGGCTGGACACCGCGCCGCTGCGCATCGAGTGCACCGACATCAGCCACGTCCAGGGGACGGACGTGGTGGCGTCGCTGGTGGTGTTCGAGGACGGCTTGGCGCGCAAGTCGGAGTACCGGCGGTTCGCGGTCCGCGAGGGGGCGGAACAGGGCGACGTCGGCTCCATCGCCGAGGTGGTGCGGCGGCGGTTCCAGGCGTATCTCAAGGAGAACCGGGAACCCGTGGACGGTCCGCTGCCCGGCATCGACCCGGAGACGGGCAAGCCGCGCCGGTTCGCGTACGCGCCGAACCTGCTGGTGGTCGACGGCGGAGCGCCGCAGGCGCAGGCGGCGTCGGACGTGCTGGCCGAACTCGGCATCACGGACGTGGCCGTGGTGGGCCTGGCGAAGCGGCTGGAGGAGGTGTGGGTGCCCGGCGAACCGGACCCGGTGATCCTGCCCCGCACCAGTGAAGCCCTCTACCTGCTGCAACGGGTGCGCGACGAGGCGCACCGGTTCGCCATCGCCTACCACCGGCAGAAGCGGTCCACACGCATGACGACGTCGGCGCTGGACGAGGTGCCGGGTCTGGGGCAGACGCGCAAAGCCGCGCTGCTCAAGCATTTCGGCTCGCTGAAGAAGCTGCGTGCGGCGAGTATCGAGGAGATCAGCGGGGTGCCTGGAGTGGGCAGGCGCACCGCGGAGGCCGTGCACGCGACGTTGAGCGCGGCCGGTGGCGAAGGTGTCGGCGGAGCCGACCGTGAGAGGGAGCAGAAGTGAGCGCACAGGCCGGAGAGAAATCCGGCATCGAGGTCGCGGTGGTGACTGGCCTGTCGGGAGCGGGCCGCAGCACCGCCGCGAAATGCCTGGAAGACCTGGGCTGGTTCGTGGTGGACAACCTGCCGCCCGAACTGATCGCGACGATGGTGGAGCTGGGCGCGCAGGCGCGGGGGGCCATCACCAGGGTGGCGGTCGTCATGGACGTGCGCAGCCGCGCGTTCACCGAGGACCTGGCGGCGGTGATCAAGGACCTGGACGCCCGCGGCTACAAGCCGAAGGTGCTGTTCCTGGAGGCCACCGACGACGTGCTGATCCGGCGGTTCGAGTCGGTGCGGCGCGGCCACCCGTTGCAGGCGGACGGGCGGCTCGCGGACGGCATCGAGGCGGAGCGCATCCTCCTCACGCCGCTGCGCGAGGAGGCCGACCTGGTGCTGGACACGTCCGCGCTGTCGGTGCACCAGCTGCGGGCCAAGATCGAGGACACGTTCGGCAGCGAGTCGGCCACCCGGACCAGGGTGACCGTGCTGTCGTTCGGCTACAAGTACGGCCTGCCGATGGACTCCGACCTGGTCATGGACGTCCGGTTCCTGCCGAACCCGTTCTGGATCCCGGAGCTGCGCGAGCAGACCGGCCTGGACGGGGACGTGCGGAACTACGTGCTCACCCAGGAGGGCGCGGAGGAGTTCCTGGACCGCTACCACGAGCTGCTGCGGCTGATCGGCGCGGGCTACCGGCGTGAGGGCAAGCGGTACCTGACGCTGGCCGTGGGCTGCACGGGCGGCAAGCACCGCAGCGTCGCCATCTCCGAGGAGCTGGCGGCGCGGCTGGCCGCCGAGGACGGCATGGCCGTCAAGGTCGTGCACCGGGACCTGGGACGCGAGTGAGCTGGAGAGCAGTCGCACTAGGCGGTGGGCGGGGACTCCACGTCACGCTCACCGCCCTCCGGCAGGTGACCGACGACGTCACGGCGGTGGTGACGGTCGCCGACGACGGCGGCTCGTCCGGCCGGCTGCGCCGCGAACTGGGCCTGCTGCCACCCGGTGACCTGCGCAAGGCGATGGTCGCGCTGGCCGACCGGGACGGCACCGGCGCGCTGTGGGCGGAGCTGTTCCAGCACCGGTTCGGCGGCACCGGCGCGCTGGCCGGGCACGCCATCGGCAACCTGGTGCTGGCGGGCCTGCTGGAGCAGCTGGGCGACCCGGTGGAGGTGCTGCGCGAGGCGGGCCGGCTGCTCGGCGTGCACGGGCGGGTGCTGCCGATGTGCACCGAGCCGTTGGAGATCGAGGCGGACGTGACGGGCCTGGACGACGACGAGGACGTGGTGCGCCGCATCCGGGGCCAGGTCGCGGTCGCCACCACGCCGGGGCGGGTGCAGCGGATCCGGCTGCACGGTCCGGGCGGTCCGGGCGAGCCGCCCAAGGGCTGCCCGGAGGCCGTGGCCGCGGTGCTGGCCGCGGACGTGGTGGTGCTCGGGCCGGGCTCGTGGTTCACCAGCGTCCTGCCGCACCTGCTGGTGCCGGAGCTGCACGAGGCGCTGACCCGGACGTCCGCGAAGAAGGTCGTGGTGCTGAACCTCGTCCCCCAACCGGGGGAAACAGCGGGTTTTTCGCCCGAGCTCCACCTGGACGTGTTGTGCGCGCACGCGCCCACGTTGCGGGTGGACGCCGTGATCGCGGACGCCGACGCGGTGCCCGTCCCGGACCGGCTGCGGCGCGCCGCCGCAGCTCTCGGGGCTGCCGCGCACCTGTCGCCGATCGCGCGACCGGGTTCACCGGACAGCCATGATCCGGTCGCGCTGGCGTCGAGCATCCGTCGCGCGTTGGACGGCCTGCCTGTGGCCGCCGGCGAGCCGTCAAGTACAAACCTCCAGGAAGAACGCGATACCAGGGGAGGCGATGCGCCGTGGCGATGACGTCCGCGGTCAAGGACGAGCTGAGCAGGCTGGCCGTCGCCAAGACATGCTGCCGGCGGGCGGAGGTCGCCTCGCTGCTGCGGTTCGCGGGCGGCCTGCACATCGTGGGCGGCCGGGTCGTGGTCGAGGCGGAACTCGACCTCGGGTCCACCGCGCGCCGGCTGCGGCGCGAGATCCACGAGCTGTACGGGCACCAGTCCGACGTCTTCACCATCACGTCCAGCGGGCTGCGCAAGGGCACCCGGTTCGTGGTGCGGGTGGTGAAGGACGGCGAGGGCCTGGCCCGGCAGACCGGGCTGCTGGACCCGCGCGGCCGACCGGTGCGCGGCCTGCCCGCGCCCGTGGTGTCCGGTGGCGTGTGCGACGCCGAGGCCGCGTGGCGGGGCGCGTTCCTGGCGCACGGTTCGCTGACCGAGCCGGGCCGGTCGTCGTCCATGGAGGTGACCTGCCCGGGTCCGGAGGCGGCGCTGGCGCTGGTCGGCGCGGCGCGGCGGATGGGGATCGGCTCCAAGTCCCGCGAGGTGCGGGGTGCCGAGCGGGTGGTGATAAGGGACGGCGACGCCATCGGCGCGATGCTGACCAGGCTCGGCGCGCACGACAGCGTGCTGGCCTGGGAGGAACGGCGGATGCGCCGCGAGGTCCGCGCCACCGCGAACCGGCTGGCGAACTTCGACGACGCCAACCTGCGCAGGTCGGCCCGCGCGGCGGTCGCGGCGGCGGCCCGGGTGCAGCGGGCGCTGGAGATCCTGGGGCCGGAGGCGCCGGACCACCTGGCGGCGGCCGGCGCGCTGCGACTGGCCCACCGGCAGGCGTCGCTGGAGGAGTTGGGCCAGCTGTCCGACCCGCAGATGACGAAGGACGCGGTGGCGGGCCGGATCCGGCGGCTGCTGGCGATGGCCGACAAGCGGGCCAAGGAGCTGGGGATGCCCGACACCGAGTCGGCGGTCACGGCGGACATGCTCGACGCCGAGGTCTGACGCCGGTCAGGTCACCAGCTCGAACGCGCAGGACAGGCCCGGGGCCTTGGTGAGCCGGATGTCGCTGGTCAGCAGCGGCACGTCGAGCACGGTCGCCAAGGCCACGTACAGGCCGTCGTAGTAGCTGATCGTGTCCCGCAGCTCCCAGGCCCGTTCGGCGAGCGGGCCGGTGTGCGGGTACCGGTGGTCGATCATGGACGTGAGCGCGCGCAGGTTCGTGCGGCCGGTCTGCTCGGTGATCTCCGCGCGCCGGACGGCGAGCCGGAGCACGTTGCCCACCTCGGCGTCGATCAGGTGCGGTGCGTGGCAGACCGCCTCGGCGATCCGCTTGCGCAGCGCGATGCCCACGGCGTCCTTGCGCCGCAGCGCGTCCACAGCCGCGCTCGCGTCCACGACGTACTCACTCACCCCGGGACTCCTCCAGTGCCGACCGGACCGTGTCGTCGCTGATCCCCGGGCCGGGGTCGCTCGCCAGGGTCTGTTCCACGATGGCCATCAGCTCGGACTTGTCCCGGCGGCGCGCGCCGGCGATGAGCTGTTCCCGCATGTACGACTGGAGGGATTTCCCGGCCGCCTCGGCCCGCCTGCGGTAGGTCTCGGCCACGTCGTCGGGAAGGTCTCTGACCTGTATCGTCGCCATGACGCCAGTTTAGCGCTGGATCGGCGCTGTAGTAGCGCTGCCCGTCCCCCCGCGTTGCGGGCCGTCGCTGTTACTGAACGGTAGCGCTGGATTTTCTGTCTCGATAAAGAGATCCTGGTGGTCCACGTGACCAGGGGCGCAGCGCGGGAGCTAGGCTGGCCGAAGGCTGCTCGCAGTCAGTCCGCACGCACCCTGGCGCATCGCCAGTCGAGTATCGAGGAGACTCACCGTGACGGTTCGCGTAGGTGTCAATGGTTTCGGCCGCATCGGTCGCAACTTCTGGCGCGCCGTTCAGGCCAGCGGGCACGACATCGAGATCGTCGCCTTCAACGACCTCGGTGACGTCAACACGATGGCCCACCTGCTCAAGTACGACAGCATCCTCGGTCGGCTGCCGTTCGACGTGAAGGTGAACGACGAGGGCATCGAGGTCGACGGCAAGACCATCAAGGCGCTGGCCGAGCGCGACCCCGGCAAGCTGCCCTGGAAGGACCTCGGCGTCGACGTCGTGGTCGAGTCGACCGGCTTCTTCACCGACGCGTCCGCCGCGCGCAAGCACGTCGACGAGGGCGGCGCGAAGAAGGTCATCATCTCCGCGCCCGCCAAGGGCGAGGACCTGACCGTGGTGCTCGGCGTCAACGACGACCAGTACGACGGCTCGCAGACCGTCATCTCCAACGCCTCGTGCACCACGAACTGCCTGGCCCCGCTGGCCAAGGTGCTGCACGACGCGTTCACGATCGAGCGCGGCCTGATGACCACGATCCACGCCTACACCCAGGACCAGAACCTCCAGGACGCGCCGCACAAGGACCTGCGCCGCGCCCGGGCCGCCGCGCTGAACATCGTGCCCACCAGCACCGGTGCCGCGAAGGCGATCGGCCTGGTCCTGCCCGACCTCAAGGGCAAGCTGGACGGCTACGCGCTGCGCGTGCCCACCCCGACCGGCTCGGTCACCGACCTGACCGTGACCGTCGGCCGCGAGACCACCGTGGACGAGGTGAACGCCGCCTACAAGGCAGCCGCCGAGGGCGCGCTCAAGGGCTACCTCCGCTACAACGAGGACCCGATC
>CBHFOL010000168.1:0-16832 GCA_965995405.1 uncultured Saccharothrix sp.
CACGTCGAGTTCTCGTTCGGTTACAACATGGAGGTGGGTGACGACGTGGTCGTCGGAGCGGGAGCCGGCGCGGGCGGCTGTTCGGCCGGCGGCTGCTCCGTCGTCGTGGTCGGCGCGGGCTGCTGGGTCGCGCGTGGCTTCGGGGCCGGCGGCGGGGTGGGCTGCGTGGTCGTCGTCTCGGTCGTCTCGACGGCCTGCGGCACCACCTGCTGCTTCGCGGCTGCCGCGGCCAGGTCGTTGCCGATGGTGCTGGTGCTGCGTGCCGCCGGGCGGTTGTCGTAGCGGACCTCGGCCAGCGGGCGCTCGTCCGGTGACGACAGCAGGTTCGTCGCGGTGAACGCGACCGTGCCCGCCAGGACCACGCCACCGCTCGCCATCGCGACCAGCTTCGGCACCGAGAACCCGCCGCCGCGCTCCTCCTCGCCGGCACGCCCCTCACGGCGCAGCAGCTCGGTGATGTGCAGCTCGCGCCCCGACAGGTTCGTCGTCGGCCGCTTGAACCGGACGGTCTCCTCGTCGGTGATCCGCGGGATCGGCTGGGTCTCGGCCTCCCGCCGGGCGATCAGGGCCGCTACCGAGAGCTGGGCGGTCGAGCCATCCCGTCGACGGCGTTTGTCGTCGTTCGACACCGAAGGTCACCTTTCCCGGAGAGTGCGTTGAGCAACCAACCGGGACCATGGATACCGAATCGTGACCGAATCCGTAACCCCTTTGGGCGAACTTTCCGAGTCAAGCACCTTCAACAGTTACTTCAAGTGAGTTGATGCCCCATGATCGTCACTCTGCGTCAACCACGTTGGGCCGAAAGGACCTCTGTCCCGACGATTCGAGGCGGGCTCGTCTCGGTGAGCCAGAACCGCTGCTCGACCCGGATCCACCGCCCGGTGAGCTCCTGCATCGACACCACCGCGAGCACCGTGCCGTCCGGCCGCAGCACGGTCGACTCGATGGTGATGGCCTGGATCCGGTCCCACGACACCACGAAGTCCTGCGCGCTCCCGCCCACCAGCTCCGGCGTCAGCAGCCGCGCCGCGTCGGCGGGCTTGGCCGGCAGCAGCTCGTAGAACTGCCGCACCACGTCCACCTGGGGCTTCGACCCGGCCACGGCCTCCCGGGGTGGCACCACGGGCGATTCGGCCTCCAGCGGCGTGTCCACCGGCGTGTCGGCGGCCAACGGCGCGGCCCGGGGCGGTGCCGGCACGCCGGTGTCGGTATCGCCGAGCTCGTCCGCGAGCACGTCCGGCCGCAGCGCCGACGACCCGCTGATCTCGGCCGGCGGCGAGACGCTCGGCGCGGTCGGACCGGCGGACCGGTGCCCGGCCAGGATCGAGGCCGCCGCGACCGACGCGACCAGCACCAGCGCGCCCGTGGTCAGGCCGGCGATCTTCGCGGCGCGGTTGCCCGACCGGGGCACGGCCTGGTGCGCCGGCTCCCCGAGCAGGTCGGTGACCAGACCCTGGGTGGCGGCCTGCTCCCGGGACGGGATGCGCAGCGGGATGCGCTGCTTCCGGATGAGCTCGGCCACCGAGACCGAACCCGCGCGGCTGTGCCGGCGACCGCTTGACGTAGGGCGCTGCACTGGCGACTCCCTCGTACCTGATGGCGTCAGCCAGAACTCGTACCGTGCCTCACCAGCGGAAAGCCAGCCGAACTCGTGGGTTCACCCTTTAGTGGCGACCAGCGGTTGACTGGTGTCCCTCGATCGGGCGATCAAGTACGGAGCGGCGTCGGGCTGTACGTTCGCGAACGACCGCTAAACGTCGCCGAGGAGCCGTTCGGCGTTGATCAGCGGGTCGCCGGCGGTGGTGAAGGTCAGCTCCCGCTTCTCCGTGCTCGTGGTGCCGTCCTTCTTCGTCACGTGCAGCGTGCTGACCGTGACGCCGGTCGCCGGGTCCACGCTGATCTCGCTGACCCGGATCAGCGACACGTCCGCCAGCCGCTGCTCCAGCAGGGCCTCCGCGTCGGACCGGAACGTGTCGGACACCATCGTCAGCGCGGTGTCCGTGTTGGCCGCCGCCTCCTCGAAGAACCGCTCCGTCCGGGACGCGATCGCGGCCCCGTCGACCAGCTGCTTCGCCGTGCTCGGCACGGTCGTCACGGTGGGCCGGGACGAGGTGCCCGGCTGCGTTCCCCCGACTCCGCCGACGTCTCCGGCCTCACCGACCCCGCCGCCCGGCGCGGTGGGCGTGGCGGTCGACGCCGTCGACCCGGTACGGCCCTCCCCGGTGGCCCGCACGGCGTCCGGCCGGTCCACCGGGATGCCGTCCGGCTCGCCCACCCCGGCCGAGGGGCGCGGCGGTGTGCTGCTCGCGAAGCCGGTGACGATCGGCGCGACGATCGGGTAGCCGGGCATCCCGATGCGGTCCTCGGGTGTGTCCGCGCCGACCAGCTTGGCCGCCGCGTACGCGAGCCCGACCAGGACCGCGGCCGACGACAGCACGGCGAACCAGGCGGCCCGCCGCCACGTCCGGGGCGGGGTCACCGACGCGGGCACCAGGCCGATGTTGAACTTCCGCAGCCCGACCGCGTCGGTGTCCACCAACGGGTCACAGGTGCGCTGCACGGGGAACACGTCCGGCCGGACGACCGGCTTGGCGTGTGGCGCGGGGGCGTGGTCGAGCTCACCGCCCAACGGCAGCCACCTGGCCGCCTCGTCGTCCTCCAGTCGGTGCCTGCCGGACCGTTCAGGTTCCCCGATGTCCATGTCTGTACTGATCCCTCGCACCCCCGGGCCTGACGCGACTCAGGCCACAGTTCACCTGTTCAGGGCAGGGAACCGGGGGTGGGACGACGAAACCCTGCGTCTACCCCAGGGTAGGTGCAAGACTCGGCAGTAGCTCGACGAGTACACCCGATAACGGCGTGTGATACCCGTACGAGTGAACCTCAGCTTCCGCTGTTCAGCTTCTTCCGGCTGCTCTGCAACGCGTTCGTGGCCGCCAGGCCCGCACCACCCGCGACCAGCGCGCCGATGATGTCGCTGGCGGTGTTGCCGCCCGACGTGATGAGCAGGCCGATCAGCGCGACGACCGTCGTGACGCCGGCGACGGTCCACCGGCTGCGGACGTACTGCGCGATCGGCGCGCCGGCCGCGCGCTTGGACTTGGCCGCCGACCCGAGCATGGCCAGGTAGCCGTCGTGTGCGAGCGTGGCGAGCACGCCGAGGATTGCGATGAGACCCGTGATGACTCCGACCATGTCACCAGTGTGCCTGTAGATATTCCGGTTGGACCATCGGTGATTGCCCTGATATCCCCCTGGTGTGGAGTTGTACTGGCATGACGCCTGTCTGGAGCACGACACCGGCGAGGGGCTCTGGGAGCTGCCCGGCCGGTGGGCGTGGCTGGACGAACCCGAGCCGCACCCGGAGAACGCCGCCCGGCTGCGCACCTTCCGGCACGCCCTGACGCACGGCCCGGTCGCGGAACACCTCACCTGGTCGGCCGGCCGGTTCGCCACGGCGGAGGAACTGGGCCGCGTCCACTCGGCCGAGTACCTGTCCTCTCTATATGCGGCGTGCACCACGGGCGAACGCGTCTCGCTGGAGACCAACACCGTGGTCGGCCCCGGCTCGTGGGACGCGATCCGGGCCGCCGCCGGCACCGCGCTGGCCGCGTACGAGGCGGTGGCCGCGGGCCGTACCCGGCTGGCGTACGCGCTGGTCCGGCCACCGGGCCACCACGCGCAACGGGACCTGCCCGACGGCTACTGCATGGTCAACAACGCGGCCCTGGTCGCGGAGACCGCCCGCCGCGCCGGCCGTAGGGTCGCCGTCCTGGACTGGGACGTCCACCACGGCAACGGCACCCAGGACGTCTTCCGCGACACCGACGACGTCCTGACGATCTCGATCCACATGCGGCACGGCCCGTGGGGCGCGAACCACGTCCAGACCGGCGGCCCGGAGGAGAGCGGTCCCGCGAACCTCAACATCGAGCTGTCGCTCGGCGCGGGCGACACCGCGTACCGGCGGGCGTTGGACGAACTCGCCGTCCCGGCGATCCGGGCCCACGGCACGGACTTCCTGGTGTGCGCCTCGGGTTTCGACGGCTCGGCGTTCGACCCGAACGGGCGACACAACCTGACCGCCGCCGGGTACCGGGACATCGGCCGGAGGGTGGCGGAGCTGGACCTCCCGACCGTCCTGACCCAGGAGGGCGGCTACCTGCGCGGCTACTCGGCGTTGTGCCTGCACACGCTGGTGGAGGGTCTCGTGGGGGTCGCTCCCATGCTGGACGACCCCCTCGCCTACGTGCCCGACGACACCCGGCTGCTCGACGCCGACCTGGCCCGAGCCGCTACCGCCCGAGCGGCCCCCGGCCCAGCTTGAGCAGGATCATCGCCAGGTCGCGGCCCTCGGGCCCGAGTTCCTTGTAGCGGTTGAGGACGTCGATCTCCCGGTTGTGCACGATCTTCGTGCCGCCGGCGGCCATGCGCGCCGCGCCGATGGTCTTGGAGACTTCGACGCGGCGCTTGACCAGGCGCAGCAGCTCCCGGTCCAGGAAGTCGATCTCCTGGCGCAGCGCGTCGATGTCCGGGGCGGCTTCGGTGCTGTTCATCGAGGTGACCTCTCGACTCGGGTGGAGTCCCGGCCCGGAAGCGACGAAGCCCCGGAATCCGAGGACTCCGGGGCTTCGTGGTGGCTGGTCGCGCTAGCGGTCCACGGGAGCCGGAGTCCGGATCCCGTAAAAAAACTCGAAGTGGGCCAAGCGCATGACGACATCATGCCACAGCCGCGGGTTGTCGGTGGTACCGAGTAACGTGGACCCACGATGAGCGCCTTGTTCGACTTGCCTTCAAGTCCCCCCGCTTCCCGGTCCTCCCGGCTGCTGGACGATCTCAACCCGGCGCAGCGCCGAGCCGTCGAACACGCCGGGTCGCCGCTGCTGGTCGTCGCGGGTGCGGGGTCCGGCAAGACCCGTGTGCTCACCCGCCGGATCGCGTACCTGTTGGCCGAGCGCCAGGTGCACCCCGGCGAGGTCATGGCGATCACGTTCACCAACAAGGCCGCCGCCGAGATGAAGGAGCGCGTCGCCGACCTGGTCGGTGGCCGCGCCCGTTCGATGTGGGTGTCGACGTTCCACTCGATGTGCGTCCGGGTCATGCGCCGCGAGGCGAAGACGCTGGGCATGTCGTCCAACTTCTCCATCTACGACTCGGACGACACGCGCCGGCTGATCACCCTGGTGGCGCGGGACCTCGACCTGGACCCGAAGCGCTACCCGGCCCGCACGCTCGCGATCCACATCTCGAACCTGAAGAACGAGCTGGTGGACGTCGAGACGGCGAAGGCGCAGACCGGCAACGACCTGGAGCGCCGGGTCGCCGAGGTGTACGAGAGCTACCAGCGGCGGCTGACCGAGTCGAACTCGCTGGACTTCGACGACCTGATCATGCGGACCGTCGAGCTGTTGCAGCGGTACCCGGACGTGGCCGAGCACTACCGCCGGCGGTTCCGGCACGTGCTGGTGGACGAGTACCAGGACACCAACCACGCCCAGTACACGCTGGTCCGCGAGCTGGTCGGCACCGGTTCGGACGGCATCCCGCCGGGTGAGCTGTGCGTGGTGGGCGACGCGGACCAGTCGATCTACGCGTTCCGGGGCGCGACGATCCGCAACATCGTGGAGTTCGAGCGCGACTACCCGCAGGCGACGACCATCCTGCTGGAGCAGAACTACCGTTCCACCCAGAACATCCTGACCGCCGCGAACGCGGTCATCTCGCGCAACCCGGACCGCCGGGACAAGCGGCTGTGGAGCGACCTGGGCGACGGCGAGAAGATCGTCGGCTACGTCGCGGACAACGAGCACGACGAGGCGGCGTTCGTCGCGCGGGAGATCGACCGCCTGGTCGACAGTGGCGACGCGAACAACGGCGAGATCGCCGTGTTCTACCGCACCAACAACCAGTCGCGGGTGTTCGAGGAGATCTTCATCCGGCTGGGCCTGCCGTATCGCGTGGTCGGCGGGGTCAGGTTCTACGAGCGGCGCGAAGTGCGGGACGCGCTGGCGTACCTGCGGACCTTGGCGAACCCGGACGACACGGTGTCGCTGCGGCGGATCCTGAACGTGCCCAAGCGCGGCATCGGCGAGCGCGCCGAGGCGTGCGTGTCGACGTACGCGGAGCGGGAGCGGATCGGCTTCGCGGCTGCGCTGCGCGACGCGGTGCACGGCAAGGTGCCGCTGCTGAATCCCCGTTCGCAGAAGGCGATCGCCGGTTTCGTCGAGCTGATGGACGAGCTGGGCGTGCTGGTGGAGCGCGGCGACGACGTGGCAGACATCCTGGAGGCGGTGCTGGACCGCACCGCGTACCGGGCCGAGCTGGAGGCCAGCGAGGACCCGCAGGACCACACCCGGGTGGAGAACCTGAACGAGCTGGTGACGGTGGCCCGTGAGTTCACCGACCTGGGCGCGGTGACCCAGGTCCCGGTGGAGGACGAGGGCCTGCCGGCGGAGGGCTCGCTGGCGGCGTTCCTGGAGCGGGTGTCGCTGGTCGCGGACGCCGACCAGGTGCCGGACGCGGAGTCGGACGGCGTGGTCACGCTGATGACCCTGCACACCGCGAAGGGTCTGGAGTACCCGGTGGTGTTCAGCAGCGGGTGGGAGGACGGGGTGTTCCCGCACCTGCGGGCGTTGGGCGATCCGACGGAGCTGGCCGAGGAACGGCGGCTGGCGTATGTCGGGATCACCCGGGCGCAGCAGCGGCTGTACCTGTCCCGGGCGCTGGTGCGCTCGGCGTGGGGCCAGCCGGCGGCGAATCCGGCGTCCCGGTTCCTGGACGAGATCCCGGCGGATTTGATCGAGTGGCGGCGGGTCGAGCCGAAGCGCTCGGCGCCTTCCACCGCGACGACTTGGGGTCGCCGTTCGGATGGGCCGTCCCGGCCCGCGCCGAGCAATGCGGCCTGGAAGGACACGCCCGCGCTCAAGCTGGACGTGGGCGATCGGGTGAGCCACGACAAGTACGGGCTGGGCAGCGTCATCGCGGTCGACGGCTCGGGCCCTCGCGCCACTGCCACGATCGACTTCGGCACGGCGGGAAAGGTCCGACTCATGCTGATCGGCGGCGTGCCGCTGGTGAAGCTCTGACCGCGGATCGGGCTCCGTGCGGCGGAATTCGAGGTTCATGCGGTAGCGCCTGCCGTCGTCCGGGCCGTTGAACGTGCGCCCAGCGCGGCAGTGACGGTGGCCAGTAGCGCCGCGGTGAGCGGTACCAGGACGGCCAGTCGGTAGCCCTCCAGGAGGGTGTCGCCCAGTGCGCTGACGGCCGTCACGCCCGCCACGCCGAGAGCCGCGCCGAACTGGAACGAAGTGTTCAGCAGGCCGCCCGCGAGGCCCTGCTCGGCGTCCGCGATGCCGTCCGTGGCGATGATCGTCAGCGGTCCGTAGGCGAGTGCGAACGCGATACCGAGCAGCAGCAGGCTCGGGAACAGTTGCCAGTAGCCCCAACCGTCGTCGATGCGCAGGAACAGCGCGTAAGAGGCGACTGCGAACAGCACACCGGCCGTGAGCACCCTGGCCGGCCCGAACCGGGCTACCAGACGCGGGGTGAGGGTCGGCGCAAGGATGGCGTCGATGCCGACCACCAGCAACGTCAAGCCGGTCTCCAACGCGGACCAGCCGAGCACGTGCTGTGTGTAGAGGACGGCGACCAGCTGGAACCCGAAGAACGCCCCCGCGTACAGCAGCGCCGTGACGTTCACCCGAACTAGGTTCCGCACCCGGAAGATGCCCAGCCGCACCAACGGTTCCGCGGCCCGCCGCTCCACCACCACGAACACCACCAGCAGCGCCACGCCGCCGACCAGAGCCGGCCGGACGCCCTCCGCGATGGCCAGCACGAGCAGCAGCATCCCGCCGGTCACGGTGATCGCGCCCGCGAAGTCGAACCGGCCCGGCGACCGGTCGGCCGTCTTCGGGATGGCCTTGACCGCCGCCACCAGGATCGCCAGCGCGAGCGCGACGGGCGCGAAGAACACCCACCGCCAGTCGACCGCGGTCAGCAGGCCGCCGACGACCATGCCGAGCGAGAACCCGGCCGCGCCCACCCCGCCGTAGACGATGAGCGCCCGATCGCGCCGTGGGCCCTCGAACGTGGTCGTGATGATGGACAGACCGGCCGGAGTGAGGAACGCGGCGCTCAGGCCCGTCACGAAACGGGCCAGGATCAGCACCCAGCCGTCCTGGGCGAGTCCGCCCAGCCCGGAGAACAGGACGAAGACCGCCAGCCAGCACAGGAACACCCGCCGCCTGCCGAGCAGGTCCGCCGCCCGGCCGCCGAGCAGCATGAAACCGCCGTAGCCGAGCACGTAGGCGCTGACCACCCACTGGAGCGCGCCGGGCGTCATGCCCAGCTCGGCCTGGATGGACGGCAGTGCGACGCCCATCATCGAGACGTCGATCCCCTCCAGGAAGATCGCACCGCACAGCACCAGCAGGACGCCCCATTCACGTCCGCTCAGCCGCGCGGTGGTTTCCGTTGTCGACACAGCCCCTCCTAATTTCTTGCATGTGCATACAAGCCTGGGGGAGGATCGGTGGTTGTGGAAGAGGGCACTTCGAAGTCACCGGGGCACTGCGACGGAACCGACCACGACCCGAGGCAGTGGGACACCCGCCAGGACTGCCTGGTGCGCGGCATCCTGGACCGGGTCGCGGACAAGTGGTCGCTGCTCGTCATCGCCTACCTGGACGAACGCGGGCACCGGTTCTCCGAGCTGCGCCGCAAGATCGACGGGGTGAGTCAGCGGATGCTGACCGTGACCCTCCGGCAGTTGGAGCGGGACGGACTGGTGCTGCGCACCGTGCACCCGACCGTGCCGCCACGCGTGGACTACGAACTCACGCCGCTCGGGGCCACCCTGCACGCCACCGTCCGTTCCCTGGTGGGTTGGGCGGAGGAGCACGAGGTCGAGGTCACTGCGGCGCGGGCGGCGTACGACTCGCGGACCGCCGATCCGGGGGTCGGCGCGGCGTGAACTTCGCGCTTCGGAGGAGATCGGGAAGTCCAACGCAACCCGACTGGGCCCGGGGCGTCTAAAGGGGTGTCACAAGCGGGATGACCGGGCCATTCGGGGTGATCCGGGCAGAGGGGTTCGCTTGGGGCAGGCCGGGGGAAACGCGGGAGCCGTCGCGGGGGCGGGGAACGCGTGAGGGAACAGAGGGAACAACGCAGGGAACACCGCTCGGGGGCGGTTCACAGGGGGTAGTAGTAAGGCCGGGTCGCCCAGTGCGGCCCGGCCTTTCACTTGCCTCACTTGCCCGCGCCGACTCACTTGCCCGCGCCGACACCGACGCGGAGCGGTTGCGGAAAGCCTTGGCCCGGGCCCGGCCGCTGGGGCGACCTGCCCGCCTCGGACCACGCGCTCAGACGCTGACGCCCTTGGAGTTCAGCCAGGTCAGGGGGTTGATCTTCAGGCCGCCCGGGTTCCACACCTCGAAGTGCAGGTGCGGACCGGTGGAGAAGCCGCGGTTGCCCATGCGGGCGATCTGCTCGCCGGCCTGGACCTGCTGGCCCTGGCGCACCGAGTAGGTGTCCACGTGGCCGTAGACGGTGATGGTGCCGTCGGCGTGCTCGACCCGGACCCACAGCCCGAAGCCGCTGGCCGGGCCGGCCTCGATGACGACGCCGTCCGCGGCGGCCAGGATCGGGGTGCCGATCGGGCCCGCGATGTCGATGCCGTTGTGCATCGCACCCCAGCGCCCGCCGAACCCGGAGGTGAAGTCACCCTCCGCGGGCCGGGAGAACTTGGGCCGCTTGGCCTCGGCCTCCGCCGCCTCGTGGTCTTCGGTGATCCGGGCGCTCTTGGTGAGCTTCTGCGCCTCGGCTGCGGTGTCCGCGGTCTTGGCGACCGGCAGGACCTGTGGTGCGGCCGGACCACTGCCGCCGACGCCGAACGCGGCTGCGCCGTCGGCGGCGCTCGCGAGCGGGGTGATCTCGTCGCGGGTCGGTGAGTCCGAGCCGGATCCCAGCGCATGCAGTGTCTGGCCCGCGCCGGCGGCGGCGAACGCGCCGACGGCGACAGCGGCGACGACGATCCGGCCGCGCAACGCCGATGGCGGTGGCGGCAGCCGGTGCGTCCCCACGCTGTTACGCGTGGTGGCGCGGTCGACCGCGTCTTCGAGCACAGCGGAACTGCTATGGCCGCCGGGGGAGCGGTGTCGAGACAAAACCATGCCTTCCGTCTTCGGGGAGTCCGGTCGACACCGGGCGGGGGATCCCGGTTTGAGCCAGTCGGGGTACCGGCTCGTTGTCCTGCTTGTGACCAGACCGTGACAACGGACCGGGGGACAGTAACGGGGCGGAAGCCTCGTAGGCAATCCCCGGTCGTGATGTCTACCGAATAGCGGTCAGTGGGAAGGCCGCGAGTGTGGGCCGTGACGCTCAGTCACAGTCGGATGACCAAACCCGGTGCGTACAGGCACGATGGGGTGTGAGCCAGCGTCATACATTCGAGTGACGGCAGTCACAACCACATGCAGAGCGCGGGTGTCGACCGATAGCGAAAGGTGACCTGAATCACGTATCCGGTGCTCCTCAACGACCAACGAGGGGTGCTCCAACCGGGCGTGTCGCTGCGGTACGACCACTTGGTCCATCTCGCTCCACACCACGACGAACCGCGTCCGGCACGGACGGCACGGCTCGGCCAATTCGGACAAAAGCTCCGAACCTGGACGCAATTGGCGGGTCAGCGAGGTCGGCAACAGGTAGGCGGTCAACGTGCCGCCGTGCGGGGTGCCCAGCGTGACCAACGTCCGGACGCGCGCGTCACCGTGCAGCCGCTGCACGTAGTACCGGGCGATCAGCCCACCCAGCGAATGCCCCACGACGTGCACCCGATCGGCCCCGGTCTTCTCACAGATCCGTTCGATGTGCTCGCCCAACAGGGCGGCCGACCGCCGGACGTCCCCGGTCAACGCGGTGAGGACGCTGTAGTTGACGGCGTGCACCACCCCGAAACCGCGCCTTCGCAGCGCCCCCGACAGCACTGCGAAGGCGGACCGGTTGTCGCCGATGCCGTGCACCAACACGATCGGGGTTCCCGCCGCGTCCATCGCCGAAACCACCAACCCCCGCCGCCGGGGCGGCAGCCGATCGGTGCGGAACTGCCGCAGGTGCCCTTCGGGACGGAACTGCCGCTCCAACGCGCCCCACGGATAGAGAACGGTGTGGGCGGCCAGCCAAGCGGCCTCCACCACGACCCCACGCACCCCACCGGGCGACGCAACCGCCCGCGCCACCCCGGCCACCCCGTCGAGCACCCCGGCCCCGACGTCGACCACGCCACGCAGGACATCCACCCCGGCCCGCAGCCGGGCTTCGACCCACCCGGCCGCCCCCGTACCGCCGGTACCGGTCGGATCGGCGTCACCCATGAGGCTGACATCACCCATGAGGCTGAAGGTAAGTGACGACGCCCGACATTTCCGTGCGGCGCAGCCCGCACCACTCTCTTTGCTAGCGTCGAGCCCGATGATCCGATCCGCTGACCCGGCGTCGCCAACGTCGCCCGCGTCACCCACCCCACCCGCGTCCACGAAGGTCCGCCTGGCATTCGGGCTGGCCGCCGCAGGTGCGCTGAGCAGCGCGGTCGGACCGGCGATCGCCGTGGTCGACGGCAGCGCGCCGCCCGCGTACACCTCATGGCCACTGCTCGCCGTGCTGGCACTGCTCCCGGTCGGCGTGTCCGCCTTCTTCCTCGCCCGCGGCGCACCCACCACGGCCGCCGCCGCCCTGGTGCCGGCCGGCGTGTTCGCGATCGGCGGATTCCTGGTCGACCTCCAGATCCTGAAGGACCCGGTGGTCGTGTCGAGGCCCGAACTGTTCCGCCCGGACAGCCTCACCGCGCCCACCCCCACCTCCGGCGGCTGGCTCCTGCTCGCGGGCCACGTTCTGACGCTCGCCGCCGGCATCCTGGCCGCCGCCAGGACCGAGCCCGAGGGTGGCGGAGCCGAACGTTTCGGCCTGCCCGCCACGGCGGGCGTGGTCGCGGCGGTGGGCCTGGTCATCGCCCCGTACAGCTCGTCCGACGCGTTCATCCCGGCCGGCAGCCCGCTGGACGCCCCACTGCTCCCACTGGTGGGCGGCCTGCTGATCGTGCTCGCGGCTCCGCTGGTGGCGGTGCTGGCGGCCAGTTCCGGCGACCGGGAAGCCAGGCGCGGCGGTCTGCTGGGCATCGCCGCGGTGCTGATCGCCCTGTCCGTCCCGAACCTGGTGACCGCGCTGGCCGTGGACAAGGTCGACACGACCCCCGGCCCGTTCCTGGTCCTGGCCGCCGCCGTCGCGTTGGTGTGGTCGACGACGGACAAGAAGGAACACGACGACCTGGAACTCCCCGGCCACCGCCGACTGCACCTGATCGCCGCCGCCCTGGGCATCGCGACCGGTATCTGTGCCGCGCTGGGAGCCTTCACCGACCACCTGCACGTCCCGGCCGGCGTCACGGCACCGACGGACTACGCCGCCCGCCTGCTCTGGCCGGCCGCGATCGTCGTGACACTGCTGTCCCTGCTCCCGAAGGCCCGCCCGGCCTTCGCCGCGGCCACCGCAACCGTCCCCCTGGCGGCCGGCCTGGCCTTGGACGCCGCGTTCAACGCCACCCGGATCCCCTCGGTGGAGCCCGCCGCCGGCGTGTGGTTCACCGCGCTGGCCGTAGTACTGGCGGTGGCCGCGGCGATCACCGCCGCGCTGTCCGGCGCGGTGGAGCGGGACGAGGAGGGCGCCACCCGCACGTCACCGTCGCTGCCGCTGATCGCCACCAACCTGACGGCCGCACTGCTGGCGCTCGGCGCGTTCGGAATGCCGGTACTCCGCGCCCCCGACTACACCCCGATCACGGCCTTCGGCCTGCGCGTCGGCTCGTGGGGCCTGCTGATAGCCCTACTGGCCGTCCTGACGGCAACCGGCCTGGCCCTGATCTCCCGTCCGGGCCGAGGCGCGGCACTACTACTGGGTGCGGCCTGCGTGACCGCGACCCGAGCGCTGGAATACCCACTGACCGAATCCCGCGCCACGGAAACAGTCCCCGGCCCCGGCCTGTGGCTGGCCCTTGCAACAACCTTGGTGCTCCTCATCGCCGCGGCCATCCGCACCACCCGCGCCTGACACCCACCTACCCCTGGCTGCCCACCCCCGACTGCGCGCACCGCGCGCATACCTCTACCTGCCTGTTTGTCATCCTTGGCGGCCAGCCCAGCGGCGAGCGCCGCTTTTGATCTTTCAAGCTCTTGAGCCGCAAGCTCGTCACGCACACGCAGGGGTCCCCCCGACCTGGGAACCCCTGCGTGTATCCAACCAGGAAGCACCGACAATCCGGCCTCCGCAAGCTGAGAGAACTCGGCCAAGCCGAGCGAGGAGAACTCAGCCAAGCCGAGAGAACTCAGCGACCACCGACCTACCTACCGCCGCCCGTAACTCGCAGCCGGCCACCTGCCACTCGCCGGCTGCCCGCTGCGCCCAACTCGCCGCCCGCAACTTGCCGCCGGTCGCCCGCCCGCCGCCGGTCGCCCGCTACTGGCAGCCCGCAGCCCCGTCACCCGCAGCCCCGTCACCAGCAACCGAGGAACCCGCAACCGAGGAAACCTCGCCGAATCGGGTGATCCTGAATCGGTGTGGTGATCGACCTCACCACCTTTATGACCGACCTCACGGGTATGGGGTGCGGAGTAGTCGACGCAGGTCGATAGTGTTCCACGCAGCCGCGTCGAGCCGGTCCCCCCACGGCTATGCCGGCGTTCCAGGTGATGCCTGGTACGTGTGGGCACCAGGCCCAAGCCTGGAGCGCCGGACCATCGAGGACCGCACCAGGACGCGGTGTCCGACACCGACGTCGCAGGAGACCCGAGTGGACCTGTACGAGTACCAGGCAAAGGACCTCTTTGCCGCCCACGATGTCCCGGTGCTGCCGGGCGACGTGGCGAGCACCCCCGCCGAAGCCAAGGCGATCGCCGAGCGCTTCGGTTCGACCGTCGTCGTCAAGGCCCAGGTCAAGACGGGTGGCCGGGGCAAGGCGGGCGGCGTCAAGCTCGCCGAGACCCCGGACGAGACCGAGACCAAGGCCGAGGCGATCCTCGGTCTGGACATCAAGGGTCACATCGTTCACCGCGTGCTGGTGACCCCCGCGTCCGACATCGCCGAGGAGTACTACTTCTCCTTCCTCCTCGACCGCGCCAACCGCACCTTCCTGGCGATGGCGTCCGTCGAGGGCGGCATGGACATCGAAGAGGTCGCCGCGACCAAGCCGGAGGCCCTCGCCAAGGTCCCGGTCGACGCGATCAAGGGCGTCGACAAGGTCAAGGCCGACGAGATCGTGGCCGCCGCGAAGTTCCCCGCCGAGGTGGCCGACCAGGTCTCCGCGGTCATCCAGAAGCTGTGGACGGCCTTCGTCGCCGAGGACGCCACCCTCGTCGAGGTCAACCCGCTGGTCCGCGACCCCGAGGGGAAGATCGTCGCCCTCGACGGCAAGGTCACGCTGGACGAGAACGCCTCCTTCCGCCACCCCGCCCACGAGGCCCTGGTCGACAAGCAGGCCGAGGACCCGCTGGAGGCGAAGGCCAAGGAGAAGGGCCTCAACTACGTCAAGCTCGACGGCCAGGTCGGCATCATCGGCAACGGCGCGGGCCTCGTCATGTCCACACTGGACGTCGTCGCCTACGCGGGCGAGAAGCACAACAACGTCAAGCCGGCGAACTTCCTGGACATCGGCGGCGGCGCGTCCGCCGAGGTGATGGCCAACGGGCTGGACATCATCCTGCACGACCCGGACGTGCGCAGCGTCTTCGTGAACGTCTTCGGCGGCATCACCGCCTGTGACGCGGTGGCCAACGGCATCGTCGCGGCGCTGGGCATCCTGGGCGCAGAGGCCACCAAGCCGCTGGTCGTCCGCCTGGACGGCAACAACGTGGAGGAGGGCCGCCGCATCCTCGCGGAGGCGAACCACCCGCTGGTGACCGTTGTCGACACGATGGACAACGCGGCCGACAAGGCCGCCGAGCTCGCGGCTGCGGGGGTCTGACCGATGGCTATCTTCATCAACAAGGACAGCAAGGTCATCGTCCAGGGGATGACCGGCGCCGAGGGCACCAAGCACACCAAGCGGATGCTGGCGTCCGGCACGAACATCGTCGGCGGCGTGAACCCGCGCAAGGCCGGCGAGAAGGTCGACTTCGACGGCACCGTGCTGCCGGTGTTCGGCTCCGTGGCCGAGGCCATCGAGGCGACCGGCGCGGACGTCACCGTGATCTTCGTCCCGCCGGCTTTCGCGAAGGCCGCCGTGATCGAGGCGATCGACTCCGGCATCGGCCTGGCCGTGGTGATCACCGAGGGCATCCCGGTGCACGACACCGCCGCGTTCTGGGCGCACGCCGTGGCCACCGGCAACAAGACCCGGATCATCGGCCCGAACTGCCCCGGCCTGATCAGCCCCGGGCAGTCCAACGCGGGCATCATCCCGGCCAACATCTCCGGCGCCGGCAAGATCGGCCTGGTGTCCAAGTCGGGCACGCTGACCTACCAGATGATGTACGAGCTGCGGGACTTCGGGTTCTCCACCGCGATCGGCATCGGCGGCGACCCGATCATCGGCACCACGCACATCGACGCGCTGGCCGCGTTCGAGGCCGACCCCGACACCTCGGCGATCGTGATGATCGGCGAGATCGGCGGCGACGCCGAGGAGCGGGCCGCCGCGTACATCAAGGAGAACGTCACCAAGCCGGTCGTCGGCTACGTGGCGGGCTTCACCGCGCCCGAGGGCAAGACCATGGGCCACGCGGGCGCGATCGTGTCCGGTTCGGCGGGCACCGCGCAGGCGAAGAAGGAGGCCCTGGAGGCCGCCGGCGTGAAGGTCGGCAAGACGCCTTCGGAGACCGCCGACCTCATGCGCGAGATCATGAAGTCGCTCGGCTGAAGTTCTTTCCGGTGTGGGTGGTCGCCAGATCATCCCATCAGGTGATTCGTCACCTGTTCGTGAAGGCCACTCCCGGCACGGGGGTGGCCTTTGCGGCATTCTGGCGGTAGTCAATGCGCACGTCCGGGGGAACCAGGTCGGTCCGCCCGTCGTCGGAGAGTGTGCATTGGCTAGCGTTCCGTTGTCGCAAGCAAGTCCGTCGGTGGAGGAGGAGACCTCGCCATGTCCGTGCCGTACGGCGCCCCTCAGCAACAGCCGGGTCCGGCGCAACAGCCGGCGGTGGGCGTCAACCTGAACCTCATCCTTCCGCTGGTCGCGGCCGGTCTGGGGCTCATCGCCTACCTGTTGGCGTTCGCCGACGACGTGTCGTCGTTCGGCACCGTCGAGTACCTGTTGGCCGCAGCCGCGCTCGCGGGTCTGACGGTGCTGCCCAAGTCGCTCAAGCTGCTGCCCGCCGCGGCGGTCCTGTCGGCCGTGCCGACGCTGCTGTTCCTCCAGGCGATCATCAAGAGCGACGGCAGCGTCAAGGGGATGCAGATCGTCCTGCTGATCATCGCGCTGCTGGAGACGGCGGCGATCGTGATCAGCCTGCTGCTCGACGCCGGCGTGGTGAAGTTCGAGCCGAAGCCGGTCAACCCGTACGGCGGTCAGCCGGGTGGCTGGAACCCGCAGTCCGGGGCGTTCCCGCAGCCGGGTCAGCAGCCCGGCCAGTTCGGTCCGCCGTCCGGCCAGTTCGGGGCCCCGGTGCAGCCGCAGCAGCCCGGCGGCGCGCCGCAGCCCACCTCGTACATGCCGCAGCCCGGCCAGTTCGGGCAGCCGGGCCAGCAGCCCGGTCAGGGCACGCCGCCCGGCGGGTTCGGCGGCCAGCCCCAGGGCTGATCTCGTCGTGGGGGGGGGGGGGCCCCCACAGCCGGGGCCCCCC
>CBHFOL010000169.1:0-16803 GCA_965995405.1 uncultured Saccharothrix sp.
CGACCAGAAATGCTCGCCCCACAGGTAGCGGCGGATGTGTGCCGCGTGTTCCTGGCGCAGTCGCCGTGAGGACACGCCTTTGAGGCTGTTGACCAGCCGGGACGGTGCCACGTTCGGCGGGTAGTGCACGAGCAGGTGCACATGGTCGGTCTCGCCGTTGAACTCGCGCAGCTCGGCACCGAGTCCCTCACACACTTCTCGCATGATCTCCTCGCAGCGGGTGAGGATCTCGTCGGTGAACGCGCCACGCCGATACTTCGTGACAAAGACCAGGTGGACGTGGAGGTTGTAGATGACGCTACGGCCTCTGCGTACATCGGGGTCTGGTTCCCATCTCGGTGACATAGACCAATGGCAAGATGATCGTTGTGAAGCAGGTGGTGAAGGTCCGGCTGCTTCCAGTGCCCACGCAGGCGTCGGCACTGGAAGCGACTCTGCGCGCCTGCAACGAGGCAGCGTCGTGGTTGTCGGTCCAGATGCGCGCCACCCGGATATGGCGCAGGCACGACGTGCAGAAACGCTGGTACGGCGAACTGCGGGACCGGTTCGGCCTGTCGGCCCAGCCTGCTATCCGGGTCATCGGCAAGGTCGCCGATGCCTACACCACGCTGCGCGTGAACCTGCGGGCCGGGAACTATGGTCCTCCTGGTTCGGTTCGCCGCCGCAAGGTCGAGGACACCCCGATCCGGTTCCGCCCGGACGCCGCACAGCCGTTCGACCCGCGATGCCTGTCCTGGCAACTGCACGACCTCGGCCGCGACGGCACAGTATCGATCTGGACAGTCGCCGGGCGCTTGCGTGGCCTGCGGCTGGTCGGCCACCCCGCGCACCTGACGCTGCTGCGCCACGCCGGGTCGATAGGCGAGACCGACCTCATCCATCGGGACGGCATGTGGCTGCTGCACGCGGTCATCGACGCCCCCGAAGCGCCGTTGCGGGACGACCCGGACGGGTTCCTGGGTGTGGACTTCGGGATCGTCAACGTCGCCACCACCAGCGACGGTGACCGCATGTCCGGCTCGCGCCTGAACCGTTACCGGAAACGCCGGCAACGCATCCGGAAACGGCTGCAAGCCAAGAAAACGTCCTCCGCGCGGCGGCTGCTGAAGAAACGCCGCCGCAAGGAGGCCCGGTTCGCGGCCACCGTGAATCACCGGATCAGCAAGTGCATCGTGGCCGAGGCTGAACGCACCGGGCGCGGGATCGCCGTCGAGGAACTGACGGGCATCCGCGCGCGGGTACGGCTTCGCAAGCCCCAACGGGCCACGCTGCACTCCTGGTCCTTCGCCCAGCTCGGGCAGTTCCTGGAGTACAAAGCCGCACAGGCGGGTGTGGCATTCGTGCAGGTCGATCCGGCCTACACCTCGCAGACCTGCCGTCCGTGCGGGTATGTCGACAAGAAGAACCGGCGCTCCCAGGCGTCGTTCGTCTGTGGCCGGTGCGGCTTCGTTGGGCACGCCGACCACAACGCGGCGGGCAACATCGCGGATCGTGGTGTGGCCCGCTGGGGCGAAGTCATGCGTCCAGACGCAGCGCCCACCCTGGCAGCCGGCTAGGGCGGCAGCAGCAAACCTATCGGTAGATCCGGAACGAGGGTACAGGCGACAAGCCCGTCCCTTCAGGGACGGGTTCATGACTTGGGACGTCCGATCACCGGTCCAGTTCCGTCCGGAGGCGTCGGGGTTGGTCGAGGTGGGCTTCAGCCCGCGGCGCGGGTGCCTCGGCGTTCGGCGGCATCCAGGACCAGGCGCAGCCAGTCGGACTCCGGCGACGACGTCTCCAGCACCACCCGGCGCAGCCTCAGCCACAGGCCGGTGTCGGTCCACTCCTGGAAGCGGCGGTGGACGGTCGGCACCGTCACGCCGAACGTGGCCGGCAGGTGTCGCCACGCGCAGCCGCTGGTCAGGACGAACACGATCGCCGTGAACACCGCGCGGTCGGACACCCTGCCCCGGCCGCCGCCCTGGCGGCGGATCTTCGCCGGGGGGATCAGCGGCTCGACCATCACCCACAGTGACGGGGGCACCAGGCGGTTGGCCAGCTGTTCGATCACGTCCGCGTGCGGCGGCTTCGGCGGGGCTTCCGGGGCCCGGCGCACCCACGGCTCCTGGCGCTGGGCGTCACCGCGCTGGCGGGCTCGCAGCAGGGTCGCCAGCGCCGCCTCGTCCCTACGGGGCGCCACCGCCGGGTAGGTGTGCTGTTGGGCCTGTCGGGCGATCTCCGCGCCCACCGTGCGGCCGAACGGCTGCGCGGGGCGTGCGTAGTTGGTCATCAGGTCCTCCGCCGGGGACTGCCGTGATGCCCATCACGCTAGGAAGCCGGGCGCTCACGGGTAACCACGTTCGCGCCGAACGGGTTGAGCGTGCGTCACACGGACCCCGGCCTGCCGCTCAACGGCACATTTGGCGCGACGAACGGGCGAGCGGTCGGTTTCGGGAAGCCCCCTGGCACGAGCCCGGGGCGGATACCCTCGGACATGTGACGCCGCGCCTGCTTGCCACCAGCGATCTGCACGTGACCTATCGGCAGAACCGCGACTTCGTGTCGGCGATCGAGCCGCGTTCCGCCGACGACTGGCTGATCGTGGCCGGTGACGTGGCGGAGAAGTTCGACGACGTCGAGTGGGCGCTGGGCACGTTGCGCAAGCGCTTCCGCGAGGTGGTGTGGTCGCCGGGCAACCACGAGCTGTGGACGGTGAAGGACGACGCGGTGCAGTCGCGTGGCGAAGTCCGCTACAAGCAGCTGGTGGAGCTGTGCCGGAGCCTCGACGTGCGGACGCCGGAGGACGAGTTCGCCGTCTTCGAGGGCGCGGGCGGGCCGGTCGCGGTCGCGCCGCTGTTCACCCTCTACGACGACACGTTCCGGCCCGCCGGGACCGTCGACAAGGAATCCGCGCTCGCCGCCGCCCAGGAGGCCGGGGTGGTGTGCACCGACGAGTACTTCCTGCACCCCGACCCGTACCCGAGCCGGGAGGCGTGGTGCGCGGCGCGGGTCGAGGAGTCCGAGCGCCGGCTGCTGGCGGTGGACCCGTCGCTGCGGACCGTGCTGATCAACCACTGGCCGCTGGTGCGCGACCCCACGTTCGTGCTGCGGTACCCCGAATTCGCGTTGTGGTGCGGCACCGAGCGCACCGCCGACTGGCACGTCCGGTTCCGCGCGGCCGTCGCGGTGTACGGGCACCTGCACATCCCGCGCACCATCCGCAAGGACGGCGTGCGGTTCGACGAGGTGTCGCTCGGCTATCCGCGCGAGTGGCAGCCCAGGGGCTGGACGAAGGCGCCGCTGCTGGACGTGCTGCGGGAAGGGGACGCCAGGTGATCACCGACATCCTGCCGGAGGCGGTCTCGGCGGTGGACACGTTCGCCGACCACGAGGTGGAGCTGTTCCCGGAAGAGGAGGAGCTGGTCGCGAAGGCCGTCGACAAGCGCCGGAAGGAGTTCACCACCGGACGGCACTGCGCGCGGACGGCGTTGGGCCGGCTGGGCATCGCGCCCGTGCCGCTGCTGCCCGGGTCGCGCCGCGAGCCGACCTGGCCGGACGGGATCGTCGGCAGCATCACGCACTGCAAGGGCTACCGGGCGGCGGCGGTCGGGCGGACCGGCGAGGTGTGGACGATCGGCATCGACGCGGAGCCGAACGAGCCGACGCCGGAGGGGGTGCTGGGCGCGATCGCGCTGCCGCCGGAGCTGGCGATGCTCGCCGAGCTGGGCGCGACCGGTGACAAGGTGTCGTGGGACCGGCTGCTGTTCAGCGCCAAGGAGTCGGTCTACAAGGCGTGGTACCCGTTGGCGCGGACGTGGCTGGGGTTCGAGGACGCGGAGTTGACCATCAACCCGGACGACGGCACGTTCGCCGCGCGGATCCTCATCGAGCCGCCGGTGGTCGACGGAGTGCCGTTGGACGGGTTCACCGGCCGTTGGCTGGCGCGTGAGGGATTTGTGGTGACCGCGATCGCCGTACCTGCCCAGGGCTGACGGTGAGGTCAAGGGAAGCTGTCGATTGGCTTGACGGCGGAACACCGGGCGGGTGTGGTCCGTTTTGACCGTTGTGCTGACCGATGGACTTGCCACGAGACGTTCCCCGGCCCGCCTTGTCGCGTTCGGCGGGGCGGTGGCCGTGCTGCTGACCGTTGTGCTCGTCGGAGCGCTTGACGTGCATCGGCTGGCCACCACCGCCGTTGGGCTGCGGCGGACGATCTCCGAGTACGCCCTGGGGCCGCAGCGGTGGGTGTTCGACTCTGCCGTGGTGTTGTTGGCGTTGGGGTCCGTGGCGATCCTGACCGTGTTGGTACGTCGGGGTATCACGCGGTGGGGGTCGGTCGGGGCGTTGGCGTTTCTGGCGTGGTCGGTGGGGCTGGCATTGGTGGTGGTGTTTCCCAAGCACGACTGGGCGGTCGGGCCCAGCGTGAGCGGCAGCATCCACCGGGTGGCCAGTCTGGTGGCGTTCGTCAGTCTGCCGATCGCGATCGTGTCGCTTGCCCGGCCTTGGGTTCGGCACGCGCTGTGGGGTGCGCACGCGCGTTGGGCGTTCCGGTTCGGACTGTTGTCCGCGTTGGCATTCACGCCGATCCTGTACGCGGTGCTGGTGAACGCCGTCGCGGGCACGGCGTGGTGGCGGGTGTTGCCGTTGGGGTACATCGAACGGCTGCTGGTGCTCGTGGAAGTCGTTGCCGTGCTGGTGGTCGGGGTGTGGGCGATCGCGGTGGCTCGGCCCGCGTACAGGCTGTCCGACACGTCCCGGTAGCGGGTCTCGATCTCGCGGCGGCGCATGTGGGCACTGGATACCGTCGTGATGGGACCGGCGCACGAGTGCGCACGCCGGTTCCCGCTGGGGGTGTCCGACCTCGCCGGGGCACGCGATGCGGTGACCGATGCGGTGTGGGGTGCCGTCGCGCCTCTAGGGTGAGGGCATGGCTTCTTGGGGTGACCTCGCCGCGTACGTCCGCGACACCTACGACGTGATCTCGGAACAGGAGGACGAACTTCGAGTCCTGTTCAACTTCGAGCAGTTCGACGAGGACGACGAGCGCACCCAGGTGGTCATCCTGGTGCGCGAGGTGCTGGACAAGGTGCACGAGTGGGTGCAGATCGCGTCGCCGATCGGGCTGGCGGCGAACGTCGACCTGCGCGCGCTGCTGGAGGAGGTCGGCAACTCGACCATCGCGTGCGGCGCGGCGATCATGGGCGACCACGTCGTGCTGCGGCACTCGCTGCCGTTGGCGGACCTCGACATCCACGAGTTCACCGATCCGCTGACCCTGCTGGCGGGCACGGCGGACCAGTTGGAGGAGCAGTTCTTCGGCGGCGACAACTACTGACCCACAACCGCTGACCGGGTGACCGGAAAAAGTCACCCTCGGTGCCGGGAATCCACCTATCGGGCAACACTTCGCCCGGCCCGCTATTCCGTTCAGGTCCATCGATCAAGGCCGCCCCGGGACCACTTGACAGCCATCCTCTGATCGGTAATCTCGAATGTGCCGCCGCTTTTTACGGCATTCGATCGAGGGGGATTTTCGTGCTATTCCGAAAGTTGCTTCACGCTGCACTGCCGCTCGGCGTCCTGTCAGCCGCACTGCTCGCCGCACCAGCCGCCCAGGCATCGCCTGCCGTCGCGTCCGACGACGTCCACGCCTATGCGTGGTACGTCATCGGCGGCCCCTACGAATACAGCGAATACGGCTACAACTCGTGCATCGTGGCGGGGGTGATCAAAATGCAGGAGGGCGGCTACCGAGCCGTTCAATGTTTGCTCGACGGCGAAACTGGTGACCGCTACTGGCTCTGGGGCGACACCATCTGACCCGATTCAACCAAAAGCCGCGCGGGCATTTACCGTAAGCCCGCGCGGCGCTTTGCCTTAAACCTTGTCTCAAGTGGGCTGATCGTGTGCGGTGCCGACCGCGTATCGCAGGTTCACGCAGTGGACGCAGGCGGGGCTGTGACCCAGGCGATCCTGGACGCGGCGGTGATCACGGCCGGGCGGCCGGCGGAAGCTCGGTCAGGGCGGCGACCGGCCAGGCCCACGGGTCGTCGCCCAGCTTCGCCAGTTCCTCCACCTGTAGCACGCACCACGGCGACACCGGCCGGACGCCCGCCAGCACGGCGGGCCGGAAGTCGGCCCACGGCACCCACTCGAAATCGTCCACCTCGTCCGGGTTCGGCACCGGGTCGTGGTCGAGTCGGCCCCGGAACACCGGGCACATCTCGTTCTCCACCACGCCGTTCTCCATCACCGCCCGGTACCGGAACGCGGGCAGCACCAGCTCCAACTCCACGTCCGCCACGCCCAGATCGTCGGCCAGCCGCCGGGTCACCGCCGTCGCCGCGTCCTCGCCCGGCGCGGGGTGGCCGCAGCACGAGTTGGTCCACACGCCCGGCCACGTCTTCTTGTGCAGCGCGCGCCTGGTCAGCAGCAGCCGCCCGTCCGGCGCGAACAGGTAGCTGGAGAACGCCAGGTGCAGCGGGGTGTCCGCGTGGTGCACGCGGGCCTTGTCGGCGACGCCGATCCCGGTTCCCGACTCGTCCAGCAGCACGACTTGTTCCACGCCGATCACCCTGCCACACCCACCGGGGTCAGCGCGCGGCGGCGAGGGCCCGGGCGTTTCGGACCAGCTTGCCCGCCGACGTCCTCGGCAACGTCGGCAGCACGTGGATGCGTTGCGGCACCTTGAAGTCCGCCAGCCGCTCCCGACACCACCGCGCCACCGCGTCCGCCGACAGCGAGTCACTGCCCACGTACGCCTCGACGACCCCGTCGAACACCGCGATCGCCTCGCTGACCCGCGGGTGCGCCCGCAGCGTGGCCTCCACCTCGGTCAGGTCGACGTTGCCGCCCCGCACCACCACCAGCGAGTCGCTGCGACCCAGCAGCCGCAGGTTGCCGCGCGCGTCGAACTCGCCCCGGTCCCCGGTGCGGAACCAGCCGTCCACGTACCGGGCCACGCCGTCGTCCTGGAGGTACGGCGACTCGCCCATGGCCACCTCCACCAGCCCGTCCCGGACCCGGATCGGGGTGTCGCCGAGCGGACGGCCCACCGCCGGCCGGGACGTGCCCGCCACGTCCAGGGTGAGCGCGCCGGTCTCGGTCGTGCCGAAGCACTCCCCCACCCTGAACCCGTACCCGCGCGCGAACCCGTCCGACACCTCCGCCGGCATCAGCTCGCCCCCGGCGAACGCGGCCCGCACGGTGCGCAGCGCCGGCCGGTCGGGATTCGCCGCGAGCCGCGCGAAGTGGTGCGGCAGCCCGGTGACGAAGTCGACCTCGTGCTCCACGACGGTCCGCAGGATGTCCTCGGCGGTGTCGACGGCCGTGAACACCAGGTGCACCCCCACCGCCAGCGAGTGCAGCAGACCACCCATCAGGCCGAAGCTGCGGGACGTGTTGTTGAGCAGCAGCAGGCGTTCCCCGCGCCGCACCATGCCCTCGGCCGCGCCGAACCGCAGCACCTCGCGGATGATCGACTCGGTGCCGCGCCCGATCACCTTGGGCGTGCCGGTGGAGCCGGAGCTGAACTGCACCAGGCGGTGCCGGGTCAGCGCGGGCACCCCGTCCGGTCGGCGTTCGGTGACCAGCTCGTGGCGTTCCCGGAACGACCCGCCGGCCCGGCCGGACGCGCGGACCACGAACTGCGGCCGGGCCAGCCGGTGCTCGACCTCGCGCTCCGCGGGCGTGAGCCGGTGGTCCGACGAGACGACCCGCGCGCCCAGCGTCCACAGCGCCAGCACCACCTCCAACTGCGTGAAGCTGGGCGGCACCTGCACGGCGACCGTGCTGCCGTCGTGCACACCGGCCGCCGCGAACAGCTTCGCCTCGGCGGCCACGGACGCGCGGAGCCTGCCGTGCGTCACGGTGTGCCGGTGGCTGAACACCGGCACGTCGTCGCCGTAGCGGCGCAGCAGGTCGGTGACGAACTCGCGCATCGGGTCAGGACTCCTTGCAGAACTCGCCGATGGGGATGCCCACGTGCCGCTGCTCGGTCGCCAGGTACCCGAGCAGCTCGTCGCCGCGCCGCAGCTCGGTGACGTTGCGGACCTTCCCGCCCGGACCGAGGACCCGGACGTGCCAGTCGTCCTGCACGGTGAGGCTGACCTCCACGCCCTCCGGCGAGTGCGCCGTGATGGTGAGGATCGGCCGCGACTCCAACTTCGCCCGCCCCACGGTGAGCCGCCGCGTCCGCCCCTCGGAGTTCACCGCCAGCACCGCGCTGCCGGAGCGCAGTTCGGACAGGTAGTTGGTGCGGTTGTCCGGCCCCAGCACGTAGGAGTGCAGCGCGCCCGCGTTGACCCGGAACGGCCGGGTCGGCATGTAGGGCAGCGGGTGGGTTTCGCTACAGCACAGGATGAACCCGGACGAGTAGGAGCCGACCAGGATCCCCTCGTCCTCCTGGAAGTGCGAGCAGGTGTCGACGCACACCCGATCACCGAGCCCGTTGTGCGCGATCCCGTCCACCACCAGCGTGGTCAGGGTCAACGGCGGGGACTTCACCTCCAGCAGCCGCGCCAGCCCGAACACGTCCGCCGCGTCCCGGGGCGCGAGCAGCACGCCGTCCGAACCGTGCTCCAGCACGTCCAGCACGATCGCGGCCTCTTCCAGGTCCGCGACCACGGTCACCAGCCTGCCCGTCGCGCCGTCCGCCGCCGCGATCACGATCTCCAACGGGATCTTCGTCGGGTCGGCGAACGACACAACGGTGTGCTCCAGCCGCACCGCCGCCGCACACGCCAGCTGCAACGTCCGGTCGTCCCGCACTTCCACGAAGGCGGCCCCCACCGGCAGCCGCTCCAGCCGCTCCAGGTCGTCCACCACCACCGCGACCAGGTGCGGGCTCTCCACGGGTTCCGGTGCGATCAGCACCCGCGCCACGGTCGGCGGCAGGGTGTCCAGCAGCGCGGGGTCGTCCGACACGATCCCGGCGAGCCGGGCGTGCACGGTGGCGTCGACCACGGACTCGCGGTGCGCCTCGGGAACGGTACGCAGGTCGATCCAGGCGAACTTCACGCCAGACTCCAAAGAGGGGACGGACAACGGTTCAGGACAGCGCGCCGGTCATCGCGTGCACGAGTTCGGCGTGGTGGTCGGCGTGGATGACCGACGCGAGCTCGGCGACCAGCGACATCGGGGCCGGCGAGGTGAACACGCGGCGGCCGACGGCCAACCCCGCGCAGCCCATCGCCATCGAGGCGCGGGCGTAGTCGACGAGACTGCCGCCGGTGTCCGGGCCGCCCGCGACGAGCACCGGGATCGGGCAGCTCGCCACCACCTCGGCCATCCGCTCCACCGGCAGCGCCAGATTGGTCTTGACCAGGTCCGCGCCCAGGTCGACGGCGATGTTGACGACGTGCGCGAGCAGCTTCGGGTCGGCGGGATCCGCGACCCGTGGCCCGCGCGGGTACACCATGGCGATCAGCGGCACGTTCCACGCGTCACACGCCCGCGCGACCACCCCGAAGTCGGCGAGCTGGCGCTCCTCGGTGTCCGAGCCGATGTTGACGTGGACGCTGACCGCGTCCGCGCCGAGCCGCAACGCCTCCTCCACCTCGCCGACGAGCACCTTGGCGTTGGTGTCGGCGGCGTGCGCGGTGCCCGCGCTCAAGTGGACGACGAGCGCGCACCCGCCCAGCAGGAGCGGGTCGATCGTGCGCACGCGTCCTTTGTGGACGATGATCGCGTCCGCGCCGCCGACGACGACCGACCGGATCAGGTCGTGCCACCGGTCACGCGGCACCACCGGGCCGTCCGAGACGCTGTGGTCCAGCGGGACGAAGAGGTACCTGTCGTCGCGCGGCCGGGAAAGCCGTCGCAGCCGCAACGCTTTCCTCATGTCGCTCACACCTCCCCAGGTCGACAACCATGGAGCAGCGTGGAGTAACCCGACTCTTGCGGGGAGGTGGCAGGTGGCGATAACTCCTCAGTTATGCACCTGTTGGAGCAACCGGCCGCTGCGCCGTCGCACGGTGCTCGACGTGGGCCGATTGCCATAGGCTGCTGCGGTGCACATGGAGCTCAGACATCTCCACGTTGTGCTGACCGTGGCGGAAGCGGGCAGCATCAGTCGGGCCGCTTCCTCGTTGAAAATCGCACAGGCCGGTCTGACCGCGCAGCTCCGTCGAATAGAACGCGGTTTCGGCGGTCCGCTGTTCCTACGCCGAACGGACGGCGTGGAACCGACCGAATTGGGTAGGCATGTCGTCCTGCGTGCCCGTGACCTGGTGGAACGCTTCGACGACCTTCTGGTGACAGCGCGCAAGATCGCCGCCGAGGCAGGCGGGCCGGGCATCCGATTAGGCGGTATCGCAGGCTCCCCCACCACCCTCCTGGTCGGTGTGGTGCGCGACCTGTTGCCGAACCAGCCGCAGACGACACACCTGGAACGCAGCTGCGACACCGTCCTGGAACTCGTGCGTTCCGGCAAACTGGACGTGGCCCTCCTCGTGGAATTTCCACAGAGTCCACTGCGGATTCCCGAAGAGGTCGACTGCCGTTCGCTGGCGACCGAACCGATGCTGGTAGGGGTGGCGACCGGCCACCGCCTGTCGGCCCGCAACGAGATTCGGCTCTCCGAACTGGCCGAAGAGGACTGGGCCGTCCCGGAGGAGAACTACGGTGGTGGAAAGCTCAACCTCCACCTGGCCTGTGAAGCGGCCGGCTTCACCCCCCGCTGCGTGCACTTCGGAGTGGACCCGACCACGGCGGCCGAACTGGTCCGCTCGACCCCGACGGTCGCCTGCTTCTTCCCCACCACCCAGGAACTGCCGGGCGTGGTGCTGAAACCCATCACGGGCAACCCGATCCGCCGCCGGGTGACCCTGGCCTGGCACCGGGAATCGCCGGCCGTCGAGTACATAGAGGACATCCACGCGGCCCTGCTGCGCGCCTACCAGGACCAGGACCGGACCCGCGGCCATGGCAGGGCCGCCAAACTGGCCACCACCGCCCTGACCGTGGCCGCGAGCTGACCACCCGCGCCGAGGCTCCGCCGGACCCGACCGAACGGGGTCAGACGCCGTCCTCGTCCCGGGCCGTGAACCGCTCGGCCATCTCCAGATCCCACCAGGCCGCGAAGAACTGGAAGTCCTCCGCCGACCGGTTCACCAACTGGTGCTCCTCGTACGGCCGGAAATGCACGACATCCCCGGCCGCGAACGGCGTGACCCCGTCCGCCGTGACGATCTCGGCGGCACCGGACACCGCCACCCAGATCTCGTGCTCCCGATGCCCGTGGTGGCTCGACGCGGCACCCGGCCGCACCACACACCACGACCCGTCGAACGGCGCGTTCACCAGCGGCCACGGCATCAGCCTGCGGGCCACCAGCCCCTCGTCACGGACCAACTCCTCCGGGTCCAGTCGGCGGATCTCCACGCCGACTACCCGATCCGAACGGGCGGCGTCGACCATTCCATACGCGCTCCCCAACCCCGGAATTCGTCCCGCGAATTATCGCGACGACCCGCCCGCACGGCAACCGCCCACCGCCGAACAGCCTATTGGGAATTCCTATTTCATTCCGTGGGAAACCTCACCCGGCCCGCAGGCAGAACTCCAACCGCGACCGCGCGTCCGCGTCCTCCGCGACCGCCAGCACCGCCCGGTAGTCGGCCGCCGCGTCCCGGAACCGCCCCACCTTCTCGAACACGACCGCCCGGTCGAACCGCACCCCGGGCCCGTCCGCCAACGCCACCGCCTGGTCCAGATCCGCAAGCGCCCCAACGGAATCCCCGGCGTCGAACCGCAACCGCCCCCGCAACGCCCACCCCGCGACGAACCCCGGGTCGATCCGCAACGCCGCCGACACCGCGTCCGACGCCCGCCCGTGGTCCCCAGCCTCCCCGAACAGCCGCCCCTGCACGCACAGCAGGCGCACGTTGTCCGGCGACAGCCGCAACCCGATCCGCACGTCGTCCCAAGCCCCGTGCGTGTCCCCGACCTCACACCTCGTGTCGGCCCGGTCCACGATCGCCGCCACGTGCCCCGGATCGAGTTCCAACACGTAGTCGAACGCCGCCAACGCCCGCCGCACGTCCCCCGACGCCAGCCACGCGCCGGCCAGTTCGTAGTGCACCTCCGGGAACGGCGGCACCAGCGGCAGCACCCGCTCGAACGCCTCCAGCGCCTCCGCGTCCCGCCCCATCCGACGCAGCAACACGCCGACACGTAAGTGGTGCCCGAAGAACCCGGGATCCGCCGAGGCGTCCATCCCGTGCTGGGCCAACGCCTCCTCCGGCCGTCCGGCCAGATCCAGCACCAGCCCCCGGTTGAACCCCAGCACGGACCGCAGCGGCACGTGCTCCCCGGCCACCCGTTCCAGCGCCGCCTGCCCGTCCTCGATCAGCCGCAGCGCCTCGTCCAGCCGCCCCTCGTGCGTCTCCACCAACGCCAGCCCGTTGCGCGCGAACGCCGTGTGGAAGTCCCGTTCCGCCGGATCGACCAGCCGGGCCGCCGTGTCGACCGCCGACACCAGGTGCGTCCGCGCCCGTCCGAGATCACCGCGTCCCGCCGACACGTCCCGGACGTGCAGCAAAGCCATGCCACAGGCGACCCGCAGCCGCCGCTCCGGCGATCCCGCCGCCGCCCCGGCTTCCTCGTACACGTCGAGGGCCTCGACCCGCCCCAACACCGACAGCGCCGCCGCGGCGGCCTCCGTGAAGTGCCACCACTCCTCCGAAGCCCGCTCCACCAGCGTCCGCCCGAGCATCCCGAACTCCGCCGCCGCGTGGTACAGCCCGGCCTTCCGACAATGCCCCAGGGCTTCCTGCACCGCCCGCACCCCTGAGGCGCCGGGTCTGCTCCCGCGCACGGCGTGGAACGGGATCGCGCCCAACGCCAACGACTGCTCCCCCAACGCGGACAACTCCGCGCACCGGACGTCGTGCCGCCGCGCCCGTTCCTCCGCCGGCAACGCCTCGTACTCCGCCAACGCGTCCGGATCGTCGGTCGTGCCGTCGCTGTCCACGAAGCCCGGCCCGGCCGAAGCCACACCCGACGCCACGTCGACCACCCGCGCGAACCCCGGCAGCACGGCGGCCAGGGACACCGCCACTTCACCCGGCGGGTCCTCAACCGGCTCCAACCCGGTCCCCAGCACCAGGGTCAGCTGCGGAATGTCCTGACGCCGCAACAACACCGCCAACAGCTCACGGTCGGTCGGGTCGGCGTGGTGCACGTTGTCCACGAACAGCGTGCGCGGCTCGTCGCCCAACGACGCCAGGTACACATGCAGGAAGTCCGCGATCCCGTTGGCGATGTCACGGGTACGCAGCCGCGGGTAGTACCTCGGCTCGCCAACCACCCACTCCAGGGTTTCCCACCCGGTCACCACGGCCTCCGCGAGCTCCGGCGCGGCAGCGGCAAGCTCGGTGTGGTGCCGGGCGGCGAGTTCCGGACAGCGGGCGAACGCGTCGTCCGCCAACGCCCGCAACAACGTCCCACCGGCCGTGTACGGACCGCGCAGACCCCGGTGCGCGTCCACGTCGGCCAGCGCGGGCGGCAGGTCCAACTCGGCGCGCAGCCGGACGCGGTCGGCGGCGAATCGGCCTCGGAGCCAGAGGTGGTCGGGCATCCGGGTCAGCCCACCAACGCCGGAACCGACGGCACCGGTCTGAGCAGCCGGGAACGGATCTTCTCCATCAGCACGGGAACCCCCACGGAAATCAGCGCGGAGTGGCCGACTTTAGTGCGGCAGAACAAGAACCGGCAGCCGGGACCCATCAGGACCACGTAATGAACACCCGGTTAGTCCGAATGCCGCAACACGCTTTCCACTTCGGTGCGGAAAACCTGTACTCCGTCCTCGCCGCGCGGCGCTCCGTGCGCCTCCAGCAGGTGCAGCAGCGCCACTCCGTCCGCCGACCGGCGCGCCAGCGCACGGAACGAGAACGCCGCCTCGTACACCGTGACGGCGGTCGCCAGCGCCGCCGCCACCGTGGCCAGGAATCCCCACAGGGCACGACGTCCGGGATCCGCGACGGCCGTCGCGCCGAGCGCCGCGGCAGCGGTGAACAGCAGCACCGTCGCGACGGTCGTCCAGCGGCGGGCGGAGTCGTAGCGGGTCCGCGCGTGCTCGAACCCGGCCAGCCGTTCGCCGACGCGGTGCCGGAGGTAGGCGCGGAGGAACTGTTCGCGGTGGTCGTCCGCCAGGGTCATGACCTGCTCACCGGTTCGTGGCGGTGCCGGGCCACCTCGGTCGCCAGTTCGCGGGAACGTTCCGCGCGCTCGACGTCGTCGGCGGCCGGCGGCGCGGCCAGGTGGTCGAAGTAGAGGGCGCGCAGCCGTTCGGCGCGGGCTTTCGCCTCGGGGTTCTCCCCGTTGCGGGCCAGCACGGCGAGCACCGCCGCGCCCGCGCCCGCCACGGCCAGCAGCACACCCGGCCACGGCTCGTCCCGCAGCCAGATCTGGAGCGCGCCGGACGCCGTGGCGGCGAACCCGGCGGCGATCGCCGCCACCACCAGCAGCCGCGCCCGCTCGCGTTCGCGCAGCGCGGCGGCCTCCTGCTCGTGCAGGATCGGTGCGACGACCTGGTTGGCCTCGTGGATGGCGTCGGCGAGCAGCGGGTAGTCCAGCACGTAGCCGGGGTCGATCACCGGGTGCGGCTCGGGTTTGCGGAACCGCAGCGCCGGCCACACCTCGACCGGTGCCACGCCCGCGCGGATCGCGGCACCCGGCTTCGCGCCGAGCACCCGGTGCAGGACCGCCACCACCCGGTCCGGCCCTTCGTCCAGGTGCACCACCGCCACCCGGCCGCTGCGCACCAGCACCGCGAGATCGTCGGCGCTCTGCTCCCGGTCGTCCGCCCGCTCGTGGGCACCGGTCTCGGCATCGGCGTCGTCACCGACCCGAACGCCACCCGCCTGCTCGCGCTCGCCGGCCCGCTTGTACGGGCCGGCCTCCGCACCGGCTTTGGCACCGACCCGAAGGCTGTCCGCGTGCGCGCCCGACGCGTCGGCGCGTGCCGGCTTCCCGCCGGCGATCTCGTCCGCCAGCCCACCCGTCCCGGCCAGCACCAGCAGCGCCCGCCCACGGCCCAGGTGGTCGACCAGCGCCGCCCGTACCCCGTCCCCGCCGCCGACCAGCACCGCCAACGCCGGCCGCCGCGTCCGCGCGACCGCGTCGACCACCCGGAACAGCGCGGGCACCTCCTCGCCCCAGTGCGAACCGGGCACCAGGACGGCCGTGTCGTGGTTGGCGTTCAGCCGGACCTCGCCGGAAGCGGGCTCGGCCTCCTCGGTCACCTTCCCGGACGGCGCGACGCCCACCAGCCGTGGCCACCGCCCGTCCAACGCCTCGGCCGCCAGCCCCACCAGGTGCGCCAGCCCGGTGTCGGCACCCGCCGTGACCACCACCGCGTCCCGCTCCGCGGCAGCCGCCAGCACGGCTCTCAGCACCGGCAGCACGGCGGCGGCCAGCTCGGTGTCGGCCAGTTCGGTGCCGGTCACCTCGGCCGGACCGAGGAGGACCAGGGCCGGGCGGGCGCGGGACAGGCCCAGCGCGCGTGACCGGACGTCGGCGTCGGGATGGGCCAGTCGGCGCACCCGCGGACCCGCGTTAGACATGCGGGGGACCATAGCGCTGCTTCACGTGGATTTCACCCGTCCGGGGGACGAATTTTCGCCCAGGTAGGATTTCGGCCGTGCAGATCGACCCGACCGAGATGGAAATCGCCCTGCGGGTACTCGCCCAGGCGGAGGAACTGCCTACCGAGCACCCCGACGTGGTGGCCATCCGGCGGGCCACTTCGAGCATCTACAAGACCGTGCGCAAACGCCGCAAGGCAGCCCGCCGCGAGGCCGTCACGCTGGCCGACCGCGCGGTGACCGAGGCCACCGCCACCGGGTCGCCGTCCCGCATCGACGACGAGACCCGGGGCGTGCTGCTCCGCGAGCCCGAGCCGGGCGCGACCGTCGGCACGCTCCTGCGCGCCCGGTCCTGCTACACGTGCAAGCGCCGCTACACCGAGGTCGACGCGTTCTACCACCAGCTGTGCCCGTCGTGCGCGGAGCTGAACCGCAGCCGGCGCGACCAGCGGGCCGACCTCGCCGGCAAGCGCGCCCTGCTCACCGGCGGCCGGGCGAAGATCGGCATGTACATCGCGCTGCGACTGCTCCGGGACGGCGCGCACACCACCATCACCACCCGCTTCCCGCACGACGCGGTGCGCCGGTTCGCGTCGATGGAGGACAGCGCGGACTGGCTGCACCGGCTGCGCGTGGTCGGCATCGACCTGCGCGACCCGGGCCAGGTGGTGCGGCTGGCCGACTCGGTGGCCGCCGCCGGGCCGCTGGACATCCTGATCAACAACGCCGCGCAGACCGTGCGCCGGTCGTCGAACGCCTACGCGCCGCTGGTCGCCGCCGAGAGCGCGCCGCTGCCGTCCGGTCCGCTGCCGGAGCTGATCACGTTCGGGCACACCGTGTCGGAGCACCCGGTCGCGCTGACCGGCGGGCTCGCCGGGACCATGCCCGAGGTCACCGCGCTGGCGCTGACCGCCGGGTCGAAGGAGATCGACGCGGGCGGGCTGGTGCCGGACGAGGCGGCGGTCAACAGCTGGGTGCAGCGGGTCGAGGAGGTCGACCCGGTGGAGCTGCTGGAAGTGCAGCTGTGCAACAGCACCGCGCCGTTCATCCTGATCTCCCGGCTGCGGTCGGCGATGGCGGCTGCGTCCGCGCGGCGCAAGTACGTGGTGAACGTGTCGGCGATGGAGGGCCAGTTCAGCCGCGCCTACAAGGGTCCCGGCCACCCGCACACCAACATGGCCAAGGCCGCGCTGAACATGCTGACCCGCACCAGCGCGCAGGAGATGCTGGA
>CBHFOL010000170.1:0-16666 GCA_965995405.1 uncultured Saccharothrix sp.
CCAAATTCCATCACCAATTTTCCAATACAAAACACCACCAACACACACACACACAACAACCCCAACCACCCCACAAAACCCAACAATCCTCACCAAACCACAACCTTCCAAACCACCAAACCCAAAAACCAACAACTACAAAAAAACAAAACACACACACACCCACCCCCCCAACAGTCCAACCACTACTCCTCCCGACGCGACCGCACCCGCTCCAGACTCCGCCGCAACGCACCCAACAGATCCACCCCCCCACCCGTCTCCTCCGCCGCACGCGACACCGGCACCTCCACCCCCGCAGCCCGCGCCTCGATCAACCCCGCCACCGCCTCCCGATAATCATCCGAAAACACCCCCGGATCAAAATCACCCGTCATCGACTCCACCAACGCCACCACCGCCCGCACCTCCGGCAACCCCGACTCCACCCCCGAATCGACAAACTCGAAATCCGGCTCCCGCACCTCGTCCGGCCACCACAACGTCTGCAACACCAACACCCGACCACGTGGCCGCACCACCGCCAACGCCTCCCGCCGACGAATGGACACCTTCACCACCGCAACCCGAAAAGTACGGTCCAAAGCGTCCCGCAACAAACAATACGAACCCACCGCCGACCGCTCCGGCTCCACAAAAAACGACCGGTGCACCAAAACCGGATCCACCCGATCCGCCGACACGAACCGCACCACCTCGATCGTGCGCCCCGACGGCACCGGCAAACCCTCGAAATCCGCCGCCTCGAACACCAACTCCCGACCGTCCGCCAGCTCGTACCCCCGAGCCACCTCCGTCAACGGCACCTCCTCCGCACACACCGAACACACCCGCCGATGCCGGATCCGCCCACCGTCGACCCGATGCACCTGGTGGAACCGGAACCCGTGCTCCCGCGTAGCCGAGAACAACCGCACCGGAAACGTCACCAGCCCGAACGCCACCGCCCCACGCCATACCGCCCTCATGGAACCTGCGTACACCCGTGCGAACACGGACACACCAAAGTCACCCGGACAGAGCAACCCCGGGGGAGTAGCGCCAGAGGAGTGACCCCCGGCTACTCGCCCTCCCGCTCCTGCCCGGGCAACCGCGACAACGACACATACGTCCGGTTCCCCGCCACCGCCGCCCGCCGCTCCCGCGCCGTCGCCTCGATGTAGTTCTGCGACGTCGCCAACGACGCATGACCCAACAACGCCATGATCTCCGACGCCGAAGCCCCGTCCTCCGCCAACCGCGTGGCGAACGTGTGCCGCAACGCATGCAGATTCGCCCCCGACGGCACCCGATCGTGCAACCCCGCCCACCGGAAACACGACCGGACCAGGTACTCCAACCCACCCCGCCCGATCGGCTCACCGTGCCGGTCCCGCAACAACGCCGACCCCCGATCGAACCGCCCCTGCGGAAACCGCGCCCGACACGACGCCAGGTACTGCTCCACGATCCGGTCCATGGCGGGCTCGATCGGCACCGACCGATCCCGATTCCCCTTGCCGATCACGTGCAGCCGCCGCTCACCCGGCCGACCCACCACCGACGCCAACGTCAACGTCCGCATCTCCGCCGACCGCAACCCCGCCACCAGCCCCAACGCCAGGACCAGCACGTCACGCTCCGGCCACGGATCACGCCCCTTCCGCGCACCCTCGGCAGCCGCCGTCAACAGCCGCTCCGGCGTGTCCTCACCACGCAGCGGCTTCGGCACCAGGGGAGGGGTCCTGGGTCGTGCCACCGCACCCATCGGATTGCCCGGCACCAGGTCGTCGGCCACGCAGAACGTCAGGAACTGGTTCCACGTAGACCAGGCCCGCAACACCGAACTCTTCGCGTGCGAGTCCGCGAACACCCCGAACGCCGCGCGCAGGTTGCCGGCCGTCAGGTGCGCGATCTCCAGCTCGTCAGGGGGAGTGGCGCACACCTCGGCGAGCAGTGTCGTCACGCCGGACAGGTCACGCCGGTAGGCGGCCGTGGTGTGCGGGGAGTCCTTCCGAGGGCGACGGGCGAGAAAGAACGACTCCTGAGCGGCGAGAACGCGCATTGGATCTTCATACCGCACACCCCCGACAATCCCGCACGCCCCGGCCCCACCCCCGACTCCCCTATGTTGATCAAGCCAAAAAATTCATCACTTGATGGATAATGCCGATTATCCATCAAACACGGCCCCGGAAGGACCCGCGCACCCCAAACCCGCCACCGGGGGACCCAACCGCTCCCGAACCTCCACGGCCACGCACGACACGCTCCAACGCACTTCCACGCCGCACGTCCGCACCCGACCAGTCGAACACCTCAGGCCGCCCGGCGCAAACAGCCGCAGTGACACCTTCCGGGGAAGTCAACCTCAGGTCATGATCACCGACTCGGATCGACCAACGAACGCGTCGCAGCCCCATCCCGCCACACCACCCGAGAAACGTCACGTGACGTTTCCAGGCCCTGGTCGCCGACTCCCACCACAACGCCGATAATCGACATTATGTTAAGTAAGCAGTTCGAGGGGGGTTCGACAGCAACTCGGGCCCACTCCCCATCGACCACACCGTCGTACCTGTCCCGTACAGTCGCCCTCACGCGCCCCGTCGCCGCAATCGCACGACGTGACCGACCCCCTCGAAAATGATCACCCGATCGAGCTATCCCGCCTGGGGACTTTTCGGCCCGTTTTTGCGTTGCCGTAAACAGAAGGAAGCGGCACACGGCGAGGCACGAGGCATCACACGGTCGCCAGGCCGACCGCGACATCCACCTCGGACTCACACACCGCCGGTCGACGTCACATCCGGTGGCCACTGTCGGCCGGCGCGGACACGAGCGACGGGCCTCGGTGCTACTCCCCCGCACCGTTCGCTCAGGTGTTCGAATCGGGCGGGACGCGCGGGCACACAGCCGCGCGGAGCGCATGGGCGGACAGCCGCGCGGAAATGCCGCCGGCCAAGAGCTGCCACTCCCCTGCCCCACCCCGCGCCGTGCGGCTGTGTGCGCAGCCCCAGCCCGAGGACTCGGAGCTGCCTCGGGCTCGGGCCTACTCCGCGCCCTCAGGCTGAGTGTCCGCTTCGGACTTTGCCTCGGTGGTCGAGTTCTGGCCGGTAGGGCTGGTGGCGGACGCCATCGGCGTGCCGTTCCGGGGTGTGAAGTGGATGCCGGCTTTGATGTCGGCGAGCGTCTTGAGGTAGTGCGGGTTGGCCATGACACCCAGGATGTTGCCGAACGGGTCGATGACACTGGCGGTGATGTAGCCGTGCCCGCCGTGGTCGACGGGTGCGGCGTGGAGGGTCGCGCCGAGGGCCTGGAGGCGTTCGAGGGTGGCGTCGAGGTCGTCGACGGCCCAGTAGATGACCTGGCCGGCGGGGCCGTTCGTGACGTCGTGGGTGGCGTACGCGCTGTTGATGATGCCGAGTTCGTGTTGGTAGTCGCCGATGCGGAACTCGATGTAGCCGCCGGGGACGTGGTAGTAGGGCTCGATGCCGAGCAGTTCGGTGTACCAGCTCGCGGCGGCGTCGAGGTCGTCGGCGTAGTAGCTGACGGTGGTGAAGCCTCGCAGCATGGTGGGTCTCCTTCGGTGTGGGGTTCGGCGGCGCGGTGACCTGCGTCGTTGTGTTCTGCGAGGAGTATGCGAGGCTTAAGCGCTCATCTGCTGAGCACTTTTCCGGGGAGACTGTGGGACATGCGTGCGGACCGGTTGGTGGCGGCTTTGTTGTTGATGCAGTCGCGGGGGCGGGTGACGGCTGCGGAGTTGGCCGGGGAGTTGGAGGTGTCGGTGGCGACGGCTCGGCGGGATCTGGAGGCGTTGTCGTCGGCGGGGATTCCGGTGTACCCGCAGCCGGGGCGTGGTGGGGGTTGGCAGCTGGTGGGTCGGGCGCGGACGGATCTGTCGGGGTTGTCGGCGACGGAGGCGCAGGCGTTGTTCCTGTTGGTGGGTCCTGCCGCGGCGGTGTCGGCGGAGGCGAAGGCGGCGTTGCGGAAGTTGGTGCGGGCGTTGCCGGAGACGTTCCGGGCGGACGCGGAGGCGGCGGCGGATGCCGTGGTGATCGATCCGGCGCGGTGGGGTGGGGTGGACGAGGGGCGTCCGGGGGTGTTGGCGGTGTTGCAGGACGCGGTGGTGCGGCGGGTGAAGGTGCGGTTGTCGTACGCGAAGCGGTCTGGTGAGCGGTCGGAGCGGGTGGTGGACCCGTTGGGGTTGGTGGACAAGGACGACGTCTGGTACCTGGTCGCGGGTACGAAGGGTGGTCAGCGGACGTTCCGGGTGGACCGGGTGGTGGACGCGGTGCCGACGGAGCTGCCGGTGGTGCGTCCGGAGGGGTTCGAGTTGTCGGCGGCGTGGGGTCGGGTGGTGGAGGTGGTCGAGGGGCGGCAGACGGCGTCGTCGGCCGTGGTGGTGGTGCCCGCTCGGCTGGTGTCGGTGTTGCGCAACCAGTTCGGGCGGCATTGCGAGGTGGTGGAGGAGGTCGGCGGTCGGGCTCGGGTGCGGGTGTCGGCTCCGACGCCGTTGATGATCGCGCAGCACTTGGCGGGGTGGGGCGCGGTCGCGGAGGTGGTGGAGTCGGACGGGGTGCGGGCGGAGTTGGCGCGGTTGGGTGGTGAGTTGGTGGCGCGTTACGGGGTGTGAGGCGCTATGGGCGCTGGAGGTGGGTGTGGATGCGGTCGCGCATGGGCTTCTCCCCTATCGCCTGGAGTGCTCGTTCGACGAGTTCGGTGAGCGGGTACGGGAGTTCCGCGTCGAGTTGGCGGGTGGCGGCGTTGGTGGCGTCCCATTCGGCGTAGAGGACGGGTAGCAGTTCGCGGGTGCGTTCGGTGAGGTGGACGATGCGTTGGCGGGCGTCGGTGCCGGGGTGGAGTTCGACCAGGCCGTCGCGTCGCATCTGGTTGGCGGTCTGGCTGACGGCGCTGTGGGTGATGCCGATGGTGCCGGCGAGGTCGCGGATGGATTGGGGTCCGTGTTTGTCGACCAGGCGGACGATCGGGGTGTAGCGGGGGCGGAAGCCGGGGAGGCCGAGGTCGGTGTAGACGCGTGCGACGTCTCCGTCGAGTTGGTCGAGGAGGTGTCGGAGGCGGGTGCCGAGGAAGTCGGTGGTGGGGTTGTCGTCCACTCCCTTAATGTAACAGCGCTGTTGCGTTGGCCAGTGGTGATCGCATTGGGAGGTGCCGGTGTATCCGGAGATCGAGCCGTACGAGCACGGGATGCTCGACGTGGGCGACGGGAACCTCGTGTACTGGGAGGTGTGCGGGAACCCGGAGGGGAAGCCGGTGGTGTGCCTGCACGGTGGTCCGGGTACGGGCTGCTCGCCCGGGATGCGCCGGGAGTTCGACCCCGAGGTGTACCGGATCGTGCTGTTCGACCAGCGCGGGTCGGGGCGGAGTCTGCCGCACGCGGCGGATTTCGGGACCGATCTGTCGGTGAACACGACGGCGCACCTGGTGCGGGACATCGAGTTGCTGCGTGCGCACCTGGGTGTGGAGCGGTGGATGGTGTTCGGCGGTTCGTGGGGGTCGACGCTGGGGTTGCACTACGCGGAGCTGTTCCCGGAGCGGGTGACGGAGATCGTGCTGGTGGCGGTCACGTCGGGGCGGTTCGAGGAGATCGACTGGCTTTACCACGGGTTGGGGCGGTTGTTCCCCGAGGAGTGGCACCGGTTCCGGTCGGGTGCGCCGGTGGGGTCGGTGAACCTGGTGGCGGCGTACCACGCGCTGCTCAACGACCCGGATCCGGTGGTGCGGGCGAAGGCGGCGGACGACTGGTGCGCGTGGGAGGGTTCGATCGTGTCGCTGGACCCGGACCACGAGCCGGGGCCGCGCTGGTCGGATGTGCGGTGGCGGACGGCGTTCGCGCGGATCACGGCGCACTACTTCCACCATTACGCGTGGTTGGCGGACGGTCAGGTGTTGCGGGACATCGGTCGGTTGCGCGGGATTCCGGGGATCATGGTGCACGGCCGGTTGGACCTTCAGGGTCCGTTGTGGACGGCGTGGGAGTTGGACCGGGCGTGGCCGGACGCGGAGCTGTGGGTGGTGCACGGCGCGTCGCACAGCGTGCAGGACGCGGGGATGATGGACGCGGTGTTGGCTGCGACGGACAAGTTCGCGCGGCGCGGTTAGCCGATCCGGCGGAAGAAGTCCCGGATGTGCGCCTCTCCCCTATTCGGGTCGCCGGTAGGTGGTGGTGCTCTGCCCGGTGGCGCCGCTCACGGCGGCGGACGTCGCGGGCCGGGTGCGGTGCGGGGCCAGTGGTTCGCGGGTCGCCAGATGTGGGTGGTGCGCACGTCGGTGCCTTCGAGGTCGCGGGGCACGGGGACGTGGTGGGTGGCGACGAGGTCGAAGTGCGCCCGGGGCAGGTGGGCGCGTTGGGGGTCGCCGACGAGGACGAGTGCGCCGTTGTGGTGGGCGCGGCGCAGGAACGGCAGGACGCGGGCGGTCATGTCGTGGTCGTAGAAGACGTCGCCTGCGAGGACGACGTCGGCGTGCGGGTCGGTGTCGAGGATGTCGGCGATCAGGGTGTCGACGGTGACGTGGTTGGTGTGGGCGTTGAGGGTGATGGCCGCGCCGGCGAGGGGGTCGATGTCGTTGGCGGTGACGGTGCGGGCGCCGGTGGTGGCGGCGGCGATGGCGACGAGTCCGGAGCCGGAGGCGAGGTCGAGGACGTGTTTGCCGGCGGTGGTGTCCGGGTGGTCGAGGAGGTGGCGGGCGAGGGCCTGGCCGCCTGCCCAGGGGAAGGCCCAGAAGGGTGGTTCGGGGCGGCCGGTGGTTTCCCAGAGGGCGGTGATGTCGGTGGCGGTGCGCAGCACGATGTCCGGGGTGAGCGGGACGGGTGCGGGTGTGGTGTGGCGGCGGACGAAGTCCTCCGCGGGCGGGTCAGGCGGCACCGGCGTGGCGGGGCTCCTCCAGGTCGCGGCAGAGGGCGTCGAGGGAGAGCCCGACGGCGTCGGCGAGTGCGGCGACGGTGAAGAAGGCGGGGGTGGGGATGCGTCCGCGTTCGATCTTGCGGAGGGTTTCGACGGAGATGCCGGCGGCGGTGGCGATCTGGGTCATGCTGCGGTCGCCGCGTGCGTGGCGGAGTGCTTCGCCGAGGCGTTCGCCGCGTGCGTGGTCGGACTGGGTGAGGGGCTGGCGCACCATGGGTGTGATAGTAATACCGGTATAACTATCACGGTAGGAGGTATGTGGTGATCGAGCTGAAGTCCCCCGGCGAACTGGACGCGATGCGCGTGGCGGGCCTGGTCGTGGCCGACGCGCTGGCCGCCGTGCGCGAGCGGGCGCGGATCGGGGTGTCGCTGCTGGAGTTGGACGAGGTGGCGGCCGACGTCATCCGGAACGCGGGCGCGGGCTCCTCGTTCCTGGGCTACCGCCCGTCGTTCGCGCCGACCCCGTTCCCCGGCTACATCTGCGCGTCGGTGAACGACGTGATCGTGCACGGCATCCCGTCGGACTACCGGCTGCGCGACGGCGACCTGGTCAGCATCGACTGTGGCGCGCACGTCGACGGCTGGCACGGCGACTCGGCGATCAGCTTCGTCGTGGGCCGCGCCGACCCGGCGGACCTGACCCTGATCGAGACCGCCGAACGCGCCCTGGCCGCCGGTATCGCGGCGGCCGTGCCCGGAGCGCGGCTGGGCGACGTGTCGTCCGCGATCGGCCGCATCGGCCGCGCCGCCGGCTACGGCATGCCGGCGGACTTCGGCGGCCACGGCATCGGCCGCGCGATGCACGAGTCCCCCGGCGTGCCGAACCAGGGCAAACCGGGCCGGGGCCTGGTGCTGCGCGCCGGCATGGCGCTGGCCGTCGAGCCGATGTTCCACGCGGGCGGGCGCGACGCGTACTACGAAGCCGACGACGGCTGGGCCCTGCACACGTCCGACGGCAGCCGGGCCGCCCACGCGGAGCACTCGATCGCCGTCACCGACGACGGCCCCCGCATCCTCACCGCACCCCGCCTGCCCGCCGCGTCGACCACCGCCTGACCCCGACCACCCCGGGACAGGGCACCGCTCGACATCGGCCGACGCAGGCGCAACCCCGCCATCGACGGACACACGAAACCGTCGCTGTCGTACCCCTCTGCTTGGATGAACGCAGGGGTCCCACACACCGGGGGACGCCTGCGCAAGCGCAGCCCGGCGACTGGCGGCCGGCGGCCCACGCGACCGTCACAGGCCGCCCGCCACCCGCAGCACCGCGCCGGTCGTGAAGGACGCCTCGTCGCCGAGCAGCCACACGATCGCGGCGGCGATCTCCTCGGGTTGGGCCGCCCGGCGCAGCGGGATGACCGGCGCGACCCGTTCCGGCCGGTCGGGGATGCCGGACAGCTCGTGGATCGTCGTGTGCACGGTGCCGGACGCGACGGCGTTGACCCGGATACCGCGCGGACCGAGCTCCTTCGCCAGGCCCACGGTCATCGAGTCCACCGCGGCCTTGCTCGCCGCGTAGTGCACGTACTCGCCGGGACTGCCCAGGGTGGCAGCCGCCGACGACACCGACACGATCGCACCGCCCTCCACCAGGTCCCGCGCCGCCCGCCGCGCGCACAGCAGCGCACCGAACACGTTCACGTCCACCACCCGCCGCAGATCGGCGACCTCGGACGTCGCCAGCGGCCCCGCCGGGCTGGTGATACCCGCGTTGATCACCACCCCGGTGACCTGGCCGAGCTCCGCTGCGGCGTCGAACAGCCGGTCGACGTCCTCCGGCGAGGACACCTCGGCCCGCACCGCGACGCCGTCCACCGCCTCGGCCAGCGTGTGGGCCTCGGCCTCGGCGGCCCGGTAGCCGATCACGACCCGGTGCCCGTCGGCCGCCAGCCGGCGCACCGTCGCCGCGCCGATCCCCCGGCTCCCGCCGGTCACCACGGTCAGCCGTTCAGCCACGCCACGACCTCCGCCTCCACCACGTCCAGTTCCGCCACCAGCATGTGCGCCAACCCCGGCACGTCCACCAGCTTCGACCCCGACACCGCCGCGCACAGCTTCTCCTGCACCGGCCGGAACGCCCGGTACTCGTCCTCGCCCCGCACCACCAGCAGCGGCGCGGTCAGCTCCGACGCCCGCGCCAACACGTCCAGCCGCTCGGCCATCCGTTCCCCGTCGGCCGTCCACCGGTAGGCGCCGAGCCCGGCATCCACCGACGCCCGCACCACGGCCCGCGCGGTCACCGCCGGGTTCACCACCGCCACCCGGCGCACCGGCACGGCACCGGACAGCGCGGTCAGCAGCGCGACGTGCCCGCCCGCCGACGCGCCGACCACGTCCACCGGCCCGTCGTCGCACCCCAGCGCCCCGCGCAGCTCCGCCACCACCGACGGCACGGCGGCCACCGCGTCGGACACCATCGGCGCGTACCGGTCCACCAACGGGTCCCCGTCCGCACGGCGCGGCGGCAGCGCCAGGTACACGCGCCACGCGTCCACCCCGGCCAACGGCAGCGCCCGCGCCATCCCCTCCGGCGTCCCCGGTTCCCCGGTCAGATGCCACACCAGCACCAGTCGACGCCCCGTCTCCGGCGGCGTCGCCACGTACGGCACACCCGCCGCCGTTCCCCTGATCGTCATGCCCCGCAACCTATCGGCCCGCCCGCTATACTCGGATACGGATATACGGAGGCGGATAGCAGGTGACCAAGCCCTACCGCAGGACGAACCCGCTGGCCCTGGCCGTGCTGGGACTCCTCTGGGAACGCGACATGCACCCCTACGAGATGGCGTCCACCCTGCGCGAACGCCACCAGGAGGGCAGCGTCAAACTCACCTACGGCTCCCTCTACACGGTGGTCGACACCCTCCGCTCCCACCGGTTCATCGACGCCGCCGGCGCGACCCGCGCGGGCAACCGCCCCGAACGCACCGTCTACCGGCTCACCGTCACCGGCCGCACCGAACTGCACGACTGGCTGCGCGACCTCATCGCCGTGCCGGCCAAGGAATACCCGCGCTTCGAAGCCGGGATCGCCCTCGTCGGCCTGCTCCCACCCGACGAAGCCGTCACCCTCTGCGACCGGCGCGCCGCGACCCTCGACGAGCACATCGCCGCCCTCGACACCGTGCAGGCCGACCTCAAGGCGCTCGGCCTGCCCCGACTGGCCTGGATCGAACTCGACTACCGCCAGGACATGCTGCGCGCCGAACGCGACTGGGTCCGCCGCTTCGCCGAACAGGCCCGCGACGGCACCCTCGACGGCCACGACCTCTGGCACGACCTGCACCTGGGCCACGCCACCGGCCACCTCAGGGAAACCCGACCCGGCACCACCGCACCCGACACCACAGCGGAGGACATCCCGTGAAGACCCTGCTGTTCGAAGTCACCGGCATCATCGAAGCCCCCGCCGACCAGGTCACGCCCCACCTGCCGCCACCCATGCAGGGCGGATGGTGGTACCGCGGCGAATACACCGCCGAGCACCACCCCGAAGGCACCCGCGTCGTGCACCGCGTCTACAACGTCGCCGAGCGGGGCCGCTGGGCCGTACCCCTGGCCAACAAGCTCTTCATCGGCTACCGGGCACGCCTCGCCCAGGGCCTGGACAGCCGACTCGCCCACATCGCCGCCGCCCTCGGCGTCACCAGCCACCCCGACGACCAGGACCGGAACCCGACGGACCCGGCCTGAACAGACACCGGCAACAGTCCCGGACACGTTCAGGCGGCAGGCCGTCCACATGGCCACCCCGCAGCACGAGATGGCCACCCGGCAGCAGGAGCCCAAGCCCGGAGTCGAGCCGGCGGCGGAACCAGCGGACCAGTGGACGCCGCCCAGGACGCCGGCCAGATCAGCCGGCCACACCCGGCCCGCGCCACACCGAGCCACGCAATACCGGGGGCCGTTCGCAATACCGGGGCCGCGCCCGCCAGGCCCTACCCGGCCTGTGCCTGATCACCCGAGGCGTCGCCGGGCGTGGGCAGCCCCACCGGGTCCGACGCGTCCCGCCGCCCCGCGGGCACCGCCGCCTGGAACAGCCCCAGCCCCAGCGCGTACGGGTTGTCCAGCCCGGTCGCCCGCAGCGCCTCGGCCGGCAACGCCAGCAACGACACCGCCACCCCCAGGAAGTACGCGTCCAGCAGCCCCGCGTCCCGCGCCGATGAAGGCAACCCCGCCGCCCGGTGCAGCCGCGCGCCCGCCTCGGCGTTGGACACCACCATCCGCCCCAAAGCCTCCCGCAGCGCCGGCCGCCGCACCGCCTCCAGGTACAGCTCCGCCATCGCCAGCAGCTGCGTCGGGTCACCGGCCACCGCACGCCGCAGCAACGCCGGGTACAGCTCCGCGACCTCGGCCGGCGAGATGTCCTCCGGGGTAGTCGCCGACAGCCGGGCCACCGCCTCGCCGTGCAGCTCCGTCATCCGCCCGGCCGCCGCCTGGAGCAGCGACTCCCGGGACGGGAAGTAGTTCTTCGTCGTCCCCTCCGGCACGCCCGCCGCCCGGTCCACCGCGCGGTGCGTCAAGCCTCTGCCGCCCTCGGCGGCCAGCACGGAGATCACGGTGTCGCACAGCAGTTCACGGCGGGTCGTCACGGAGACGGGACCCTATCCGATCTTGGGCCGCCCGCCGTCGCCACCACCCGCCCCGCGTCCAGCACCAGCCACACGCCGCACACGCAGCGCACATACGCGACCCGCCCGTGCGTGGACACCGGGTACGCGGGTTCGGAGGCGGGCCAACCGCAGGAAGGGCATCTGGTCGTCACACCACCCAGCGTGATGTCATGGTTCAGTGCATTTCAACCCTTACGGCGGGGCCGCCGCGCAACTCGCCGCCGCCCTGGTCAACGCCACCAACACCACCACGCCGACCCCCGAGGCCCTCGTCGACCTCCTGCACGACCAGGCCTACCGACCCGTCGGCACCCTCACCGCACCCCAGGCCCGGGAACTCGTCACCTGGGCCCGCCGCCTCGAACCGGTCTTCGCCGGCACCGTCGACCGCGTCGCCCACCTCAACGCCCTGCTCGCCGAAACCGCCGCCAAGCCGTACATCTCCACCCACGACGGCCGCCGCCCCCACCTGCACTTCGCCGCCGAAACCGCACCCACCGCCGACCGCGTCCGCGCCTTCACCGCCGCCGGCCTGGCCCACGTGCTGTGCGAGGCCCCCGACCGCCTCGGCCGCTGCGACCGCGCCGGCTGCGGCACCGTCTACATCGACACGTCCCGCAACGGCCGCCGCCGCTACTGCACCACCCGCTGCGCCAACCGCCTCCAGGTCGCGCGGCACCGGGAAAGGAGCCATGTGTGAGTGTGTGGACGATCACTGCATTCCGGGCCCGTTTTCCACGCGATCGTCCACGCAACAACACATGCCCCTCACCGCATCACCCGCCGCCCGAACCGCACACCGCCGAACTCGGCCGCCTCGCCGATCAACGCCGACCCCACGTCCGTCCACCCCCGGAACCACGAGCCGGTGAACACCGCGTCCTGGTGGAACACCACATCCCCGAACAGCGCCCGGCCACCGAAGAACACCTCCGCGAAATCCGCCGCGCCACCGAACTCCGCGCGCCGCAGATCCGCCCGGCCCGACACCTTCGCCGACCGCAGCCGCGCCTCCCGCGCCACCTGCACCCCCGAGAACGCCAGGTTCCCGGTGAACACCGCCGCCGCGAACGACGCCGACCCCGCGAACAGGGAGTCGGTGAACACCGCGTGCCGCAGGAACCGCGCCCCGTCGAACACCGCCTCGCCGGTCACCGTCATCGTGCCGAACCGCGCGTCGCCCACGAACACCGCGCCGGCGAAGTCCACGCGGCCCACCCGGCAGCCCGACAGGTCGACGTCCACCAGGATCGCGCCCGCCGCGCGCACGTCCATGCCCGGCCAGAAGTCGTCGCCCGGCCGCAGGTGCGCCACCAGTTCCCGCTGCACCGCCTTGCGCCACGGCGAGTCCAGACCTCGGCTCACCCCACCGCGCAACGCCGCCAGCCACGTGTCCACCACGTCCTGGCGGCGGCGCGGCAGCCTGCGGCCGATCTCGGCGAGCAGCAGCAGACCCTCGCGGTCACCCGCGCGGAACAGGCGGTTCGCCTCCCGCCACACCGACACCGGGGACGGCGCGTCACCGCCCGTGCGGCGGCGCGCGTGCTCGTCCAGCAGCGTGTCGGCCTGCGACCGCCGGTGGTGGCGCACCACCACGACGGCCATCACCAGGGCGACCGCCAGCCACATGACCCACGTCGGCATGACACCGATCATCCCCGACCGGGTACGTCGACGGACGTAGTCCGCGTCACCGCTTCACAACGGACGCCGCGAGCCGCCCGTGCGCGGAGGATCGGGTGACATGACCACCCCCGAACCCGCTCCGCAGGTCCCCGAACCGGGCACCGTCGAACCTGGCACGTCCGACCCGGGCACTACCGGACTGAGCGGCACCGAACCGAACACCACCGGGCTGGGCACCACCCAACCGCGAACCGTTGAGCTGCGGGCTTCGGGACTGCGGGCTTCCGACAGCGAACGCGAACGCGTTGTCGCCCTGCTGCGAGACGCCGTCGGCGAAGGCAGGCTCACCCTCACCGAGGCCGACGAGCGCATCACCGCCGCCTACGCCGCCGTCCACCGGGGCGAACTCGTACCGCTGACCGCCGACCTGCCCGAACCCGGGCCGCCCACGGCCGGCCCGCCCGGCACCTGGTGGCCCGGCCGCGTCCCGGCCGACGGAGTGCCGCGTGGTGCCGCCCAGGACGACCCCGCCCGGCACGACGCCGCGCCGGACCGCCCCGACCCTTACAGCCCTGGCGCGCACGGCACCACGTGGGACGGCGAGGTCGCCCCGTACGGCGGCACCGGACACGGTCCGGACCACCGGAGACGCGGCCGGCTCGACCGGTCGTCCCGGCGACGGCCGCCGCTGCCGGCGGTGCTCGGGGTGCTGCTGGTGGTCGCCTGGATCGCGTCGCCGCTGCCGTTCCCGTGGCCGGTGCTGGTCGTCGCGTTCCTCGTGCTGCGCCACCGCGCGCGTCACCGGCCGACCTGACCCGTTCCTGCCCTAGGGTTCGGCCATGGACCTGACCGACGCGTGCTTCGCTGGAGCCGCCCGGCAAGCCGACCTGCTGCGCGCGGGCGGACTCACCTCCCGCGACCTGGTCGCCGAATGCCTGCGCCGCATCGACCGGCACGACCGGACCCTCAACGCGTTCCGCCTCGTGTTCGCCGAGCAGGCCCTCGCCGACGCCGCGCACGCCGACGCACGCCGGGCCAGGGGCGAGGACGCGCCGCTGCTCGGCGTCCCGGTCGCGGTCAAGGAGGACCTCGCCATCCGGGGTCTTCCCACCACCACCGGCACCGCCGCCGTGGACGGCGTCGCGGACGCCGACGCCACGATCGTCCGACGACTGCGCGAAGCCGGGGCAGTCCTCGTCGGCCGCACCCGGATGCCCGAACTGGGGCTGTGGCCCTACACCGAGAGCAGTTGGGCGGGCGTCACCCGCAATCCCTGGTCGGCCGACCACTCGCCCGGCGGCTCCAGCGGCGGGTCGGCGGTCGCCGTCGCCGCCGGACTCGTCGGCGCGGCCGTCGGCACCGACGGAGCCGGGTCCGTCCGCATCCCCTCCGCGTGCACCGGACTGTTCGGCCTCAAGCCGCACCGCGACCACGTGCCGCTCGACGAGGAGGTCTGGACCGGCCTGGTGGCCGCCGGACCCATCACCCGGCACGTCCGCGACGCCGCGCTGCTCCTCGACGTCCTGGCACCCGGCCACGACCACGGTGCCGCCGCCCGCACCGACCCGGGGCCGCTGCGCATCGCCGTGTCCCTGCGCACCTGGGGGCCGGGGATCCCGATCGCGCCCGACGTCCGCGCCGCCGTGCTCGACACCGCCGGACTGCTGTCCGACCTCGGCCACGACGTCACCCGGATCGACCCCGAACTCCACGACGTCACCGGCCCGGCCGGGTTCGCCGCCCGCTACCTGTACTGCGCAGCCACCACGGCCGCCGCGCTCGACCGGCCCGACCGCCTGGACCGCCACACCCGCGTGACGGCGGCACTCGGCCGCGCGCTGCCCGCCGCCGCCGTCCGCGCGGCACTGGACCAGGCCGACGGGCTCACCCGGCACGCCAACCGGCTCTTCGCCGACCACGACCTGCTGCTCACCCCGGTCCTGACCCGGCCACCGCTGCGCATCGCCGAACTGCGCCGCATGGGCACCGTCCCGGCACTGCTCGCCGCCGCCCGCCTGACCACGTTCCTGCCGCTGTGGAACATCGCCGGCAACCCGGCCGCCGCCGTCCCCGCCGGTCACACCCGCACCGGACTCCCGCTCGCCGTACAACTGGTCGGCCCGCCACACGACGAGAACACCGTCCTCGCCACCGCCGCCCAACTCGAACGAGCCCGCCCCTGGGCCGACCGCCGCCCACCCGCCTACGCCGACTGACGTCCCGTCGCGCCACCGACACCCTGCGGCTCCAGGTACCCGCCGCCGCCCCCGGCATCCCGCCCGCGCGGAGCCCACCGGCACAGGAACCCACCGGGGCACCGCACGACACCTGCCCGCGATACCCCGCACGCGATGCCCCTGCTGCGCGATCAGATGCCCTGGTCGGACAGTTGCGCCAGCAGATCGCGGACGGTGGCGGGGTCGGCGGTGCGGGTGACGTCGGCGAGGACCTGTTCGCGCAACGCGGGCCAGTCGTCGCCGACCGCCGCCAACGAGCGCAGCCGCACGAACGTCTCCAGGCACGGGTGGGCCAGGAACGCCCGCCTTCGCCAGTCCACGGCGCGGTCGGTCCAGCCCCGGTTCAGGCACTCGTCCACCGCGAGGCCCACCAGGCGGCCCGCCGCGCCCCGGCCACCGGTCACCCGCAGGCCCTGCGCCACCCAGTCCAGGGCCTCCTCGATGCGGTCCGCGTCCCGCAGCGCCGTGGCCACCTGGAGGTAGTGCCAGCCCGACGACAGGTCCCGGGTCAGCACCAGCACCTGGAGGTCGACGTCCCGGGTGTGCTCGGCCAACTCCTCCATCACCCGCAGCAGCGCCCACCGCTCCCGGTCGTAGCGCCCCGTCTGGCCGAACGCGATCACCGGCAGCTTCGCGAACCGCTCCACCGCCTCCGCCCGATACCGGGCCAGGCCCTCCGCGCCCAGCGCCGCCGCGTACGGGGCCAGCCGCACCTCGGGCGGTTCGGGGAACGCCGTCTGGACGTGCAGCAGCCAGTCCGCCAAACCCGCCGACGCCGGCGGATCCGACTCGCACGCCACCGCGTGCAGGTCCAGCACCCGGTCCACCAGCTCGGACAGCGCCACCCGGTGCGACCGGTCCGCCGCGCCGGCCGCCACCAGCAGCTCCACGACCTCCTCGGCCACCCGCCGCGCACCCGCGCCCGCCAGCACCAGCTCCGACAGGTCCGCCACCACCGACGTCAACCCGTCCCACCGGTCGGCCCACGGCACATCGGGCCGATCCAGCCACGAGTTCACTCGAACGGGTAACGGCTGCATTCGGACATCCAACCGCACGCGGCCCGGCGCTGCGATGCTCCACTTCGGTGGGCGGATGTGATCACCGCAATGCGGTCACGGCGATGCGACCGCCGCCACGGGACCGCCGCGGAACGGCGTCACCCACCGACAAGGCCGTTGCCACGACCAGGAACGGGGCGACCGGCACGTCGGCCGGTCGCCCCCTGGGCAAAGTCCTCGAACAGGTCTACTCGTGCAGCGAACGGGGCGGCTCCGCGCCG
>CBHFOL010000171.1:0-16570 GCA_965995405.1 uncultured Saccharothrix sp.
ACAACACCGCATGGGCCTACTGGGACGTGTACAACCACGAAGAGGCCAGTGAGGGCCGGGACAAGCTGTCCTACAACCAGTGGCTGGTGGAGACATTCACCGACGACGGCAAGTACCGGACGCTGATCCGGGGCCGGACCGCGCCGCGGATGCTGCGCTGCGACTCGGCCGGGTACTTCGTCAAGGGCACGGCGCGGTACCCGATGGCGTGCATCCACAACGAGGTCATCCCGCACCTGAACTACCAACTGGGCGGATCGAACCACCACTCGGTGGCCTTCCACATCTACCAGGCACAGTTCCAGCCGAACACGACCTACCCGCTGCTCGTACCGGCGGGTGTGCCGCCGCCGCGCGACAAGCGGATACCGGGACGTTTCGTCGCCGGCGACGCCCGTGCACCGGGGCTGCACCGCATCACCGAGGAGTTGCACCCCGGTGAGTACAAGGACAACAGCGACCACAAGGACGGCGCCTGCTACAAGAGGGGACCGCACCGGGACCTGTACTACGACACCGGCCTGCCGGTGCCACCGGACACCCCGGCCGAGCAGTGCGACGAGTACCCGTTCGCCTCGACGCTGGAAGGCGCGGCGCACCCGTACTGGGACTTCTCCGTCAAGGCCGTCCCGTGGCAGGACAACAACAACGCCGGCAACATCCTGCGCAACTACTACGTCGACGACCGCATCCTGGCCTGGGACTTCGGCCTGGATCGTCCCGACGAGACCAACGACCGCTTCTACGTGCACATCGAGTAGCCGGTGACCAGCGGTGTGGGGGCCGCCCGCTAACCTGGAACGCCCCCACACCGCTGCCCTGCGGCCGGACGTCATCGGAGGGACGCGTGACCGAACCCGTCGACCTCACCAGGATGTTCGGTGAAGGCTGGTGCGTCACCATCGCACCGCTGTCCGTCGAGGACACGTTGCGGGTGATGGGAGTGGACGCCCCGGCCGTCCTGCCCGACGGGCTGGAGCAGGTGACACAACGCCTCACCGCTCCCGGCGGCACCGACGAGTCCGCCGTGCTGCTGCTCGCCAAGCCGGCCGCGCCCGGCTGGACCGTGGTGCTGGAACTGGAAGGCGGCACCGGCTGGGTCGGCATGGATCCCCACGTGCTGGGCGACCTCGCGGTCGACGGCACGACAGCGTGCTCCGCCATGAAGAACCCGAACCAGGTGAGCGTGCTGTTCGCCGAGGGCGGGGAAGCCCTGTCCGGCTTGGACGCCACGACCGGCAGGCGCTGGGGATCTCCGAGCGACAGGCTCACCGACGCCCTCACCGCAGCCGGGTTCCCTCCCGACGACGGGGAACCCGACGACGACATTGGCGCCCAGACCTACTCCCAGGCCGCCGTCCTCGCCCTGGAGACCGCAACCGGCGTACCCCTGCGCACCGCCCTGACCGACGACACACCCTGGACAGGCGGGCTCACGAGCTGAACAGTCCACAGAGGACAGTGAAGCCGCGCGTCGTTCCGGGCCGCACCGCAGGCGATGGTCGACGTTGTGCTTGCCTGAAATCTGGCCGCGTGGCGGCGTGCGAGGGAGTCACGGTGCCGGCGCGGCACCGTCTCCGGGCGTACCGGCGGCCGGAACCGACGAAGTGCCTCCACTGGGAGTCTGTGCGGCAGCGCCGCGAGGAACGCCAGGTCGCCAGGGGAGAATCGCGGCCGGGTCTTGGCCGGTTGGCGTTCGGGGACCGTGAGCTGATGCCGTGGCGCGAGGACCTCCACGTCCTTGTCCCGATCGCTTATCGCCGCATACGGTTAGAATCTCCAGCCCGCCCACCGGAACGTCGACGGTCGCTGCGGCGGTCGGCGCGCTGATGCTCGGCTTGCGCACGTGTGCCACCACAACTGCGGCGACCCGGCCGTCGTTCAGCGCTGCCCGTTGTGCCGCCACTATGTGGTCGCGAACCTGTAGCTGAAGTGGTGCACGAAATGAGGGTCAACCTCCTGATTCGGGGTAGGCGTGGTGAGACTAGACAGCGATGTTGTCGCTGGTCAGCCTGTTCTACGTAGGACTCAGCGGTACGTGTGAAACGCATCCGGTGCCGTTCACACCGAAGAGGTCACAGGTTCGATCCCTGTATCGCCCACAGTGTGTTTTACCAGGTCAACGGCTCGTAGACGGTCTTCGTCTGCGGGCCGTTGATCGCGTGTGGGAGCAAAATGGGAGCACGTGATCTTGACCTCGAATGCCGTTCCGAAGAGGTCACGCCGTATTGCTCCCATATTGCTCCCACCGGATCTGCAGTGCTTCGAGCATGGTGTCGATCATGGGTCGGGTGACGTGGGAGTAGACGCCCATGACGCCGCGGAACTTGTGGCCGATGCGCTTGTGTTGGAGGACTTCGGGGACATGGTCTTCGATGAGCCAGGTCTTGTGGGTGTGGCGCAGGTCGTGGAAGTGCATGTGGGGCTTGATGGGCGACCGGCCGAGGGTGGTGTCGCCGTGGAGTGCGGGCAGCCAGAACCGGCGGCGGAAGTTGGACCGGCGGTGCAGGCCTCCGTCGACGCCGGTGAACACGAACCGGCCGTTCGGTTTGTCGCAGCGGAGTTCGACGAGTAGTTCGGTCAGGAACTTCGGCAGGTGGACGGTGCGGACGCTGGCCGGGGTTTTGGGTGGTCCGAGTTCGAGTCGGCCGCGTAGTTCGTGCAGGGCCCCGTCCTTGGCGTCGATGCGGATCTCCTGCTTGTCCGGGTTGACGCGGTCCCATTGCAGTCCGGCCAGTTCACCCCACCGCATGCCGGTGTAGGCGGCGGTGACGACCAGGGCGGCGTTGCCGGGCGTCGTCATGCGGCCGGCGATGGCGGTCAACTCGTCGGCGTCGGCGTGCGGCCGTTCGGGTTGGTCGCCGGCGTTGAGTCTCAGTTTGCGGCACGGGTTGGAGCCGATGAGCCCCTCGTCCACCGCCTCGCCCAGGATCATCGAGAGCAGTCCGACGATGTCGGCGACGCTGCGGTCGCTCAACGAGCGGCGCAGGGTCTTGGCCCACGCTTTGATCGTCATCCGGGACAGCTCGCCCAACCCGGTCGCGGCGAAGCGGGGCAGGATGTGGTTGCGCAGGTGGGAGTCGTAGGTCGCCTCGGTGACGCCGCTGACGTCGTGCGCCGCCACCCATTGGACCACCCACTCGCCGACCGTGGTCTGTGCCAGGCGCGGGTCGACGAACCTGCCGCGTCGTTGGTCGGATTCGATGTCCGCGGCCCGATCGTCGGCGTCGCCGCGCGTGGCGAATCCGGTCTCGGACTGCAGCGAGCTGTCCGGGAGTCGATACCGCACCCGGAACCCGTCTCCGTGTTTTTCCACCCAGGCCATTTCGGTTACCGCCTTTCGTGAACGGTTTCCGCCCGTGGTCTGGGCGGACGTACAGTGACGCTCGATACGTGAAGAAATGCAACAATCATTTGTTCTGGGAGCGGGTCACCGGGCGGGGCGGGCGCCCCGGCGGACGATGAGGTCCAGGTCCGTGTCGGAGAAGCGCAGATGCTTGCCCAGGAAGGTGCAGGGAATGCGGCGTTGTCCGGCCATGCGACGAAGCCAGGACTCCCGCACCGCCAGGAGGCGCGCGGCCTGGGCAGCGGTGTGCAGGAGGCGGGCCCGAGTCGCGTGGTGAGCCTCTGCCGGCGCGGGTTCGGGTGATCCGGTCGGGTCGGCGTCGAGTGGGGGTCAAGGGGTCGCAGGTTCAAATCCTGTCGTCCCGACGGTCGTGACCAGCGGGTTCACCTTCATGGTGAACCCGCTGGTTTCGTTTTTGGGCTTATGTGGTCGCGGTGTGGTCTCCTTCGATCTGGCGTGTGGCATCGGCTGTGTCGAGGGCATTGGCGATGACGTCGGCGGCGTTGTGTGCGACGTGGCGCAGTAGGTGTCCGTAGACGTCGGTTGTGGTCGAGAGGTTCGAGTGGCGCATCGCTCGGGAGATCACGGCGAGTGGGACGTTGGAGTTGAGCATGGTGGTCGCGGCGAAGTGCCTCAGGTCGTGGACGCGGATCTTCGGCAGACCCGCGGTCGCGGCGAGTTGGTGGAAGTGGTGGAGCACGTACTCGGGTCGTAGTGGTTTGCCGTCGCGTCGGTTGAACACGAACTCGCGTCCGGGCTGGCGGATGAGCTGGTTGCGCAAGGCGGCGACTACGCGGTCGGACAGGCCGATCCAGGCGCGGCTGCTCTTGGTCTTGGGGGCGGTCAGGACTGGTGTGGTGTTGTTGACGTTGGTGAGCGTGTAGCGGATGAAGGCGACGTGGTCGGTGAGGCTGATGTCGTCCCAGTGCAGGGCGAGCGCCTCGGCCTTGCGCAGTCCGGTGCCGATGACGACTTCGAACAGGTCCGCGAGCGGGTCGTCCTGGTCGTGGCAGTAGCGCAGGAACCGTGCCGCCTCGACTGGCGACCAGCAGACAGGTTCGTACTTGGGTGGTCGGGGGACGACGGCGTACCGGGCCGGGTTGTGGGGGAGCCGTCGTTGTCGGACCGCGTCGGTGAGCGCGCTCGACAGCGTGGCCACGCACCGTCGCAGGGTGGTCTTGCCTCGTCTTCGGTCGAGTTGGTCGCCGATGAACATCATGACCTGGTGGTGGTTGAGCGCGTCGAGACGGATCGCGCCCAGCGCGGGGATCAGGTCCTTGGTGACGTAGTCGCGATAGAGGGCCGCGGTCGTCGGCTTGAGCGCCAACGACTTGTCGTGAAGCCAGTCGGTCAGGTAGGCGGCGACGGTCTGCTTGTCGTCGGTGACGATGCCGGTGCGTTCGTACTCCAGCACCTTGCCCAGCGCAGTCTGCGCCTCCGCCTTGGAGACATGCCCACCGCGCCGCTTGGTCTTGCGCCGTCCGTCCAGCGACGGCATGTCGACGGCGAAGGTCCACCGCCCGTGCCTGCCGCCGGCCAGCTTGGGGCACCGCGCACCGAGCTGCCCGCCTGCGGCGTCACGACAGCCACACCGCCGGTACACGCGCCCGCGTTGAGGATTGCTGCTCATCACGACCTTCTTTCGTGTTCCTCGTCCGGGGTCGGGCGAGGAACACGAGCGTGCGCCGAGTGCGACCACACCGCGACCACAGGGCACATCATCGCAGGTGGAACGGTCAGCAGTTGACGCGATGACAGCGCCCATCCGTTGTAGAACCCACTATCAGCGTGTCGCGCAGGGCCTTCTCGCAGAGGTCCGAGGCAACGCCGGTGATTTCAGCAGTTGGTCGGCGGCGGTGCGCAGGCGCCTCGGCGACTGCCGCGCGAGTGTTCCTTCGTCGTCCTTTCGCAAGCCAAAGGTCTGCTCGATCCAGATGGCGAGGTCGTCGTCGCGAGCGCGGTGTGGTTCTCGGGCCAGGGTTCAGTCAGGCGGGCTGCGAGACGGGTGGGATTCACCATGCCGACCGTCGCCCGGCGCAGCGACTCGCCGATCACGTTCGACGTGGGGATCTCCGTGCCGAACAGGCGGGTGGCGAGGGCGGCAACCTCTTGACGTTGCTCTGCCCGACTGTCAAGCCCCGGGTTTCGTGGAGACTGGATTAGCTGGTTTCCAGGGATGCGGTGACCGGGTGGGTCATCGCGTGTGACGCTTCGAACTCGGCGGGCCGCCTGACGCCGCCAGATCGCCATCTGCAGCGCGTCCAACGCCAGATCCGTGTAGAGACTGGTGGCGACCTGCCAGCCGACGAACAGGCGGGAGAACACGTCCAGCACGAACGCCGCGTAGGCCCAGCCTGCGGCGGTGCGCACGTAGGTCAGGTCCGCGACCCACAACTGGTTCGGGCGAGTGGCGGTGAAGTCACGTTCGACCAGATCACCCGGCCGGCCGGTCTCGGCGGCCGGCTTGGTGGTGCGCGGGGACTTGTCCCGCAGCAGCCCGCGAAGCCCGGTCTCGCGCATGAGCCGCTCGACTGTGCACCGGGCCACATCGGCACCCTGCCGGTTCATCTCGGCCCAGACCTTCCTCGCCCCGTAGACGCTGTAGTTCGCCGTGCACCTGCTCGACCTTCTCGGCCAGCACCCGGTCGGATGCCGCACGGGCGGACTCGGGACGGGTCTTGGCCGCGTAGTAGGTCGACGGTGCGATCTGGGCAGGCGTGCCCTCAAGCACCCGCAGGACCGGCTGGACACCGTGTTGCTTCCGTTGGGAGTCGACGAAATCGACCCTCATCGCGATGGACGGTCCAACTCCGCCGCGAAGAAAGACGCCGCTGACTTCAGGATCTGGTTCGCCCGGCGCAGCTCACGCACCTCACGTTCCAACTCAGCGATCCTGGCCGCGTCCGTCGAGGTCGTCCCCGGCCGTGCCCCGTCATCGGTCTCGGCCTGTTTCACCCACGTTCGCAACGCCTCAGGGTGCACACCGAGCTGGTCCGCGATCCGCTTGATCGCCCCGGCCGCCGCCGGATCCCGCCTGGCCTCGACCGCCAGACGCGTCGCCCGCTCACGCAACTCGTCCGGGTACTTCCGTGGTGCCGCCATGACTGCGAATCCTCCGGGTGTTCGATGTCTCCATCAAACCCGGGGCGGGACACAGCGCCAGGATCTCCACTTCCTTGTCCCGCTCACTCATGGGCAGCAGGCACAACCCAGTAGGGCGCTATGGATCCCGACCCCGTCGAATAGTCGGATCTCCACCCCGCGTCCTCCCTCGTCGGCCTCTCTTGGCCAGAGCGCGGCACCAGCTGTGCCGGAGCGGTCCGAGGCTTGGCGGATAGAAGACCACCTGTTCGGGTGAGTCATTGTCCCGGTCCTGTCCCGCCGGTTGTCCCCGGTTCTGTCCCTGGGTGCGCCGCATCCTCTTCTCGGCCGGCCACTCGCCGGCCGCCACAGGAGGGGAGACCGGGGATGAGGCCATCTCGATTCCACGTCCCATTGCCGGACGAGGCGCAGCCCCTGCGCCCGTGCTTGCCCTTCCCCGCTCTGGGCCCCTCGACCGGCAGGGAGGGAGGTGAGGACATGTTCATCACGTTCGTCGCGGTCACGGTGGATCGGATCCCGTGTGACCCGAAGACGGAGGAGGAGTCGTAACATGACGTGACAGGAGAAGTGTGATGCACCGCCCACGTATCAAATACGAGCACCTGCCTGTCCGCCACGGCGAAGACCTGGTGCAGATTGGCGGTTCCCTGCCGGGAGTCGCCGCGATGATCCCGGACCCGGGCGGCACGGTGTGGACGCTGCTCACACTTCTCGACGGGACGCGCATGGTGGACCAGGTGGTCGCCGACCTGGTCCACCGCCATCCCGACGAACCGCCCCACACGGTCTACACCGCGGTCGACACGCTGGCCGCCGCCGGCTATCTGGAGGACGCCGACGAACCGTCGCCGGAGGTGCTCTCCGAGGCCCAGCGGGAGCGGTTCGCGCGTAGCCGGGCATTGTGGCGGTGGATGGACACCGCTCCGCGCACCACCGGATGGCACGCGCAATTGGCGCTGCGGCAGGCAAGGATCACGGTCGTCGGCGTCGGCGGGGTCGGCAGCACTGCGGCCCTCGCGCTTGTCCAGTCCGGGGTGGGGCGGTTGCACTTGGTCGAACCGGACCTGGTGGAGCTGTCCAACCTCAACCGGCAGATCCTCTACACCGAGAACGACCTCGGCCGCGCCAAGGTCGACGTCGCGGTCGAAGTGCTGCGCCGGCACAACGGCGAGGTCGAGGTCACCGGCGAGCAGACCACCGTCGACGGCGTGGGGACGCTGCGGCGGTTGGCCACGAGGTGCGATGTGCTGCTGATGGCCGCCGACACGCCACACGAGATCCGCTCGTGGACCAACCGGGCGTGCCTGGACACCGGCACCGCCTGGGTCCACGGCGGCTATCACGGGCCCAGGGCGGGTGTAGGGCTGTTCCTGCCCGGCAACGGGCCCTGCTACGACTGCGCGCGCACCGCCGCCGCACGCGAACAGCTCGCAGCACCGCCGTCGACCCCGTGGCCGGACACGAGCGGGACGACCGGGACGCACGCGGCCAACGCCGTGTCAGCCGGGATCGCGGGACACCTGGCCGGCCACGCTGTGATGAGTCTGATCACCGGGATCCCTCGGCTGCGGGCGAACCGCCAGATCGGGTACAACCTCATCACGTTGCAGCACAGCACGTTCTACGAATCGCCGGAGCCGGAGCCGGACTGCCCCGCCTGTGGACGGTCCGACGCCTGACCGGACCCGTCGGCGCGTGCGGAGGCCAGATCCTCCGCACGTCGCCGGACCAGTTCGGCGCGCGGGTCGTCCAGGTCCGTCAGGATCGCGGCGGCCCGCCGCAGGTTGTGCACAGCCTGGTCGTCCCGGCCGGTGGCGGACAGTGAGACGGTCATCTTCTCCAGCGCCGTGGCCAGATGCGATTCCGCGCCGCTGTGCCGCGCGTAGACGTCCACCACCTTCTCCCACAACCCGATCGCGGTGTCGTGCTCACCCAGCCCCTGCCGCGCGAGCGCCAAGTCGTCCTCGGCATAGGCGATGATCAACGGATTGCCGGTGCGGCTGCGCAACTCCCACGCCCGTTGCGCGTAGTCCAACGCCTCTTCGAACCGTCCCCGCGCCACGTTCACCAGGCACAGGTTTCCCAACGCGATGGCCTCGGCCGTGGAGTTGCCCTCCTGCCTCGTCGCCTCCCACATCGCCAGGTAGTGTTCCGCCGCCTCGTCGTGACGTCCCTGTGCCTCGCGCAGGCTCGCCAACCCGGCCAACGCCCGCCGGCGCAGGACCCGATCGCCGGACCGGGCCGCCGCCTCCGACACATTCCGGAAGTCGGCCTCCGCCGCCGCGTGATCACCCGAACTCCGGTGACTGTGCCCACGCAGAACCCGCAGGAACGCCTCGGCCGCCCAGTCCTCCGACGCCCGAGCCGCCTCGACCCCGCGCGACTTCGCCTCCAGCTCCTCCCGCCACCACGCCCGCGGTCCCAACCCCAGGTGACGCGACGACACCGCCAACGCGATCACCACCGCGTACATGCTGTGATCCACGGCCATGCGCTGTGCCGCTGACAACACCGCCCGCTCCGACCGCAACCACCCCAACGCGTCCTCCCGGTCCCGCACCGGCGCCTGCACGACGGGAAGGTCCACAGGTAGCCGGGCCGACACCGGATACACGAGACGATCTGCCAGGTCCGCCGCCGCGGCATACCACCCCAGCAAGCGCGCCACCGCCTCCTCCCGCGCCCCGTGTGTCTCGTCCAGGTCTGCGCGGTGGGCGGCATAGTCGTGCAACAGGTCGTGCATCCGATACCGATGACGGGCCACCTGCTCGACCAGGTGCTGCTCCGCCAACTCGTCCAGGACACGCGTCGCGGAAGGAAGGTCCAGCGCGGCCAGGGCGGCGATGGCCTGTGTTCCGAACTCCGGCACCGGGTGCAACCCCGCCAGTCGGAACACCCGCGCGTGCACCGGGTCGAGCAGGGCGTAGGACCAATCGAACACCGACCGCACCCCGCCCATTCCCCGCAATGAGCCGGCCACTCCGATCAGGCCTCGCTGCTCCTCCCGGATCTCCTCCACCACATCGGCCACCGACAGGAACGGACGCGACGCCAACCGCGTCGCCGCCACCCGCACCGCCAACGGCAACCGCGCGCACACCCCCACCAGTTCCCCCACCGCGTCGGGCTCCGCGGTGGTCCGGGCCCCACCCACGACCCGCTCCACCAGACGCACGGCGTCCCCGGTGTCGAACACGTCCACCGCGACCCGCCGGACCGCCTCCAGCACCACCAACTCCGACAGCGCGCCCCGACTGGTCACCAACGCCAGCGACCCTGCCGCACCGGGCAACAACGGACGCACCTGCTCGGCGGACCTGGCGTTGTCCAACACCACCAACACCTGCCGGACCGTCACCAGCGACCGGAACAACGCGCCCTGTGCCTCCACGCCCTCGGGAACCCGCCGCTCCGCGATACCGAGCGAGGTAAGGAAGTCCGTCAGCACAACCTGCGGGGGCAACGGGGCGCTCGGGCCGTAGCCGCGCAGGTTCACGAACAACGTGCCACCCGGGAAACGGTCCTGGACGCGGTGCGCCCACCACACCGCCAACGTCGACTTCCCCGCCCCGGCCGAACCGTTCAACGCCACTACCACCGCCCCGCCACCGGTATTCCGCTCCGATTCCGCCAGCAGAGCATCGAGAGCGGCGACATGGGCACCACGACCGCAGAAATCGGGAACCGCTGCCGGTAGCTGTCGCGGCACCACCTCGGCGTCCGGGGCAGGCGGCAGCACCACCTGATCGATTCGGCCCGCCTGCACCAGCACCCCTTGGACCGTGCCGTCCATGTCGTTGCTGACACCACCATCGGCCATGAGTTCTGAGTCTGGCCGCAATACCGACAGGAAGCGCCCTCGGACCGCTACATCACTCTGTCGATCCGCTTACACCCCTCGACTGGTGGACGGGCCTGCCAACGAGTCACTGGGCAGAGCCGCTTGTTCGGCGGACCCAGACCCGGGCGGCGGCCTAGTCGTCAGAAGATCGCCGTGCAGGCGAGGGCCAGCAAGCCGACCGCGGCGAGGGCGGACAGGAGCAGGAGGACGCGGGCCACCGTGCGGCCACGGTCGGTCGATGAGGTCACAGGGTGGTTCCTGTCAGGAGCCAGTGGATAGGGGCGGCCGGATCGTCGTGTGGGGCGGCGGAGGCGGCGAGGTAGGTGACCACGAAGTAGCGGACGTGGGGGAAGTGGTGTTCCGCGGAGTGGACGATGTCGGCATGGCCGTGGGCGATGAGCCACGCGCGGACTGCGGCGGGGCGGTCTGGCGGGCAGGTGGCGTAGGGATGGGTGGGGCCGGGGAGGGTGTCGCCCTTGGTGACCACGACGGCGATGCGGCGGGGCGTGGCGGTGTGGTGCTCGGCGAGGGTCTCGGTGAGCAGGTCGAGGACGGTCTTGGGGTCGGTGCCGGACGTGCGTGAGACGCCGAGGACGTCAGGGTCGGCGCGGGCGCGGACGGCGGGAAGGGCGAGCGGGTCGACGACGAGGACCACGCCGTCGCTGAGGGCGAGGAAGACGGAGTCGGCGATGCGGTCGGCGTCCTGCACGATCTCCCCTGCCGCGTCGTACAGGTGCAGGAGCCGGTTGTGCACCTGCAGGGTGTACGAGACGGGTCGGCTCACCGGAGTGCGCGGCGGGAACAGACCGTCGGCGAGGAGAGCGCCGGTTTCGGCAAGCCTGCTGTCGGTGAACGGGTCCGCGGGGATGGCGTCGTGACCGGATCTCATGCGGGCGACCGCGGTGTTCAGGAACACCGACTTCCCGGCGCCGGTGCCGCCGACCACCGGGACGTGACGCGTGGGCATCATCTGGGTGGGGGAGGGCAGGGAGGCACCGCAGTCGCCGCACTGCGGGGAGAGACCGCTTTTGCCGGTGATCAGCAGTGTGGGCAGGCCCTGGCCGCAGCGGCAGGTGCGGAGGAACACGCCCTGTGCGCCCGGAACGAGCGCGTGGTGCTCGCGACCGCAGGGACAGACGAACACCGGGCGGGCGAGTCGGGTGTGGCAGCGGGGGCACTCCGTCGTGATTCGCCTCAGGGCCAGGGAAAACGCTTCGAAAAGCCACAACGTGCCGGACAGGAGTCGGAAACCCGTTACCACGACGGTGAGCAACACCAACTGCACCAACCAGGTGGTGACCAGCAGGACAAGCGCGAGGGTGTAGCCGATGGCGAACCCGGCGCGCGCGCTGAACGCGAGGATGGGCACCGCGGGCGAGCGCGTGATGAGCTGGGACTCCCGGATCGGGCGCACCCGGCGCAGCCCGTTGCTTGCGAAGCTCTCGTCGAACTGGGCCAACCCGCGCTGATGCAGCGCCACCAAGCAGGCCACGCCGAGGCGCCGGTGGTCGCGCAGGGCCGGGCCGGACAGGTACCGCCGGTCGGCGGGATCGGGCAAGGTGTCCAGCGCCAGGTGCTCGGTGTCCGCCCGGGCGGAGAGGCAGTCGAGCGCTTCCCGGATGACGGCGACCAGCGCCAAGGTCAGGCCGAGCGCGACCGCGGCGGCGAGGACCGGCCCGGTGATCACGAGCACGAGCACGGCGTGCAGCAGGTAGAGGAAGAGTTGGACGATCATGTGGTCGTCCTCTCCGCGCCCCGGAAGATCGGTATCGCGCCGAACCCGGCGAGCAGCCACAGCAGCGGATCCTCTACCCGGTAGGCCATCGGTTCCCGCCTGCCGTCCGCGCGGTCGCCGAGCGCGGTCGCAGCGAAGTAGCGGTGGCGGCGGAAGTCGGTGTGGGCACCTCGGATGAGGTCCGTCCTGTTCCAGTGGCCGAGCCAGGCGGTGGTCTCGTGGTGGACATCCACACCGTCGGACACCGCGTAGCCGCCCGTCCGGGGCACGGGTCGCAGCAGCGGCGACCCGGGGTCGACCATGTCCCACACGGTGTCCAGTTTGGTCAGAACAACGGCCAGGGGAACGCTGATCCGGTTGTGGGGGCGCAGGCCACGCGCGGCGCGCACGGCTTCGGCGAGGCGGGCGATCCCCGCGTCGCCGGGCACGGCACCGGGTTCGACGGCCAGGACGAGGCCATCGGCGTGCGCCAGGTTCGCCGCGGTCGCGTCGGCGCTGTCGTAGAACGCGATCACCACGGGCCGTGCCCGCGGCCGGACGCGCAGGCTGACCAGCAGCGGCTCGTGCCCCGTGTCGCGGTACAGGACGGTTTCGGCGACCAGCACACGGTCTCGTTCGTGCCGGAGCCTGCTCCTCTCGCCGAGCACGTCGAGGGACATGCCGGGGAAGCGGTCGTCCAGGTGCCCTTTCGCGACCCGCCGGATGACCGACGCCACCCAGGTGCTCTTACCGGACCCCGCCGTCCCGACCACGGCGACCACCCTGGGGCGGCCCTCGATGTACTCGCGCGGCACGGCCTGCCCACACGCCGGGCAGACCCGGCGGGCCTTCGGAACACGCCCGTGCGGGCACTCGCCCCTGCGCGCGGCGGAGACCGGAAAGTGGGTCGCGGTCTCGCCGCAACGTGAAGCGCACTGCCTCAGATACGCCTTCCCCGGCGTCCTGGTGTGGCAGTAGGGGCAGGCCGGGGCACGCCGGGTCGGGACGCTCCAGGTCGGTACCGGCACAGCGGCCTCCTCTCGGGTCAGGGCACGACCAGGAGGTGGGGAGCGGGGTGGGCGAGCGCGACAGTCTCGTCCAGGGAAAACGCGCGAAGGAACACCGGCCGCCGTAGTTGGCGCGGCACTGGGAGCCGGACGGGCTCGGGCGGGCCGGGGGCAGGCAGCCGCAGGATCTCGACGCCGTCCTCGGGCGCCAGCGGACGCGACCCGGACTTGGCGACCACCGCGATGTCGGGGGAGGGCTCCGGGCCGTGCACGGCCACCAGTAGTTCGCCCCGCCGCCACCAGGCCGCGCGCCGAACGCTGTAGCGCACCTCGCGCAGCCGGATCGAGCACACCGTGACCATCGGCCCGAACCGGCCGGAGTCCACGACTGACACCCCGAACCAGTGCTCGCCGGGCAGGGTCGCGTTGATCCGCGCGCCGCGGCCCGCGTACGCGGACCTGCTGATCTCGACCGCGGTGGCCTGCGGGTCCAGCGGCCCGGTGGGCGGCCCGTCCACCCGCCAGACCACCCGCACGTCGGTGGCCCACATCGGCCACTGCCACGACAGCACCACCTGCGGGCCGAATCGCCTGGCGTGCAGGCCGACGACCGGTTCCAGCGGCGGCGCCACCCGCGTCGCCGGGCCGATGGCGGCGAGCGGGCCGGACACCGCGACCGGCACGAGCACCCGCTGCCCCGCCAGGTCCGCCAGCGGGACCGATGCCCGGCCCGTGTCGCTGACCGCGACCACCCGGCCCGCGACCGCCGCGTCGGCGGCACGGAGAACCTGCGGCGCGGGCGCGACCCCGTCGTGCGGGACGCGGATCACCAGCGGAGTGCCGCTCTGCCTGCTCCAGGTCAACTCCACGGTGTCACCCGAAAGGCGGGCCCGCAGGTCGTCGACCTGGCGCGGGTTTCCCGGACACTCGCCGCAGACCACCAAGCCCGCGCTGTCCTCGGGCTTCCCGGCCCGGCCGGGATAGCGGGCGCGCACGAGGTAGCGGTACTGCACACCGGGCACCACAGCGGTGTCGTCGAATCCGGTCCCGTCGGGCGTGGCAACCTCCGCACTGTCGCCCGACGGCGCGATCCTGGTCACCGATGCCCCGACAGCTCCGGGAGGCAACCTCCAGCGGCCGTGCACCGACCGCATCGTCGACTCGACCGCCAGCTCCAGCACCTCGGGCGCCAGCATGACCTCCCCGCTGTGCGCCATCCCGCCGGGGACGCCGTTCCGCAGGGTCTGCACCGCGTACGACATCGGCACACCGGACGGCGGCACGTCCGACAGCGTCAGGGCGTCGGTGTCGTGGGCGATCACCGTCCCGCCCCGGCTCACCCGGTAGGTCAGGCGGCCCGCGGTCGATGTCGACTCCTGCCACGTGATGACGACGGCGTCGTGGTGCGCCCGCGCGGACACCTCGGCGGGTGCCATGGCCGGACAGCGGCGCAGACCCGACGTGATCTCGGGATCCGTCAGCTCCCGATCCGCCGCCAGGTAGCGGGCAGCCGCGTCCTCCGGCGCGGTGTCCTCCAATTCGCGGGCGGCCGTGAGATCGGCGGCCACCCGGTCCACGGTCGCGGCCAGCGCGTCTCGGACGCGCTCCCAGTCCCCGGTCAGCCGCCTGTTTGACAGCATCGCGAGCGCGTCCCGCAGCCTGCCGTCGGCGACGGCCTGCCTGTAGTCGGACTCCCAATCGGATCGGTGGACGCGTCGGCACCAGAGGGCGTAGGCGAGCGTGTCCGGGTCGCGCGGGAGGCCGCTCGCGACGCACCGCTGCGGGTCGGCCGCCGCGAGGAAACTGACCTCCTGATAGCCCAGCAGCACGGCCACCGAAAGCTCGGTGAGGAACTCGTGGCGCAGCAGCGAACTCAGTCCGTCGGGCTCGTCCAGCGCTTGTTCGACGATCTTGAGCACCGTCAGCTCGGCCTCGACACCGGCTCCTCGTCTGGTCCGCAGATGCGCGCGCCTGTGCCCAAGCGCGTCCGCGTGGACGTCCAAGCCGCCGGAGGACAGTTTTCCGGTCAGGTATTCCCAGAGGCTGGGGATCCCGAGGTCGGCCAGCGCGGTGGTGATCCGGCGCGACCGGGGCGTGTCCGGCGTGATGCCGAGGCTCGCGGGCTCGCGCACGACCGCCCGGTGCTGTTCGAGCGCGGCCAAGACGTCCGGGCGGCTCCAGCGGCCCGCGGACTGCCGGACGAGGGCTGCGACGGCAGCGGCGGGCATACCCGGCGCAGACCGCAGGAACTGGTCGACCACCTTGGCGAGGGCGGTGCGTTCCGCCGCTACGGCGGTCCAGTGCGCCGAACGCTCGCCGGGATCGCCCAGCACCCGCACGGCGGTCGGGTGCCCGCGCCGCAACCGGTCCACGGCCTGGGTGTGCTCGCGCAGTTCGGGAATGCCCCACAGCGCCGGAACGGAGGTCAGCGCCGAGTCGATTTCGTCGGCGGTGCAGTCGGCGGGCAGGCGGTACACCCGGAACAGGTTCCGGTGGGGCGACCACCCCGTCGCGACCGGCGTGATGACGTCGTCGAGGTAGGCGCGGACGCCGGTGTCACGGAGTCCGGGAAGGTCCGTCTCGACCATGTCACCGCCGCAAGCCGGGTAGCGGTGCGACGGCGTCGGTGTCGCGGCCACGGACCTGGGTCTCGATCCGCAACCGCGCGCCGTTGGCCGCGTGGGCGTCGATCCGCAGCACCCCGTCGGCGCCGAGAGAGAAGTCGAGCTCGACCGGGTCGCCGCGTCTGCTGTCCCGCGGAAGTCCTTCCATGGTGCGCTCGTCGAGCCGGACGTGGTCGGCCTCGTCGTCGGACAGGACATCCGTCATGGACTCGTACACGGCGACCCGCATCGCGGTCTGTCCGTCGCGCACGGTGCACAAGGTGTGCTGTCCGCTGGTGGGCAGCGGGGTGTTCGGGGTGATGATCCAGTGCACCGCGCTGCCGAGGGAGGGGCGACCGGCGTCGCGCATGATCAGCACCCCGTAGCCCTTGGACGTCACGTCCACCACCTTCCGGGACTCGCCCGCGGCGACCTGGGCGGCACCCTTGGCCACCACCAGTTCCGCGTCGACCGCGAGTCGCGGCGCGGGCAGGTGCGGGAACGTCTCGTCGAGCCTCCTCGCCACGGCGGGCGTCCGTGACATCCCGCCGACCAGGAGGACGTCGTCGATCGTCGACACCCCGGCGGCGCGGGCCTGCTCGATGAGGTCGCCGGTGAAGTCGAGGGTGCGGTCGAGCAGGTCGGACGTGGCCTTTTCGTAGTCGTTGCGGGAGATGACCATGCGGTGCACATGGCCTTGCGCGGTCCGCATGGTCAGCACCTGCTCGGTGGAGGTCGACAGCGCGACCTTCACCGCCTGGGCCTGCCCGAGCAGACCCGCCATCAGGCGCGGAGACGTCCGAGGATCCTCCTCGTCGGGAAAGTCGCCCATCTGGTCGAGGACGAGGTCGACGAGCACCCGGTCCCAGTCGGCGCCGCCGAGACGGGCGTCCCCGCCGGTCGCCACGACACGGACCTCGTCGGGGAACATGAGCACGACGGTGACGTCGAAGGCGC
>CBHFOL010000172.1:0-16562 GCA_965995405.1 uncultured Saccharothrix sp.
CGATGGTCCCGGCCACGGCGGCGTCGATGTCGGCGTCGCGGGCGATGACGGTCGGGGTCTTGCCGCCCAGCTCCAGCGTGACGCGCTTGAGGTCGGTCGCCGACGCGGCCACGATCTCGCGGCCGACGGACGTGGAGCCGGTGAACGACACCTTGTCCACGCCGGGGTGGCGAACCAGGGCCTTACCGGTGTCGGGACCACCGGTCACCAGGTTCACCACCCCGGCCGGGAAACCCGCCTCGGCGCACAGCTCGACCAGCCGCACAGTGGTCAGCGGCGTCTGCTCGGCGGGCTTGATGACTGTGGTGTTGCCGCAGGCCAGCGCGGGCGCCAGCTTCCACGCCATGATCATCAGCGGGAAGTTCCACGGCGCGATCAGGGCGCACACGCCGACCGGCACGCGGCGGTCGTACTGGAGGGTGTCCGGGAACGACACCTGGCGCACCGCGCCGTCGATCTTGGTGGCCCATCCCGCGTAGTACCGGAAGTGCTCGGCGGCACCGGTCACGCTGACCGCCCGGGACACGCCCAGCGGCTGACCCTGGTCCCGGGTCTCCAGCTCGGCGAGCTTCTCCGAGTCCGCCTCGATCAGCTCCGCGAGCCGCCACAGCAGTGCCGCGCGCTCCGTCGCCGGGGTGGCGATCCAACCGGGCAGCGCTTCCCGGGCGGCGGCGACCGCGTCATCGACGTCCGACGCGCCCGCGTCGGCGCAGATCGCCAACGCCTCACCGGTCGCGGGGTCGGTGGTGGTGAACTCACCCGCTCCGGCGGTCCACTGCCCGCCGATGTAAAGACCTGTCGCGCGCATGTCGACTCCCCTCCACTGGCTCAACGCGGGCCAGTGTGGGCCGCCTCGTGCCCGCGACGCTTGCTCGCGGGTGCACGGCGCTTGATTGTCAGTGCGCCCGATGCGACCGCGGGCCGTCAGCGCGCCCGGTGCTCGACGCTGCGCCGGCGGTACTCCGAGGGCGAGAGCCCGTATTCGGTCTTGAACGCGCGGCTCAGGTAGGAGGCGTCCACGAGGCCCCAGCGCGCGCCGATGACGCCGATCGCCAGCTGGTGCTTGCCCGGGTCGGCGAGGTCCTGCCCGCAGCGCTCCAGCCGGCGGTGCCGGATCCAGCCGGACACCGTGGTTCCCGCCTCGCTGAACAGCTTGTGCAGGTACCGGGTGGAGATGTGGTGCGCCGCCGCGATGTCGCCGGGCGACAGCTCCGGGTCCTCCAGGTGGGCCTCCACATAGGACTTGATCTTGACCAGCATCGCCGCGCGGGTGGTCTCGGCGGGCACGTCGGCGTAGTCCACCTGGTCGGCCAACGCGGTGCCGAGGAGGTCGACCACGTTGCGCGCCAACCGGACGCTGCCGTGCACCTGTGGATCATCGATGTTGCGCGCCAACTGGACCAGGGTCGTGCTGACGATCCCGCTGACGCCCTGCCCGCCCGCGAACCGGATCGCGGTCAGCTGCTCCACCTGACCGGACGGCAGGCACAGCATGGATCTGGGGAACATCAGGACCAATGTGGACGACACGTCGTCGAACGCCAGTGCATACGGCCGGGTCGTGTCGTAGATGGCGAAGTCGCCGGGCCTCAGTGCGGCCTGCCGCCCGTCCTGGGTGAGCTTCGCGGTGCCGTGCAGTTGCAGCGACAGCTTGTAGTACTCCGGCGCGGCACGGGAGATCGTGCGGGCCGTTCGTCGCACGGTGTGCGCGTCCGCCGACGCTTCGTACACGGCGACGCTGCCGAGGTTCTGGCCGCGCAGCCGGCCGCGGAACGCCGACTGCTCCCCGGTGGTGGCCTCCAAGGGCACGAACGTCTGCGACACCGCGGACTGCCAGAGCTCGAACTGCTGAGTTGCCGGCACGCCTGCGGTGGTCAGCACGTAGGACATCGTTGCCCTCCCGGACTGCGGTCAAGTGGTGTGGGTAACACTGCGTGACAGGGACAGTCGTCCGCATTCGTCCATTCGTCAAGGGTTCGTTGCCGAGTCGTAAATGGGCCGACCACCCGGTGCGCGCGGAGTCAAAGGGCGTGCGTTGCCGGTCAACAGCCCTCCCACCTGGGCCTGTTAAACCTGGATAGCCGGCACGACAGCACGTGCCGCGCACGGATCGTATTCGATCCGCTACACGATTTCCGATGCGGAGGTGACCATGGGTGAGGTCGTGCTGGCCGCGAAGATCACGCATGTGCCGTCGATCTGGCTGTCCATCCACCCCGGCAAGCACCACGGCATCCGCAGGCCCGCAGAGGTCGGTCTGGCCGAGGTCGGCCGCCGGGCGCGGGAGCGGGGCGCGGACACCTTCGTGGTGGCCGACTCGCACTGGATGAACAGCATGAGCTTCCACATCAACGGGAAGGCTCGGCACCAGGGCAGCTACGCCTCGCACGAGCTGCCGCACTTCATCCAGGACCTGGAGTACGACTACCCCGGCTGCCCGGAGCTGGCGCAGCTGATCGGCGAGGAGATCAACGCCGGAGGCCAGAAGTCGCTGGTCCACGACGTGAAGGACCTCGGCCTGGAGTACGCGACGCTGGTGCCGATGCACTTCATGAACCGGGACGGCGACCCGCTGGCCGTGGTCCCGGTGGGCTGCAACATCTACTCCTCGATCGACGAGAACCGCCGGGTCGGCGAGGCGATCGCGCGGGCCGTGCTGCGCAGTGACCGCAAGGTGGCGTTCCTGGCCAGCGGTTCGCTGTCGCACCAGTTCCCGCCGAACGAGATCTCGTCGCAGTACCTGGACAAGATCAGCAACCCGATCAACGAGCAGGCCGACAAGCTCGTGCTGGACCAGTGGACCAGCGGCCGGATCCCGGAGTTCCTCCAGGCGCTGCCCGCCTACAACGAGCGGTTCACCGGCGAGGCGGCGATGGCGGACACCGCGATGATGTTCGGCATCCTGGGCTGGGAGAACTACACCGGTCACGGCGAGCAGCTGTGCGACTACTTCCCGAGCAGCGGCACGGGCCAGGTGATCGTGGACTTCCCGATCCCGGACGGACTGAAGTCATGACGCACCCGCTCGGCCTCGCGCCGTCCAAGATCATCGCGGTGCACCTGAACTTCCGCAGCCGGGCCGCCGAGCGGGGCCGGTTCCCGGAGGAGCCGTCGTACTTCCTCAAGCCGCCGTCGTCGCTGTCCTGGTCGGGCCGCGACCTGGTGCGGCCGGAGGGCACGGAGCTGTCCGCGTTCGAGGGCGAGATCGCCGTGGTGATCGGCAAGCGCGCCTCCCAGGTGTCCCGTGAGGACGCCGCGGGCTACATCGCGGGTGTCGCGGCGGCCAACGACTTCGGCGTGCACGACCTGCGTTACGCGGACCGGGGCTCCAACCTGCGGTCCAAGGGCGCGGACGGCTACACCCCGGTCGGTCCGGTGCTGCTGGACCCCAGCGAGGTCGACCTGAAGGACCTGCGGCTGCGCACGTGGGTCAACGGCGAACTGGTGCAGGACGACAACACCGGCGACCTGCTGTTCGACTTCGCCTACCTGATCGCGGACCTGAGCCGGAACGTGACGCTGGAGCCGGGCGACATCATCCTCACCGGCACGCCCACGGGCGCGACCGTCGTCTCCCCCGGCGACACCGTCGAAGTCGCGATCAACGACACCGGACGGCTGCGCAACACGGTCCGCGAGTCCGCACCGCTGGCCAAGCCGGGCGCACGCCCCAAGGTGACCAGGGAGGACAAGGCGGCGGCGGTCGGCGGCAGTGTCCCGTCGATCAAGCCGGAGACCGAGACCGCGCTGCGGTCGGTGTCCACGGCGACGCTGTCCAGCCAGCTCCGCAAGCGCGGCCTGCACCACACGTTCCTCACCGGCCTCAAGCCGGCCCGCCCGGACCTGCGGATGGTCGGCGTGGCCCACACGCTGCGGTTCCTGCCGCTGCGCGAGGACCAGTTCGCCGAGCGCGGCAACGGCATGAACGCGCAGAAGCGGGCCGTGGAGTCGATCGGACCGGGCCAGATCCTGGTCATCGACGCCCGCGAGGACCACGGCGCGGGCACACTCGGCGACATCCTGGCGGCACGCGCCCTCAAGCGGGGCGCGGCGGGCGTCGTCACGGACGGCTGCCTGCGGGACAGCCCGGCGTTCACCGGCATCGAGCTGCCGGCCTACAGCGCGGGCGCCCACGCAGCCGTCCTGGGCCGCCGGCACGTGCCGTGGGAGGTCGGCGTGGACGTGGCGTGCGCGGGCGTCCTGGTGCGGCCCGGCGACGTGCTGGTGGGCGACGCCGAGGGCGTCATCCTGATCCCGCCGTCGCTGGTCGACGAGGTCGCGGCGGACGCCGTCAAGATGGAGCGCGAGGAGCGGTTCATCCTGGAACGCGTCGCCGCCGGCGAGCACATCGACGGCCTGTACCCGCTCGGACCGGCGAAGCGCGCCGAGTACGAAGAGTGGTCGGAATGACTGCCGCTCCCACCACACCGACGCGGTCGAAGACGCAGTACGCGTACGAGACGCTGCGCGACCGGATCGCGCAGGGCCGGTACGGGCCCGGCGCGCGGCTGGTGTTCGACCGGATCGCCCGGGAACTGGGCGTCAGCCCCGTCCCGGTGCGGGAGGCCGTGCGCCGGCTCCAGGCCGAAGGGTGGGTGGTGTTCGAGCCGAACGTCGGCGCGCAGGTCGCCGAGTTCGACCCGGACGGCTACCGGCACACCATGGAGGCGCTCGCGCTGCTGGAGGGCCACGCGGTCGCCACCGCGAAGGTCACCCGGAAGCTGCTGGACCGGGCCGCGCACCTGAACGACCTGATGGCCGCGTCCCTGGTGGAGTTCGACCCGCTCGGCTTCACCCGGCTCAACCGCGAGTTCCACCTGCTGCTGTGCGGCGCGTCGCCGAACCCCCGGCTGCGCGAGCTGATCGACCGCGAGTGGGCGCGGCTGGACATGTCCCGGCGCACCACGTTCAGCCTGGTGCCCGGCCGGGCCCGGGAGTCGGTCGCCGAACACGCCGAACTGCTGCGCCTCCTGCGCGCCGAGGCACCCGCCGCGGACGTGGAGCGCTTCGCCCGCGAGCACAAGCTCAACACCCTCCGGGCCGTGGACGAGAGGTCCCCGGCCCCGCTTCCAGGGGAGTTCCCGACATGAGGTTCCGTTCCGACCCGGCGTCGATCCGGGGTTCCATCGCCCCCGTCGTCACTCCGTTCACCGCCGACGGCGAGCTGGACACGGACAGCCTGCGCGCGCTGGTCCGCTGGCAGCTGGAGTCCGGCTCGCACGGCGTGTCCATCGGCGGGTCGACCGGCGAGCCCAGCGCGCAGACCATCGAGGAGCGCATCACCGCGATGCGCGTGGTGGCCGAGGAGGTGGGCGACCGGGTCCCGTTCCTGCCCGGCACGGGCGCGGTCACGCTCAAGCACACGCTGGAGCTCACCGACGAGGCACAGAAGCTGGGCGCGGACCTCGCGCTGGTCATCACCCCGTACTACAGCCGGCCGACCCAGGAGGGTCTGATCGCGTGGTACGGCGCGGTGGCGCGGGAGTTCCCGGACATGCCGATCGTGATCTACAACGTGCCGTCCCGCACGGCCGTCGACATCGCGCCGGACACCGTGGCGAAGCTCCGCCGGGCGCACAGCAACATCGTGGGCATCAAGGAGACCACCAAGGACTTCGAGCACTTCTCGCACGTGCTGCACAAGTGCGGCCGTGACTTCCTGATGTGGTCGGGCATCGAGCTGCTGTGCCTGCCGCTGCTGGCGATCGGCGGCGTCGGCTTCGTCAGCGCGCTGGCCAACATCGCGCCCGCCGCCGTGGCCAAGATGTACGAGCTGTACGTCTCCGGTGACCACGAGGGCGCGATCGACCTGCACTACCGCCTGTCCCCGTTGGTGGAGCTGCTGTTCGTGGAGACCAACCCGGCTCCCGCGAAGCACGTCCTCGCCGACCTCGGCCGCATCTCCAGCGGCTACGTCCGCCCGCCCCTGATCGAGCCCACCCCGGCCGGTCTGGAGCGCATCGACAAGCTGCGCGCCGAAGCAGCCGACCTGCTCGTCCCCTCTGGAGTGAACGCATGAGCACCGTGAACCAGCCCGCCGACCTGCCGACCGAACTGCTGCACCACATCGACGGCAAGGACGTGCCGTCGGTGGACGGCGCGACCTTCCCCGTGGCCGACCCGGTGACCGACACCGAGTACGGCCGGGTCGCGGCCGGTGGTCCGGCCGACATCGACGCCGCCGTCGCCGCCGCGCGCCGGGCGTTCAACGACGGCCCGTGGCCGAAGCTGTCCGACCGGGAGCGCGCCAAGGTGCTCAACCGGATCGCGGACGCCATCGAGTCCCGCGCCGACCGGCTGGCCGAGCTGGAGACGTTCGACACCGGCCTGCCGGTGACCCAGGCCAAGGGCCAGGCGCACCGGGCGGCGGAGAACTTCCGGTACTTCGCCGACGTGATCGTGGCGCAGCACGAGGACGCCTACCTGGTCGGCGACAAGCAGGTCAACTACGCGATCCGGCAGCCGGCCGGGGTCGCGGGCCTGATCACGCCGTGGAACACGCCGTTCATGCTGGAGACGTGGAAGCTCGCGCCGTCGCTGGCCGCCGGCTGCACGGTGGTGCTCAAGCCCGCCGAGTGGTCGCCGCTGTCTGCGAGCCTGCTGCCCGGGATCATGGCCGAGGCCGGCGTGCCGGACGGCGTGTTCAACCTGGTGCACGGCATCGGCGAGTCGGCCGGTGCGGCGCTGGTGGAGCACCCGGACGTGCCGCGGCTGTCGTTCACCGGTGAGAGCGGCACCGGCCAGATCATCATGCGCACGGCCGCCACGCACCTCAAGGAGGTGTCGATGGAGCTGGGCGGCAAGTCGCCGTGCGTGGTGTTCGACGACGCCGACTTCGACAAGGCCGTCGACGCCGCCGTGTTCGGCGTGTTCTCGCTGAACGGCGAGCGGTGCACGGCGTCCTCGCGGGTGCTGGTGCAGCGGGGCATCTACGACGACTTCGTGGCGGCGCTGGCCGAGCGCGCGAAGTCCGTCCGGGTGGGCCTGCCGTCCGACCCGACGACCGAGGTGGGCGCGCTGATCCACCCCGAGCACTACGCGCGGGTGCTGGAGTACGTGGAGATCGGCAAGTCCGAGGGCCGGCTCGTCGCGGGCGGCGGCCGTCCGGAGCACCTGCCGACCGGGAACTTCCTGTCCCCCACGGTGTTCGCGGACGTGCCGGCGGACGCCCGGGTGTTCCAGGAGGAGATCTTCGGGCCGGTGGTGTGCGTGACGCCGTTCGAGACCGAGGAAGAGGGCATCGCGCTGGCCAACGCCACCAAGTACGGGCTGGCGGGCTACGTGTGGACGTCGGACCTCAAGCGGGGCCACCGGGTCGCGCGGGCGGTGCAGTCCGGGATGGTGTGGATCAACTCGCACAACGTCCGCGACCTGCGCACCCCGTTCGGCGGCATCAAGGCCAGCGGCGTCGGCCGGGAGGGCGGTGCGCACAGCATCGACTTCTACAGCGACCTGCGCGCCGTGCACGTGGCGGTGGGCGATCTGACCCCGCCGCGCTTCGGAGTTGCCCGACCGTGAACACCCGTTGACCGCCGGTGCACCCGCCTCCCGCCGGCTATGGGGGCGGCGGGTGCCTCGCGGTTAACGTCCGATCATGGGCATGGAGGGGAAGGTCGCGCTGGTCACCGGGGCAGGCTCCGGCATCGGCGCGGCGGTGGCGCGGAGACTCGACGCCGCCGGGGCACGGGTGGCGGCGCTGGACGCGGACTCCACGGCGGTGGAGATCGTGGGCGGCGCGCTGTGGTGCGGGATGGCGGTACGGGCCGAGACCGGCGACCCCGCCCAGGCGGAGTCGGCGGTGGCGGCGGTGGTCGAGCACTACGGCCGGCTGGACCTGCTGGTCGTCACCACACCGCCGCTGCCGTGCCCCGGACCGCGTGACCGCGCCGGCCTCACCACCCTGGAGCTCGACGACGAGGCGTGGCACGTGGTGTTGGGCTCCCAGCTCGACGCCGCGTTCTACACCACCCGCGCGGCCTTGCGCGCCATGCGGAACGGTGTGATCGTCGCCGTCGCGGTCTCCTGCCCGCACCTGCCCCACCAGTCGGCGGCGGCAGCCGGTATCCGCGGCCTGGTCCGCTCGGTCGCCGCCGACGCCGAGCCGGCCGGAGTCCTCGTCCGCTCGGTAACCGCACGCTGCACCCCCGATCCCGTCGAGGTCGCCGACACCGTCGCCGGCCTCGCCGTCACCACTGGAGGACCGACATGGGCTCTCGATTCACCGGCCGGGTCGCCCTGATCACCGGCGCGGGCACCGGCATCGGTGCGGCCACCGCCCGGCTGATCGTGGCCGAGGGCGGCAGGGTCGTGCTGACCGGCCGCCGTCCCGCGCCGCTGGAGGAGGTCGCCGGTCCGCTCGGCGACGCCGCCCTCGCGCTGCCCGCCGACGCCGCGAACGGCCCGGCCATGGCCGACGTGGTGGCCCGCGCCACCGCGCACTTCGGCCGGATCGACGTGGTGGTCCCCAACGCGGGCGGCCACGGCCTCGGCGCGGCTGCCGACACCACCGACGAGGACTGGAAGCTGGCCCTGGACGCCAACCTGACCAGCGCGTTCGTCACCATCCGGGAGACGCTGCCCGGTCTGGTCGACGGCGGCGGCTCGGTGGTGCTGGTGTCGTCGCTGGCGGGCCTGTTCGCCGGGCCGGCCGTGGCGGGCTACACGGCCACCAAGCACGCCCTGATCGGGTTGAGCAAGTCGATCGCCCGCGACTACGGCAAGCACGGCGTGCGGTCGAACGTGGTGTGCCCCGGCTGGGTCCGCACCGCGATGGCCGACGAGCAGATGGACCGGTTCGGCGGCTCGCGCGGCCTGAGCCGGGACGAGGCGTACGCCCTGCTCACCGAGAACACCCCGCTGGGCCGGCCCGCCGACGCGGACGAGGTGGCGAACGTGATCGCGTTCCTCGCCTCGTCCGACGCCTCGATCGTCAGCGGCGCGATCGTCACCGCCGACGCGGGCGCGAGCGCCGTCGACCTGCCCACCATCGAACTGGCCTGAGAGGACACCCGATGTCGGAGTGGAAGACCGTCGACGATTTCGCCAAGGGCATCGACGGCAACCGGCTGCCCGCCAGTTCCGCGCTGGCCGGTCGCACCTGGACGGTGCGGCACGAGGACGGCCTGGAGGTCGTGCTCACGTTCACCGACGAGTCCACTGTGGACTTCTCGAAGAACAACGGCGAGCAGGCGACCGGAGACTGGTACCAGGCGGTGGAGGGTGCGCCTGGTGTCTTCTTCGTGAGCATGGTGTTCGCCGGCAACCCGCGCGAGACGGTGGTGCTGATCGCCGACGTCGAGAACCACCGGGCGCTGAGCGTCGAGTCCACCATCGCCGAGGAGAAGGTCGACGGCGTCCCTCAGGTGTCGCAGGTGTTCCGGCCGGGCGTGCTGGACACCGGGGACGGGGTGGCCCCGACGGGTTCCGCGCCCGCGCCGAGCCGTGACCTGATCGGGTTCCGCGCGCTCTACCGGTACAGCCCCAACCACCTCTACGAGCACGTGTACCTGAGCTCGGAGCGGTACGCCTGGCAGTGCCTGGTCGGCGAGCAGTTCGGCCACGGCGACGTGGACCTCGCCACCGCGTACAAGATCGGCGAGAACCGCTACGTGTTCACGTTCCGCGAGTTCCGGATCCCGGTCGCCACCACGTGGCTGTACGACATGGACGCCCTGCGCACCACGGGCACGTTCTTCGGCCTCAACGGCGAGGGGCAGATCCGCAACGCGCCCGGCGGCGCGCACATCATCCCGCTCGGCCGGGTCTACTACCCGGGCGAAGACCAGCCCGTCTAAGGAAACCAATGACCGCACTGGAAGTCGTCCGCGCCCACTACGCCGCCTCCGACCGGGGCGACCTGGACGGGATGCTGGCCCCGCTCGCCCCCGACGCGTCCTGGACGGAGGCCGCCGGCTCCACCTACGGCGGCACCTACCTCGGCCGCGATGCCATCGTCGCCAACGTGTTCCAGCGGATCGGCGCGGAGTGGGCGTCGTTCTCGGTGTCCGTCGCCGAACTGCTCGACGCGGGCGACACCGTGGTGGCGCTGGGCAACTACACCGGCGTGCACCGCGCCACCGGCAAGGGCATGACCGCCCGCTTCACGCACATCTGGCGGGTCGCGGACGGCCAGGTCACCAGTTTCGAGCAGGTAGCCGACACCGCGCTGATCGTGGCCGCGGAGTCCTGAGACCGGAACGGGCCGCCCTGGGCAGGGCGGTCCGTTCCTTCCAGCCGGGGTGGGCCGTTCCGGGCCGGGCGGCCCGCCCCGCCGTTACCTACAGTTGCGCGAGGTCGACCGCGTCCGCCATCGCGCGGTAGCCCGCGTCGCTCGGGTGCAGCTTGTCACCGCTGTCGTACGCGGGCAGCAGCGCGTCCGGGTCGGCCGGGTCCGCGGTGGCCCGGTCGAAGTCCGCCACCGCGTCGAACTCGCCGGACGTGCGGATCCACCGGTTCACCTCGTCCCGCACCGCCTCGCCGCCCTCGGTGAAGTACATCGCGCCCTTGTACGGCAGCAGCGTCGCGCCGACGATCCGGACGCCCTTCGCGTGCGCCTGCCCGATCAGGTCCCGGTAGCCCGCGATCAGCTCGGCCGCCGTCACCCTCGGGTTCGGCTCGGAGCACACCCCGAAATCGATCTCGCTGAAGCCGATGTCGTTGATGCCCTCCAACAGGATCACCGTGCGCACGTCGGGCTGCGCCAGCACGTCCCGCGCGAACCTGGTGGTGGCCTTCTCCCCCAGGCACGGCGAGTCGTTGAGCACCCGGTTGCCGCCGATACCGGCGTTCACCACGGCCTTGCGGCCCTTGAGCCGTTCCGCCAACTCGTCCGGGTACCGGTTGTTTCCGTCCACAGTGGACCCCGCGCCGTCGGTGATCGAGTCGCCGAACGCCACCACGACGTCCCGGCGCGGCGTCCGGTCGACGGTCTCCACGCCGCTGATGTAGAACCACGACGGCGACGTCTCGCCGAACGCGTCGGCCGCCGCGTCCGCCCGGTGGTCACCGGACGCCCGGTAGCTGGTCGCGTTGGCGAACAGGTGCCCGGTCGTCCGACCGGTCTTCCCGGCGAAGTACAGCGTGACGCTCAGCCGCTCCAGCGGCGCGACCGGCAGGAACGCCGGGTCGCTGACCAGCTCGCCGCCCGCCTTCGCGGTCGCCGAACGCCTGCCGCCGAACGTCAGGTGCCGCACCGAACGCGGCTCCACCGCCGCGCCGGCACCGGCCCGCGCGATGGTCGCGCCGGTCAGCTCCAGCGCCGCGGGGCTGTACGCGTTGGACAGCCGCACCCGCACGGTCGGGCCGCCCGTGCTGATCCGCACCACCTGTCGCACCGTGTGGTTGTCGAACCCGTCGGTGCCCCAGTTCGGGCCGAACACGTCGGTCGGCGCGTGCGGGGACGCCGCCCAGGTCGCCGCCCAGCCGGGGTGCGCGGACGCAGTCGGCGTCAGCGTGGCCCCGAGCACGACGGCGAGCAGTAGTGCCGCCAGTTTCCTCATCCCGATTGACCCCCAAAATGTCGATCTGTGACCGGGATCAACCTACGCCGCCGGCGGGTTGTTCCGCCGCCCGTTCCGACCCGGGCGACCGGCCCGGCGACACCCGTGAAGTCCACCACACCCGGCGGGACCGGGCCTGGTCGTAGAACAATCCGGGGGCCTGGTCCTACCGCCGTTCGTGTGAACTCGGCGCAAGGGCCTGTCCGCGGCCGGCTGTCATCGATATCCCTGTGCTCCGGGGGGAACGGGGAGAGTCATGTCCATGGAGGTCCGCCTGCTCGGAGAAGTCTCCGTGCGGGTGCTGGGGAAACCCGTCGAGCTGGGGGCGGCTCGGCAGAAGTGCGTGCTCGCGGCACTCGCGGTGGACGTCAACCGGGTGCTGTCGATGGGCGAGCTGACCGCGCGGGTGTGGGGCGCGGACCCGCCGCCGCGCTGGCGGGGCACGCTGTCCAGCTACATTTCGCGGCTACGGCAGGCGCTGGGCGACCACGCGCCGATCGTCCGCAGATCGGGCGGCTACGTGCTGCTGGTGCCGCCGGACTCGGTGGACCTGCACCGGTTCCGGGACCTGCGCGGCCGGGCCCGGACCGCCGGCGACCCGGCCGCCGAGCGGCTGCTGGCCGAGGCGCTCGGCCTGTGGCGGGGCACGGCGCTCACCGGTCCGGACAGCGACTGGGCGGCCGGCGAACGCGACCGGCTGGAGTTGGAACGGCTCGACGCCGAGTGCGACCACACCGACGTGCGGCTGCGGCTGGGGCAGGGCGAGCAGCTGGTGTCCCGACTGGCCGTGCGGACGGCGGAGCACCCCCGGGACGAGCGGGTCGCCGGCCAGTACCTGCTGGCGCTCTACCGCGCGGGCCGGGCCTCCGACGCGCTGGAGCACTACCGGAAGCTGCGCACGCTGCTGGTTGACCGGCTGGGCACCGATCCCGGTCCGGCGTTGCAGCAGCTGCACCACCAGATCCTCAACGCCGATCCGGTGCTCGACGGGCCGGCGCGGACGCAGCACGTGGTGGTGCCGCGCCAGCTGCCCGCCGCGCCCGGCCCGTTCGTCGGCCGCCAGGAGGAACTCGCCCGGCTCGACGACGTGCCGGCGGACGGGTCGTCCGTGGTGCTCTCCGCGATCGCCGGACCGGGTGGCATCGGCAAGACGTGGCTCGCGCTGCACTGGGCGCACCGCAACCTGGACCGGTTCCCGGACGGCCAGCTGTTCGTGGACCTGCGCGGGTTCAGCGCCGACCGCACGCCGCTGGCGTCCGCGGCGGCGCTGCGCGGGTTCCTGGACGCCCTGGGCGTCGAGACGGAGGCGATCCCGACCGACCCGGACGCCGCGGCGGGCCTGTACCGGAGCCTGGTGGCGGACCGGCGGATGCTGATCGTGCTGGACAACGCCCGCGACCTCAACCAGGTGACACCGCTGATCCCGGGCGGTTCGCGCTGCACGGTGCTGATCACCAGCCGCAACGCCCTCACCGGTCTGGTCGCGGCCAACGGCGCGCTGCCCGTGCCGCTGGACCTGCTGGGCGCGGACGAGGCACGCGAACTCCTGGAGCGGCAGCTGGGCGCGGACCGGGTCGGCGCGGAGCCGGCGGCGGTCGACGGCCTGCTGCGGCCGTGCGCCGGGCTGCCGTTGGCGCTGGGGATCGTGGCGGCACGTGCCGCGACCAGCCCGGAACTGCCGTTGCAGGCGCTCGCCGACGAGCTGCACGACTGCGTGGGCCTGCTCGACGCGTTCGACACCGGGGACCCGGCGCTGAGCCTGCGTGCCCTGTTCGGCGCGTCCTACCAGGCGTTGGAGCCGGACACGGCGCGGGTGTTCCGGCTGCTCGGGCGGGCACCCTGCCCCGACGTCGGCCTCGCCGCCGCCGCGTCCCTGGCCGGGCTGCCACTGGCCCGGACGCGTGCGCTGCTGGGCGCGTTGGAGTCGGCGAACCTCGTGATCCGGCAGCGCGGCGGGCGGTACCGGATGCACGACCTGGTGCGGCTGTACGCGGCGGACCGGGCGGGTCCGGACCCGGAGGCCGTGCGACGGCTGGTGGACCACTACGTGCACACCGCCTTCACCGCCGAGCGTTTCCTCTACCCCGCGAGGTTCGTGATCGAACTGGACCCGCCGGCCGCCGGCTGCGTGCTCACCCCGCTCGCCGACGAATACCAGGCGTGGGCGTGGTTCCAGACCGAGTACCCGTGTCTGCTGGCCGTGCAGGAGATCGCGCTGGAGGCCGGTCTGCACGCGCAGGCGTGGCAGGTGGCGTGGACGCTGGAGACGTTCCACCAGCGGCAGGGCCTGCACCACGACATGCTGACCACCTGGTCGCACGCGTTGACGGCGGCACAGCTGTTGGCGGACAACGACATCCAGGTACTGGCCCACCGACGCCTGGGCTACGCGCACTTCTGGCTGGAGCAGCACGGCGACGCCGTCGGCCACATGGACCGGGCGCTGGCCCTGGCCCGCCTGCCCGGGGCCGAGATCCCCCGCGCCCACACGCACTACTCGCTGGCGCAGGCGTGGACGCGCCAGGACGACCACGCCCGTGCCCTGCGGCACGCCACCAAGGCGCTGGACCTGTACCGCGACTACGGCGAACCGCTGGACATCGCCGAGGGCCTGAACATCGTGGGCTGGCTGGAAGCCCGCCTGGGCTACTACGAGCAGGCCCGCACGCACTGCGAGGACGCCCTGGCGCTGTACCGGAAACACCAGGACGAGGAGGGCGAGTCGGCCGCCCTGGACAGCCTGGGCCACACCGCGCACCAGGCGGGCTGGCACGAGGAGTCGTTGCGCTACTACCAGGACGCCCTGGCGCTGTGCCGGCGGCTGGGCCGGACCCTCGCCGAAGCCGAGATCCTGGACCGGACGGGCCACGCCCACGATGCCCTGGGCGACCGGCTCGAAGCCCGGCACCTGTGGGAACAGGCGCTGGCGCTGTACCGGAGGCACCAGCGGACCGACGACGCCAACCGGGTGGAGGCCCAGCTGTACAGCCACAACTGACCGTCACCGACCGGTGGTCCGCAACGCCGGGACGTCGGTGGGCGAGCGCCGTTCCGGGATGACCCGGGGCCGGCGGCGGCCGGTCGCGATGCCGTTCGTGATGTGGCGCAGGGCTTCCCGGTCCGTCCAGCCTTCGACGCCGTTGTGGTGGGCGGCGGCGTCGAGCAGCACGGCCGTCGCCGCGTGGTCGTCCAGCCAGCCCGCGCCGACCAGCTCGCCGAGCCGGCAGGCGGCCGTGAACAGGACGTGCGCGCGGGTTCCGGGGCGGGCCTCGCGGACTCGCTGCGTCTCGCCGTCCACCACGGCCGCGCGGTAGGCCCGGACCCGGCGGGGTGCGGGCGGGTCGACCGGTCCGGCGGGTTCGGCGGGCGGCTCGGGCTCCGGCGGGCAGAGGATCGCCACCAGCCAGGCCGGTGCCGGTGCCACCGGCAGGTCCCGGGCGACCTTGTACAGGCGTAAGCCGCTGGTCGTGCGGCGGATCGAGCCCGGTGCCGCGATGTAGCCGCCGGCCGAGCGGGTGTCGACGTGCCGCCCGAGCTTGCCCACCGTGTTCCGCAACGGGGCGTCCGGGGCGTGGAAGTAGCGGTGCTCTCCCCCGCTGGGCGTGGCGACGGTGTAGGTGTCCCGGGGGTCTTCGGCACCGTACTCGCGGGCGAGGTCGGCCAACACGTCCCGGCCGTGCGGCACCCCCTGGTCGAGGTCCACCACCAGCAGTCCGGCGGCGCGGCACGAGATCCCGATGTTGTAGGGCCGGTGCTCCCACCAGGCGCGCACCTGGTCGAGGTCGAGCGTCGCCCGCCGATCCCAGTCCTTCAACGCGGGCACTTTCCCGAACGGCCGCAACGGGATCACCGGCCAGCCCCGCTCGACCGCCGCCACCGCCGCCGCGAGTCGCGCCTGCAACACACCCATGGTCAGCCCCCTTCGCCGCTCGGCGTCGGGGGAAGCGCGCCTGGTACCAGTGTGCGACATCGGCGGAACGCGGTACAGGTGCGTACGGAGGAGCGTGGCGGATACCGGCGCGACAACGCCCCGACCGGCTTGTTCTACTACCGGGGTGGACGTTCCCAAGATCATCGCCGAGGTCCGGACCCTGCTCGTCGACTACTACGTGTTCCCCGACGTCGCCGCCGGGCTGGAGTCGTTGCTGACGAGCCGTTCGGCCGCGTACGCGGAGCTGACGACGCCCCCGGCGTTGGCGGAGGCCGTGACCGAGGACCTGCAATCGGTCAACGGAGACCGCCACCTGCGGCTCAAGTACCACGAGGACGAGGTCCCGGACGGCGACGACGCGGCGGTGATGCACGAGAGCGCCCGCCGGTTCGCCCGTTCCCTGGGTGGCGTGCCACGGGTGGAACTGCTTCCCGGCGGGGTGGCGCACGTGGAACTCGCCCCGCAGATGTTCCCGGCGGAGTGGGCGGGTGAGGTCGTGGCGGCGGCGTTCACGCTGGTGTCGCGGGCGGAGGCGCTGATCCTGGACCTGCGCGAGAACCGGGGTGGCGACCCGCACACGGTGGCGCTGGTGTGCAGTTATCTGCTGGACGAGCCTACGCACCTCAACACGATGCACAGTCGGGAGAACAACAGCCGACACCAGTTCTGGAGCCTGCCGCACGTGCCCGGAACCCGTTTCGGCGCGACGAAGCCCGTCTACGTGCTGACCAGCGGCACGACGTTCTCCGGGGCGGAGGAGCTCGCCTACGACCTCCAGCAGTTGGGCCGGGCGACCGTGATCGGCGAGCAGACCGGCGGCGGGGCCCACCCGCGCCGGGGCTTCACCGTCCACCCGCACCTGGAGTTCGCCGTCCCGACGGCCCGGGCGGTGAACCCGGTCACCGGCACGAACTGGGAGCTGGTGGGCGTGACTCCGGACCACCCGGTGCCGGCGGCCGACGCCCTGTCGTACGCCCGCCGCGCGGCCCTGTCCGAACTGGTCCGCCGCGACGCCCCCACGTCGGCCGAAGCCCGGGCCGCGCTGGAGGATCGGGCCTGACCGTTCCGGCTGGATGAGTTGTGGGGGGGGGGGCGGCGCGGGCGGGGCCCCCCACCAAAACCCCCCGACGAAA
>CBHFOL010000173.1:0-16407 GCA_965995405.1 uncultured Saccharothrix sp.
CCACCATCAGGGGAACGCCGGGTGGGGGACCCGGAGTTCCCGCCTCACGCTGCGGGAGGCGAGAGGACCTTGCCGATCACGAAGACGGTGGCGTTCTTGGTCGGGATGTTGCCGCACAGGACCGGCGCGCCGTTGATGCTCAGGCTGTCGCCGGAGCCGGCGATCGAGACGCTCTGGCCGGTCAGCGTCTCGACCGTGCCCGCGGCCTGGAGGCCCTTCGCGTCGTAGCGCTTGCCGACGACGTGGAACTGGAGGATCTTGCCCAGCGTCGCCGGGTCGTGCGCCAGCGCGGTGAACTTCTCGTCGCCCAGCTCGGCGAACGCCGGGTCGGCGGGCGCGAACACGGTGATGGCCTCCTGCGAGTTCAGGGTGTCCACCAGACCCGCCGCCTTGACCGCCGCGACCAACTTGGTGAGCAGCGGGTTGCTGCTCGCGGCGGTGGCCACCGGGGCGCTGACCATGCCCTGGAGCGAGCCCGGGTTGGACGGGTCCTGCGGGACGCTCGAACAGCCCGGGCCGAACACGTCGGTGGTCTTGGTGACACCGTTGGAAGCGGCCTGGGTGGTGGTCGTGGCGGCGGCGGTCGTGGTGGTGGCGCTGTTGCCGGCCGCGTTGTTGCTGTTGCCGCAAGCGGCGATCGACAGGGTTGCGGCCATGATGGCTGCGACGATTGCGGGCTTGCTGGTCCGCACGGCGGATCACTCCTCGGTTTGACCGGCTTCGGTACTCACCGAGGTGTTCGGACGACACCCCTAGGTCGGTTCGGGCGAATTTGGACGGGTTCGAGGCGGGTTCGGGTGCGCTCGGCTCGGCTCGGGCGGGGTTCGGGTGTGGGCAGGTCGGGCGGGGCGGGGCGGGCGGGTTCGGGCGAATCACTCGATCGTGAAGAAAATCGAGTGCCAGCCGGTCGCGCCGTCCGGGATCGGGTCCTGCCTGGCCTGCGGCTGGGTCGCGCCACCCAGGTCGGTGGCCCGGCACTCGACGGTGTGACCGCCGGGCTTGAGGTCGAGCTTGATCCGCCACATCCGCCAGGTGTCGCCGCCGGTGTCGGCGGACAGGTCGGCGACCTGCCACGGTCCGCCGTCCACCCGCACCTCGACCTTCGCGACGCCGGTCGGCTGCGCCCACGCCGTGCCCGCCACGGTGACCGGGCCCCGGGTGGTGGCCAGGCCCTTGGGGGTGTCGATGCGGGACATGACCTTGATCGGGGCCCGCTCCGACCAGCCCCGGTCCAGCCAGTAGGCGCGTTTGGCGGCGAACGTCGTGAGCTCCAGGTCGACCACCCACTTGGTGGCCGACACGAACCCGTACAGGCCGGGCACCACCAGACGGGCCGGGAACCCGTGCTCCACCGGCAGCGGCTCGCCGTTCATGCCGAGCGCGATCAGCGCGCCCCGGTCATCTTCCAGGACGACGTCGACCGGGGTGCCGGCCGTCCAGCCGTCGGCGCTGGTGGAGAACAGCTGGTCCGCGCCGGGGCGGACGCCCGCTTCGCGCAGGACGTCGCGGAGGGGCACGCCGACGAAGCTCGCGGTGGAGATGTAGGGGCCGCCCACCTCGTTGGAGACGCAGGTGAGGGTGACGGTTCGTTCGACCAGGGCGCGGTTCTTGAGGTCGGCGTAGGTGAGGTTGAGCTCGCGGTCGACTTGGCCGTGCACGCGGAGCGTCCAGTCGTCGGCGGTGATGCGGGGGATGCTGAGGGCGGTGTCGACGCGGTAGAAGTCCTTGTTCGGGGTGATGAAGGTCGGTGTTCCGTCGGAGGCGAAGTCCGCGTTCGGCGGGATCGGGCGGGCCGGGGTGGCGGGCTTGAGGTCGCCGACGGCCTGGCGGGAGCCTTCGACGTCGGTCCTGGTGCCGATGAACTGGCCACCCAGCCCGGCGACGGCGGTTGCGCCGGCCGCGATCAGGAAGCCCCGCCTGCTGTTGCCGGCTTCGCTGTCGTTGCCGGGTTCCCGGGTGGTGGCGAGGCCGTGGAGCCACCGGAACACGAGGATGCCGGTCACGGCTGCGGAAAGCGGGGCGAGGATGGCGAGTTGGCCCAGGTCGGGGCGGTAGAGGACGGCGACGAGGCCGAGCACGCCGAGCACCGCGGCGAGGATCGTGCCGGGGAGCGGGGTGCTGCGGGACAGCAGGCCGGCGGCGACCGCGACGGCGGCCAGGACGGCGGCCATGCCGAGCAGGAGGACGAGCTTGTCGTAGGTGCCGAAGGTGCGTACCGCGAAGTCCTTGAGCGGTGACGGGGTGAAGTCGATCGCCGTGTTGCCGACCGCGAGGAACGGTGACGCGGAGGGACCGACCAGGCCCGCGACGAGGTGCCCGGCGGCGAGGGCGGCGGCCACGCCGAGGAGCCCGACCAGAGCGGCCGTCCATCGAGTCATACCCATGATTCGACACCCGCGACGGTCCGGTTCGGGGATTCCGTAAGGGAGCGGTAATCCGTTCGGGCGGGTGGTTCGACTTCGGGCGGGCCGGTTCCGGCGGGTGGCTCAGGTGGATGGTTCAGGCGAGGGCGGCGCGCAGCCGGTCTTCCTCGACCGACCAGTACCCGTGCTCCGCGCCGTCGACCAGGATCACCGGGACGCGGTCGCCGTACTCGGCGCGGAGTTCGCGGTCGCTGTCGACGTCCCGCACGTCCCACGGCACGCCGAGCTCACCGCAGATCCGCTCCAGCTCGGCTTTCGCCTGCTCACAGGCGTGGCAGTCGACCCGGCTCAGCAGCGTCACGTGGTGGCTCACCGCCCCATCATCCACCACGCCGACCGTGCTTTCGGGGGTGGCTCGGTGTGGCCGGCGGTGGCCTCCGGCCCCGGTTCCATTCTCCCAGAGAGCACCGACAAAACCGCGCGGCAGAGCTGAGAGCCGGCTCAGGTCAACGGCCGGCGGAGGCTGGCACGGGCGAGTTTGCCGGTCGGCGAGTGGGGCAGGGTCCGGGCGAATTCCACGACCGTGGGGACCTTGAACTTCGCCAGGTGGGCCGCGCAGTGGTCCTTCACCGCGTCCTCCGTCAGGTCCGCGCCGTCGACCGCCACGACGACCACCTTCACCGTCTCCCCGGTCCGCTCGTCCGGCACGCCCACCGCCGCCGCCTCGGCCACCGCCGCCAGCTCGGCCACCACCTGCTCCACCTCGTGCGGGTACACGTTGAAGCCGTTCACGATGATCAGGTCGCCCGCCCGGTCCACCAGGTGCAGGTCACCGTCCTCGTCCAGGTACCCGACATCACCGGTCCGGAACCAGCCCTCCGCGTCCGGGCCGTGCGCCCCGTCCGGCCAGTAGCCGCTGAACAGGTTGGCCCCCCGCGCCGCCACCAGGCCCGTGCCCGGCTCGTCCTCGTCCAGGTCCAACGGGCGGCCATCGGTATCGACCAACCGCACCTCGACGCCGGGCAGCGGCTGACCCACCGAACCGGGCTTCGGCACCCCGCCGACCAGCGTGGACGTCAGCACCGGTCCGGTCTCGGTCAGGCCGTACCCCTCGTACACCGGCAGCCCGACGGCCTGGCGCAGCGCGTCCAGCAGGCCCGCCGCCAGCGGGGCAGCGCCGGACGTGAACAGGCGCACGGTGGTCAAGTCCGCCCGCAGCCGCTCCACCGGCCGGCCCAGGATCGCCTGGTACATCGGCGGCACGCCGACCAGCGTGGTCACCCGGTGCTCACGGATCGCGGTGAGCGCGCCGTCCGGGTCGAACCGCTCCAACAACACCGCCGTCGCACCCGCGCCCGCCACCTGGAGCAGGCCCGGACCCAGGCCGTAGACGTGGAACAGCGGCAGCGCCAGCAGCACCCGGTCACCGGCCGTGACCGGGGCGGGGCGCAGGGACGCGCACTGGTCGACGTTGGCCAGCAGCGCCCGGTGCGACAGCATCGCGCCGCGCGGCACGCCGGACGTCCCGGACGTGTAGCCGAGCACGGCCAGGTCCTCGCCCGACCCGATCGCCGTGAACTCGTCGCCGGGCACCAGCTCCGGCTCCGGCAGCACCGTGGCGTCCGAGCCGCCGCCGTCGCCGATGAGCAGCCGTGCGCCGCTGTCCGCGACCAGGCGCTGTAGCTCGCGGGTCGGGCGGCCCGGACCCGCGGGTACCAGCACGCCTCCCGCCCGCAGCACGCCGAACACGGCGACGCAGAACGCGGGGCCCGTGGGCAGCCGCACGACCACCCGGTCACCCGGTTCGACGCCCGCGTCCACCAGGCGGTGCGCTTCGCGGTCGACGAAGGAGTCGAATTCGGCCCAGGTGTAACTGTTCGCAGTCGTGACATCGACCAGTGCCACGTGCTTGGGTCCTCGGTGCGCGGAGACGCGAACCAGATCGGCGACGTTGCGAGCGGAACCGTTAAAGTCGAACTCCAGGTTTACCGGGGCGGTCCTCTGCGCATTCTTTCACGCGCGGGGGGAGTCAAGCAGTGCCGCCGAACGCGTCGCAGATTCGAGACCGGTTGCCGCTACCTACTACGGAGTAACAACACGTATGCTGCCCCGACGGCGACTCTGTGGAGGTGCCGCGAGCCGATGACCGCTAGGGCGCGCGACAAGACGGACCGGACACTCCGCCCGATGTGGAGCGCGGAAGCCCGGTCCAGCACGATCGAGGGCGTGGAGACCGACGCGGCCGGAGAGCCGTGGAACCTCGTGCGTGCCGCCCAGTCCGGCGACACGGACGCCTTCGGCGCGCTCTACGACCGGTACGTGGACGTGGTCTTCCGGTACGTGCTGTTCCGGGTCGGCGACCGGACCCTGGCCGAGGACGTCACCAGCGAGACGTTCCTCCGCGCGCTGCGCAGCATCGGCTCGATCAGCTACCAGGGCCGCGACGTCGGTGCGTGGTTCGTCACGATCGCGCGCAACATCGTCTTCGACCACGTGAAGTCCAGCCGCTACCGGCTGGAGATCACCACCGCCGAACCGGCCGACAACCGCGAGGTCACGAGCGGTCCGGAGCAGGAGGTGCTGACCGTCGCGGCCAACACCGAACTCCTCCGCTGCGTAGCCCAACTGGGTGACGACCAGCGAGAATGCATCACTCTCCGTTTCATTCAGGGCTTGTCCGTGGCGGAGACGGCGGCGAAGATGGGTCGCAACGAAGGCGCCATCAAGGCCCTACAGCACCGGGCGGTGCGTAGGCTGGCCCAACTGCTGCCGAACTGGCTGCGGTGACCGCCGGCGCGCCGGAAGTGCCCGCGTAACCCCGGAACGCCCGGGTTCGTTACTCGGGGCAGGTACTCCTGACGAGTCGGTGCGGGATGGTGGGCAGAGGTATCACGCCGCTAGGGCGTCACAGGCAGCGCGAGCAGTTCGCCCGCGCCGTCGACGCGCAGCCCGAACACGCCGACCCGGCCTTCGCCGACGAGCTGGCCGTCGTCGCGCTGCTGCGGAAAGCCGCAGTGACGAGCGGCCCGGACGAGGCGACCAGGGCGCGGATGCGGGAACGGGTGCTCGGCGCGAGCCCGTCCCCACCCACCAAGGTCGACCGGCGACGCCCCCGCGGTGGCGCGCGCGGTCGCTTAGCCGTCGCCCTGGCCGCCGCGTTGTGCCTGGTGTTCTCGCTCGCCGGGATGAGCCTCCTGCTGTCCCGCGACGCGCTGCCCGGTGACGCGCTGTACGGCGTCAAACGCACCGCCGAGTCGGCCTCGCTGGGCCTGACCTTCGGCGAGGAGTCCAAGGGGTACAAGCGCCTGGAGTTCGCCGCCGCCCGCGTCTCGGAGATGGAGACGATGGTCGACCGGTACCGCGACTCCGCCGGCGGCCCGCTGGGCGGCTACCTCACCGCGCTGACCGACTTCGACGCCGACGCCGGGGCCGGTTCCCGCGTGCTGGCCGCGCACGGGTCGAACTCGGACCGGGTCACGCTCGACGGGCTGGGCGAGTGGGCGACGTCCCAGGCGACGCGGCTCACCGACCTGCGCGGCCGGCTGCCACAGGAGGCCGCGACGCGGGCAACCACGTCGCTGGCGCTGCTGGACCGCATCGGGCAGCGCGCCGCCGACCTGGCCGCCCGCACCGGCTGCGCGACGGTCACGACCGGCCAGTTCGACGAGGTCGGCCCGGTGCCCGCGACCGACGAGTGCGCCCCGCCGCCGAGCCGCCCGCCCACGTCCGCGACCGAACTGCCGCCCGCGCCGACCACCGGCGCGGCGGTGCCCGGCGGCCAGACCACGACCGCGCACGTACCCACGCCCGTGCCCACGCAGACCGGCACCGCGCCCGGGACGTCGAACCCGACGCTGCCGCTGCCGTCCGTCACGGTGACCGTCACGCCGCCGATCCAGCTGCCGAGCCTGCTGCCTCCGCTGCCGCTGCCCGGTCTCAGCGGCTGATCGCTACCCTGTCCCCATCGGACCCCGGGAGGCGCTGACGTGGTGAAAAGGCGTGTGGTGGAGGGCTCGGCGGAACGGGAGCGGCTCGCCGCACTGGCCGGTGAAGCCTCGGCCGAGGCCGCCGTGGCCGAGGCCGCGGTCACCGCCGCGCGCGAACCGTCCGGCGAGGCGCCCACCGACCTGACCGCCGCCGCGTTCTTCGACGTGGACAACACGATGATGATGGGCGCGTCGATCTTCCACTTCGCGCGCGGACTGGCGGCGCGCAAGTACTTCCGGAACTCCGACCTGCTCGGGTTCGCCTGGCAGCAGCTCAAGTTCCGGGTCGGCGGGCGCGAGGACCCGCAGAGCGTGAAGGCGTCCCGGGAGCAGGCGCTGTCGTTCGTGGCGGGGCGGTCGGTGGCGGAGCTGGTCAGCCTCGGCGAGGAGATCTACGACGAGCTGATGGCGGACCTGATCTGGACCGGCACGCAGGCGCTGGCCCAGATGCACCTGGACGCGGGGCAGCGGGTGTGGCTGGTCACCGCGACCCCGGTGGAACTGGCCCGCATCATCGCCCGGCGGCTCGGGCTGACCGGTGCGCTGGGGACGGTGTCCGAGAGCGAGGACGGGATCTACACCGGGAAGCTCGTCGGGGACCTGCTGCACGGCAAGGCGAAGGCGCACGCGGTCCGGGCGCTGGCCGCCAAGGAGGGCCTGAACCTGCGGCGGTGCACGGCGTACTCGGATTCGGTGAACGACGTGCCGATGTTGTCGGCGGTCGGCACGGCGGTCGCGGTGAATCCCGATTCCGGGTTGCGGGACACGGCTCGGCAGCGCGGCTGGGAGATCCGGGATTTCCGGACCGGGCGGAAGGCGGCGAAGATCGGCGTGCCTTCGGTGCTCGGGGCGGGTGCGTTGGCCGGGGCCATCGCGGCGGGATTGGCGTATCGCCGACGTGGGTGAGCGATACGTCCGATTCCAGGCGGATGTCCGTAACTCCCGCGGGTTTCACATGGGCATTTTCGGGCTGATCAACAGGTTGGCTCGGGAAGGGCGGCTGACTCCGGAGCAGGAGGAGTTCCGCCGCGTCAACAACGCCTGGTACGACGGGGCGTACACCGATCCGGGCAAGGCCGTCCCCGGCTTTTACGACGTCCATCCCGGCGCGGTGGCGTGGTTCAAGTCCTCGACGGCCGGGCACCTGATCGCGCGGGCGGACGGGTACCTGGAGATCCTTGCCGCTCACGAAGTGGGCTGCGAACGCGTCACGTCCGACGACGTGCCCGGTGTGATCGTCTACGAAGACGTCGAACAGGTCGTCGTGCTCCCTACCCCAGGAATACGTTCCGCCGCTGGGTGAGCAGTCGGTACAGGGTCTGCTGGATGGTCTCCCGGACCTGGTCGGTCAGGTTGAACACGAGCATCGGGTCGTCCGCCGCGTGGTCGCCGTACACGTCCGTCCGAATGGGCTCGCCGAATTCGATGTACCACTTCGACGGCAACGGAATCGCGCCCAACGGCCCCAGGAACGGGAAGAACGGGGTCACCGGGAAATAGGGGAATCCGAACAGCCGCGCCAACGCCTTCACATCGCCGATCATCGGGTAGATCTCCTCCGCGCCCACGATCGAGCACGGGATGATCGGCATCCCGGTGTTCAGCGCCGCCGACACGAACCCGCCCCGCCCGAAGCGCTGGAGCTTGTACCGGTCCTTGAACGGCTTGCCGATGCCCTTGAACCCCTCCGGCCACACACCCACCAGCTCCCCCGAACGCAGCAGGCGTTCGGCGTCGGGGTTGCAGGCCAGCGTCTGGCCGGACTTGCGGGCCAGAGCGCCCAGCACGGGCGTCTTGAACACCAGGTCCGCGCCCAGCATCCGCAGGTGCCGGTGCGACGGGTGGTCGGCCCGGACGGCGTAGGCGGTCATGGTGGCGTCCAGCGGCAGGGTGCCCGAGTGGTTCGCGACGATCAGGGCACCGCCCTCGGCGGGCACGTTGTGCATACCGATGGTCTCCACCCGGAACCACTTCTCGTACAGCGGCTTCAACGGGGGCATCAGGACGTGGTCGGTCAGGTCCGGGTCGAAGCCGAACTCGTCCACCTCGTAGTCGCCCTGGAGTCGACGACGGGCGAACGCCAGCAGGTCACCCAGGCGACGCTCCCAGTCCGGGGCCTCGGCCGGCACAGGCGGCTCCACGGCCTCCGGAGGGCGGGCCGTCTCCGGTTCCCCGGCCGACTCCCGATCCGCAGCCGGCTCCCGGCCCCCGGCTGTCTTCCGGTCCGCCGCGTGCAGCGGGATCACCTTGGCCTCTGCCACGTCCACCTCCTCGGCCTGGGTCATCGGAGTCTGGACGCCGCGTCGAGCACACCGCGCTCGACCGACTCCAGGAGGTCCGGATCGACCAGCGGACGCATCCCGCGACCGCTCACGTAGTCGTCGAACGCCTGCTGCGTCGTCCACCTCGGGGTGAACCCGAACTCGCGCTTGAGCAGACCGGTGTCGACCACGCGGCCCCAGTTCAGGAACCGCATCTGGTCGGGTGAGAAGTCCACCAGGCGCGCGCTGCGGAACAGCCGGCCGACGGTCGGCACCGCCGTGCTCGGCACCGGCAGCGGCAGCTTTCCCGCGCGGCGGATGGCCTGCGAGAGCAGGAGCACCCCGTCGCCGCCGACGTTGAACACGCCGGGCAGGTCGTGCAGGCCGGCGCGTTCCAGCACGGCCAGCGCGTCCTCGGAGTGCAGGAGTTGCACGCGCGCGTCGTAGCCCATGATCGTCGGCACCACCGGCAGGGCGAAGTACCTGGTCAGGACGGTGTCGATGCGCGGTCCGATGAAGTTCGTGAACCGCAGCGTCGTCACGTCCACGTCCGGGCGGCGGCGCGCGAAGGCCCGCACGTAGCCCTCGACCTCCACGGCGTCCTTGGCGTAGCCGCTGGACGGCAGGTCCCGGGGCTCCATGCCCTCGGTGAACACCGCCGGGTCGCGGGACGACGACCCGTAGACCGCGCTGGTCGACTTCACCACGAGCTTTCGGACGTGCCGGGACTTCTGGCACGCCGCGAGCAGCTGCATGGTGCCGATGACGTTCATCTCCTTCATCGCCGTGCGGCCGGTCGGACCGGCCGGGTTGGCGGTCACCGAGGCGTGCACGACGGTGTCGACGTGCGCGCCGGCGATGACCTTGGCGATGAGCGGGTTGCGGATGTCCGCGCGGACGAACTCGGCGCGGCCCATCCGGCGCAGCAGGTCGCGCGAGGGCGGTTCGGTGTCCACGCCCAGCACCCGGTCGATGTCGGGGTTGGCGGCGAAGCGCGCGGCGAGGTGGCCGCCGAGGAAGCGGCTGCAACCGGTGACGAGAACGACCTTGGGCGCCATACGACTCCGTGCCGTGGGGTGGCGGTGCGACGACGTGGATGCTACCCACGAAAACGGCGGCCGGATCGTTCCGCGTGCGAGGTCTTGACGCAGGTGACCGCGCCGTTCACCCGGATGGCCGTCCGCAAAAGGGCGGAGAGTCCGGAAAGACGCGCGGTGCCGACCCCCTGCGGTGAGGGGGTCGGCACCGGGAAACCCGAAGGCCTACTTGCCGCGCTTGCGACGCTGGACGCGGGTCTTGCGCAGCAGCTTGCGGTGCTTCTTCTTCGACATGCGCTTGCGGCGCTTCTTGATGACCGAGCCCATACGGGTCCCTCACTCACTAGACGATGCTGGTCTCCACGCGCCGGTGGAGACACCCGTAAGGTCGGGCGCGCCGACACCAGGCACGAACGGCCTGTCAGTTTACCCGGCTGCCGGCGCGTGCCCTCACCCGGCGTCGAAGTAGGCGTTCCGCAGGTACTCGTGGACCGCCTTCTCCGGCACCCGGAACGACTTGCCCACGCGCACGGCGGTGAGCTCGCCCGAGTGCACCAGCCGGTACACCGTCATCTTCGACACACGCATCACCAGCGCCACCTCGGCGACGGTCAGGAACTTGACCTGGACCAGGGGTGCTCGATCGCTTTCCTCCTGCATGGATCACCGCGTCCTTCGACACGCGTCGTGCCGTCGGCTTCCCCACCGACGGTTCGACACGCACGTGCTCCCTTGAGGGTAACGGGACACCTGGGACTGGTGCGACGGCCAATGGCGGTATCAATCCGCCTCGTGGGCCTGCCCCAGCTCGACCGAACGGTCGCGGGCGGCCTCGATGGCGGCCAGCAGGGCGGCGCGCACCCCGTGCCGCTCCAGCTCGCGGATGGCCATGATGGTCGTGCCGGCGGGGGACGTGACGGCCTCGCGGAGGATGACGGGGTGCTGGTCGTTCTGGTTCAGCATCTGCGCCGCGCCGACGGCGGACTGGATGATCAGCCGGGTGGCCAGGTCACGCGGGATGCCGAGCAGGATGCCCGCGTCGATCATGGCCTCGACCAGGTAGAAGAAGTAGGCGGGCCCGGAGCCGGACAGCGCGGTGACCGCGTCCTGCTGGTTCTCGGGCACCCGGGCACCTTGCCGACGGTCTGCAACAGGTCGTCCACGAGGTTCAGGTGCTCGGCCCCGGCGTACCGACCGGCGGAGATGGCACTCATCGCCTCCCCGACGACCATCGGGGTGTTCGGCATGACCCGGACGACCGGCGTCCCTTCGGGCAGCCGGCGCTCGAACAGGCTGGTCGGCAGCCCGGCACACAACGACACGATCAGCGTCCCCGCTTTGACGACCGGGGCGAGCTCGTCCAACAACGGCTCGATGTCCTGCGGCTTGACCGCGACCACCAGCACATCGGCCTGCGCCGCCGCCCCGGCGATATCGGTGCCGGAGACGCCGTACTGAGCGGTAAGCGCCGCAGCCCGCTCCGGATGCTTCTCGGTGAACAACAACTCCGCCGCCGGCCGACCACCCTGCAACAGGCCGGACAGCAACGCCTCCCCGATCTTCCCCGCCCCCAGCACCGCAATCGTCGTCATGCGCCAAGCCTCCCACGCCTGCGCCGTTCAGCCGCCCCGCCTACCCCCGCCTGGCCCCGGCCATCCGGACCGTCCCTGTCCGACCGGACGGCGCTCACCACACACGCTGCCGGCGGGTTCCCGGTCGTGAGCCGTGGTCCAGGTGCTCAGCCCGGAGCCGGAGCGTGCGGCACGTCGAGCAGGTGCGCATTGGCGTGCACACGCTCAAGCACATCGTCGAAGGTGGGTCCAGGCCCACTTCCGTAGTAGAGGCTCCGCATCGCGGTGTCGTGGTGCTCACGCAGCCGTGGAGCGAGCGGTCCGGCCGGATCGAAGGCCACGCAGCGGCCGAACCCGCCGGCAGGCGGCGGCCGGTCGCCCTGAAACATCTCCGAGATCGCGTAGCAGTCGGCAAGGACTTCGCCGGTGGTCTCCTGGTCGGTGAGGAAGGCCAGGGTCCGTCCATCGCCGAGCAAGGCCCAGATGTCGTAGAACTGCCGGCCGATGCGCGACCACCCGTGTTCGGACACCCGGGCAGTGTCATCCACGCTGAAGTTGTTGACCCGCAGCAACTTCTCCAACAACGTCCGGCCGGGATGCAGGACCGGCACGTGGAACGGCCGCAGGTCGTCGTAGGCGTCGGCGTCGAATCCCGCAGCCTGCAACTGCCTGGAGAGCAACGAGGTCACCACCACCGGCTCGGACGGGTGCCTCCCACCGGACTGGCCAAGCTCGATGAGCACGCGATCCGGCTCGGCCAGGCCCGGGGCCACCTGGTCGGTCCCGGCCAGAGGCGGTGTCAGATACGCCTGGCGGTGCAGGGTGCCCGGGTTCCCTCCGCCCTGCTCATCGGCCGGTTCGCTCTCCAGTGCCTCGGCGGCGACCCGACACATCATCCTTCAGCGTGTTTTTGCCTTGTCTTCTGTTCGGGAAGTCGGCGACGACAAGGAGGTCCAGGTCCTCGGAGAACCGTTGGATGAGCCGTAGCTTCTCCAGGCTCGTTCCGCCCTTGAAAACGATCTGTCCCGGAAATGCCACGACCACGGCGCGCAATGCCTGGCACACCCAGTAGTCCTTTTTCACGGCCAACGGCTGCACGTCAAGCTGCTCGGCAGCGGCGAGAACCGTGGCATCGAAGACCTCGGGGGCTTCACGCCGCCACAGCCGCTCCTCGGAGCCCGCCGCGTCGGAGGTCACGCCCCCGCCGCAGCGAGTTCACGAGGCAGCGCCTGCCGCACGGTCCGGGGGTCGGCACCGGGCACCTTCTCCGCGCAGTCGGCGAAGCCGGCCTGGGTCAGCAACGCCGACAGGCGCACCCGCACCGGGGCCGGCTCGGTTCCGGACGCCTCCGCGAGCCGGGTCGCGGACACCTCGCCGTCCTTGATCGCGTCACGCAGACGTCGCCAAGCTTCGGGCAGCGGCACCTCGATGACGCGGCTCCAGCCGTCCAACGCTTCGAGCAGCGCCACCTCGACCGCTGTCAGCGCGGCCGACTTGCGCAGCGTCCGCGCCGCCCGGGACACGAACGTGACCGGACCGGACGACGTCGGCGGACGTTCGGGAACCGCGATCTGCGCCTTGCGCGGCACTTGGGTCGACAGGCGCAGACGGTGAGCGGCGGACAGTCCCGCCGGCCCCACGCCATCCTTGCCGACGAGCCTCTCCACCAGGGCCTCCGGTGCCGGTGGACTCATCCCCAGCGGAGTCCTCCGACCGCGCCAGTACAGGTCCCGTCGAACACGCAGCAACTCGCCGCGGTCCGTCAACTCCGCCAGCAGATGCTGCCGGGTCGACGGGGCACCCGACAGGTCCGCGGTCGACCAGAACCGCCCGGAGGAGCCCAGAATCGACTCACGCGCACACGCCGCTTGCGACCGGCCGCGTTTCGCCGTGACCATGATGCCCCTCCTCCACCTGCGTCGATGGTATCGACGCCCGACGAAGAGGGCAACTTCTCGTACCGACATGCTGCCCGGTCCACACCAAGCAGGGCCCACCCTCACCCCGCCGGCGTGAGCGCCAACTGGCGGGCCTGGCACACGAGCCGACCGGCGGAGTCGATCACCACGGCGTCCTCGTCGAACCACTGCCCGTGCACCGCACTGCACGACACCTGCACCCGCAGCCACCCAGCCGCCGGCACGGCCCGCAGCAAAGCCGTCAACTGCACAGTCGGCGACCACCCGAACCGACCCAGGTTGAACGTCACCGGCATCGAAATATCCCCCGCCACCAACGCGAAATACGGATCCGGCCGCTCCCCCAGCGGACGGACCCACAACCGCAGCACCAACGGGTCCCCGGATCGCCCGGTCAGGAAGCCCGCGCCCTCCTTGTCCAACCGCACATCACAAACCGCACCGAGCTTGTAAACCCCACCCGGCCCCAACGTGGCCAGGTCGATCGCATCCGCCGGCGGAACCGCCGACACGTCGGGCAGATCCACGTAATCCGGCGCCTGCACCGGAATCCGCCCCACCGTCACCGTCGACTCGACGCAACTCCGCCCCCGCTGCTCCAAAGTCGCGGTGACGACCGTCGCCGTGCGACCGGCCTTCCGCACCTCCGTCCGCAACAACACGGGCCCGACCTCCGGGGCCCGCAAGAACTGCGCACTGACCGCCAACGGGGCCAAATCCTCCACCCCGGGCATGGCTTCACCGGCCGCGTGGACGGCCGCGCGGGCCGCCTGAGCGAGCAGGAAACCGCCGTGGGGCTTGGGCCCGATGGTCCACTCGGCGGGCAGGCTTGCTGTGTACGTGCCGTCACCCAACGGGCGAACGGCACTGGCTACCGAGAATGACACGGGGCTCCTCAAGAACGGCTGACCAGCGAACGCAGGAAGAACGCCACGTTGGCCGGGCGTTCGGCCAGCCTGCGCATCAGGTACCCGTACCACTGCCCGCCGAAGGGCACGTAGACGCGCACCACGTGCCCTTCCGCCGCCAGCCGGGCCTGCTCGGCGGTACGTACGCCGTACAGCATCTGGAATTCGAAGTCTTCCAACGCCTTGTCGTGCCACCGGGCGCGTTCGGCGACTATCTCGACCAACCTCGGATCGTGCGTGGCGAACATCGGGTACCCCGCCCCACCCAGCAGGACATTCGCACACCGCACGTAATTCAAGTCCACCTGGTGCGGATCGGTAAAAGCGACCGACGCCGGCTCGGCGTAAGCACCCTTGCACAGCCGCACCCGCGAACCGGCCAAAGCCCGGCAATCGTCCAGGGTCCGCCGCAGGTACGCCTGGAGCACGGCACCCACCGTCGGCCACGCGCGGTGCAGTTCCGCCAGCACGCGCAACGTCGAATCGGTGGTGGCGTGGTCCTCCATGTCCAACGTCACCGTCGTGCCGCACTGCTCGGCCGCCGCGCAGATCCGCGAAGCGTTGTCCAACGCCAACCGCTCGTCCAGCGCCTGCCCGACCGCCGACAGCTTCACACTCACCTCGACGTCCACCGCGAGACCGGTGTCGTGCAGCTGGTCCAGCACCGCCAGGTAAGCCTGCACGGTCTGCTCGGCCGCCTTGCGGTCGGTGGTGTCCTCGCCCAGGTAGTCGAGGGTGACCCGGAGCCCGTTCTCCACCAGGTCGCCCGCCACGTCGACGGCCGAGGCGACCGTCTCACCGGCCACGAACCGGCGCACCACGTCCCGGCTGACCGGCGCGCTCGCGACGGCCCGCCGCACGGCGTCGTTGTCCGCGGCGGCGAGGATCAACGTGCGCAACGGGTTCACGATCAAGACCCTAGTCGCTACTTGACGCGAAAGCAGCGGGTCAGAGGTGCAGCCGGGCGAAAAGCAGGGACTCGGCGAGCAGGTCGCGGCGTTCGGCGGCTGTCCGCGCTTTGCGGGTGTTGACCTCCAGCACAACCTGCCCGGAGAAGCCCGAACGGGCCAGTGAAGTGCACAGTTCGGCGCACGGCTGGCTGCCCCGTCCGGGGATCAGGTGCTCGTCCTTCGGCAGGCCCGTCCCATCGGCCAGGTGGACGTGCGTGAGCCCGTCGCCCATCCGCTTGGCCAACTCCATCGCGTCCATGTTCGCGGCCGACGCGTGCGACAGGTCGAGCGTGTAGTTCCGGTGGCCCACGTCGGTCGGGTCTATCGACGGCCGGAACGCGGTGACCTGCACCGACCGCCCCCGCCCGAGCCCGCGCCGCACCGGGAACATGTTCTCGACGGCGATCGCGACCCCGCTGGCGTCCTCCAGCTCGGCCACCAGGTCCGCGAACCCCTCGGCGTACCGGCGCTGCCACAGGAACGGCGGGTGCACCACGACCGTCCGGGCCTCCAGCTCCACCGCCGCCCGCACGCTGCGCCGCAGCCGCTCCTCCGGGTCCGGCGACCACACCCGCTGGCTGATCAGCAGGCACGGCGCGTGCACCGCCAGCACCGGACTCAGGTTGGCCAACCGGCGCACCGCGGCCACGTCCTGGCTGACCGGGTCGGCCCACACCATCAGCTCGATACCGTCGTAACCCAGCTCGGCGGCGGCCTCGAACGCCGCACCGGCGGGTTGCGGCCAGACGGAAGCGGTCGACAGACCTACCGGGATCAAGATTTCACCAGCAGCATGGCCGCTGGTGAGACCGTCACGATCAGGCCGACCAGCACGGCCAGGATGGTGGTCTGGAGGTCGTCCGCGCGGCGGATCTTGCGGACCAGCATGACCAGACCCACGGTGACCACGAGCGCCACCACGAGCGCGGCGGGCGCGAGCGTGCGCCACAGGAAGCTGAAGCCCAGCCACAGGGCCGCGCCGCCGACCACGCCGACCGCCCGCTGGCCGATCATGACCAGCCACTCCTTGCCGGGCGAACGCTCCGCCGGCTCGTCCGACTCGATGTCCGCGTCCGCCAGCCCGGCCGGCTCGTCGTCGTCCTCGAAGTCCCGGCCCCGGTCGCGATCCCGGTCACGGTCGCGCGGCCGGTAGTCGGCGGCGTCCTCGTCGTCCTCCTCGTCCAGGTCCACGTAGGGGTGGAACTGGGTGGACTCCGGCTCGGCGGGCCGTTCCTCGTCGTCGTCGCCGAACCAGTCCTCGGCGGTCTGGTCCGGCAGCGGCTCGGGCAGCGGCGGCGGCGCGGGCGGCACGATCAGCACCGACTCGGTGGGCAGCGACTCCAGCGGCAGGCCCGGCGCGAGCTTGTCCGAGATGCGCGGCAGCTGCTCGGTCACCGGGTCGCGCGGCGGCG
>CBHFOL010000174.1:0-16337 GCA_965995405.1 uncultured Saccharothrix sp.
CGCTGCCGTCCGCCGCCGAGTTCAAGGCGCTGGAGAAGGCGGGCTCGGGCCTGACCTCGCCGGAGCTGGCGACCGTGCTGGCGCACGTGAAGCTGGCGCTGAAGGAGGAGATCCTGGCCAGCGACCTGCCGACCATCGACGTGATGGCCCGCAAGCTGCCGGACTACTTCCCCAGCGAGCTGCGGGACCGGTTCGCCGACTCCATCGGCAGCCACCCGCTTTCCCGCGAGATCATCACGACGGTGCTGGTCAACGAGGTCGTGGACGGCGGCGGCGTGTCGTACGCGTTCCGGCTGGCCGAGGAGATCAGCGCGTCCGCGACCGACGCCGTCCGCGCCTACACGATCGTGACCGCGATCTACGACCTGCCGTCGCTGTGGCGGGAGATCCGGGCGCTGGACAACGTCATCCCGACCGCCGTGCAGGACGACATGCTCCTGGAGACCCGCCGGCTGCTGGACCGCGCGTCGCGGTGGCTGCTCACCAACCGCCCGCAGCCACTGGCGGTCGGGTCGACCATCGCGCGGTTCGCGGGCGTGGTCGGCGAGCTGGCTCCGCAGACCCTGGACCTGTTGCAGGGCCGGGAGAAGGAGTCGGTGGTCGCGCACATCGAGCGGCTGGCCGGCGCGGGGGTGCCGGTGGAGTTGGCGCGGCGGATCGCGGTGCTGCTGTTCACCTACGCCCTGCTGGACGTGACCGAGGTGGCCGAGCTGGCGGAACGCGAGGAGGGCCTCGGAGCGGGTCCCGAGCGGTCGCACCCGGAGACCGCCGAGCTGTACTTCGCGCTGTCCGAGCACCTGGACGTGGACCGGATGCTCAGCTCGGTGAGCGGCCTGGAGCGCGGCAACCGCTGGCACGCGCTGGCGCGGCTGGCGCTGCGGGACGACTTCTACTCGTCGATGCGGTCGATCACGATCGACGTGCTGCGGTCCAGCGAGCCGGGTGAGCCGGCGGCGGACAAGATCGCGGCCTGGGAGCAGGCCAACGCGTCCCGCCTGGGCCGGGCCCGCGCGGCGCTCGCCGAGATCAACCGGGTCAACCGCCTGGACCTGGCCACCCTGTCGGTGGCCGCGCGCCAGGTGCGCAGCATGATCCGCTGAGCCGGACGTCGAGGAGGCCGGGATCCCACGGGAGCCCGGCCTCTTTCGTGCGGGGTGTTGCCGCACCGGTTCCCGCACCGCGTCCGGTTCCGCCGCGACCCGTTCCGTGCCGCTGATGTCGCCGACAGCGGCACGCATCGCCTCGGCCTCCGACAGGCGGTCGAGCGTGATCCGGCGCGCGCCTCCCTGGCGACCAGCCCGCCCAGGCTGTTGCGGCTGGTGATCATCACCAGCGGTCCCGGCGCACCCGGCAGCAGCGGACGCACCTGTGCCGCGTCGGCGGCGTTGTCCAGGATGATCGGCATCCGTCGCCCGTCGAGCAGCGACCGGTACGTGGTCGCCGGCGCGTCCGGTTCCGGCGGGATCTGTTCGATCGGCACGTTCAGGGACCGCAACGGTTTCGCGCCCACCAGGCGGAACGCCAAGGTGACCGCAGCCGCCGCGACCCCGTGGTCGTCGTAGCTGATCTCGCCCGCGTGCAGGGCGAGCCGCAGCCGAAACCGCTCCTCGGCCGGGTGTCGCCGGTTGTGCTCGCGCAGCCGTTCGACCATCCGGTCGGGCAACTCGTCCACGAACGTCGACCCGTGAGCAGCCGTCAGCGCACAAAGAGGTATTCACCACCATGCTGCAAAACTTTGCAGACCGTGTGCCGCGGGCTCTCGATCGTCGCTCCACGCCGCGCTGCGAATCGGCTCGGGAGCCCCTGTCATTCACCGATCCGCTGGGCCGGATCGCCCAGCCGACTTGCTGAAAACTCTTGCAAAGTATTTCATGGCGGCCACCCCCGCGCGGCAGGAAGGACGGACCCCACATGAGCCACGACTGGTGGCGCGACGCCGTGATCTACCAGGTCTACGTGCGCAGCTTCGCCGACTCGGACGGCGACGGCGTCGGCGACCTGCCCGGCATCCGCGCCCGCCTGCCGCACCTGGCGGACCTCGGCGTGGACGCCGTCTGGATCACCCCGTTCTACGCGTCCCCCATGGCCGACGGCGGCTACGACGTCGCCGACTACCGCGCCGTGGACCCGCTGTTCGGCTCGCTGCATGACGCACGCGGCCTGGTCGCGGACGCACATGCGTTGGGGCTCAAGGTGATCGTGGACCTCGTGCCGAACCACACGTCGTCCGCGCACGAGTGGTTCCGCCAGGCGTTGGCCGCCGCGCCGGGCTCCCCGCAACGTGCCCGCTACCACTTCCGCGACGGTCGCGGCGACCAGCCGCCGAACGACTGGGAATCCGTGTTCGGCGGCCCGGCGTGGACCCGCGTCCCGGACGGCCAGTGGTACCTGCACCTGTTCGCGCCCGAGCAGCCCGACCTGAACTGGGACCGGCCCGAGGTCCGCGACGAGTTCCTGGACGTCCTGCGCTTCTGGCTGGACCTCGGCGTGGACGGCTTCCGGATCGACGTGGCACACGGCATGGTCAAGGCCGACGGCCTGCCCGACGTGGGCCGTTCCGGACAGCTCAAACTGCTGGGCACCGAGGCGCTGCCGTTCTTCGACCAGGACGGCGTGCACGAGATCTACCGCGACTGGCGCAAGGTGCTCGACTCCTACCCCGGCGCGCGGATCGGCGTGGCCGAGGCGTGGACCCCCAGCCCCGAACGCACCGCCCGCTACCTGCGTGCCGACGAACTGCACCAGGCGTTCAACTTCCACTACCTGACCGCCGACTGGGACGCGGACGCGCTCCGGACCGTCATCGACGACTCCCTGGCCGCGATGGCCCCGGTGCATGCCCCCACCACCTGGGTCCTGTCGAACCACGACGTGCGACGCCACGTCACCCGCTACGGCAGCGTCACCCGAGCCAGGGCGGCGGCCCTGCTGATGCTCGCGCTGCCCGGCTCGGCCTACGTCTACCAGGGCGAGGAACTGGGCCTGCCCGAGGTCCTGGACCTGCCGGACGAGGCACTCCAGGACCCGGTCTGGGAACGCTCCGGCCACACCGACCGGGGCCGCGACGGCTGCCGCGTCCCCATCCCGTGGACGACGGAAGGCAGGTCGTTCGGCTTCGGCCCCGCCGACTCCTGGCTGCCGCAACCCGGCGACTGGGGCGCACTGAGCGTGCAGGCCCAGCGGCACGACCCGAACTCGGTGCTGGAGCTGTACCGGTCGGCCCTCCGCATCCGCCGCGAACACCCGGACCTGGGCGCCGGCACCGACGTCGAGTGGCTGGACGCACCCGAACACGTGCTCCACTTCCGCCGCGACGGCTTCACCTGCCTGGTCAACCTGAGCCCGACCACCGTCCGGATCCGGCTGGACGGCAAGGTCCTGCTCGCATCCGGCGGCCACGCGACAGAGGACGCGGACCTCCTCGTCCCGCCGGACACCACCGTGTGGTGCAGCCGGGCGTAAGGACGGCCACACCCACAACCCGAGCGCCACACGACTATCGCGACCGGTGCGGCGCGACCCCACCGCCATCGTAACCGGCTGGAACCCCGCCGTTCGCGGGCACGCCCGACGACCGGCCTGTGTCCGCGAACGAACGGCGGTCACGGTCTGTTCCGGCGGTTCGGCCAACCGTCGCAATGTCGGCGCACGATGCCGACGACAGTGGAACGGGACCGGCCGTAGAGTCACCCGGTGTGACAGCGCGGCTCAGTGACATCGCGAACCAGGCAGGCGTGAGCGAGGCGACGGTCAGCCGGGTGGTCAACGGCAAGCCGGGCGTCTCGCCCGCGACCCGCCAGGCGGTGGTGGCCGCGATGGACGTGCTCGGCTACGAGCGTCCACCGAAGCTCCGACCGCGCAGCGCCGGCCTGATCGGCCTGATCACCCCCGAGCTGAACAACCCCATCTTCCCGGCGTTCGCGCAGGTCATCGAGCAGGTGCTGACCCGTGACGGCTTCACGCCCGTGCTGTGCACCCAGACACCCGGCGGCTCCACCGAGGACCAGTTGACCGAGATGCTGGTCGACCGGGGCGTCACCGGGATCGTCTTCGTGTCCGGCCTGCACGCCGACACCACCGCCGACAAGGACCGGTACGTCAAACTGGCCGGCCGGGGCGTGCCGTTCGTGATGATCAACGGCCACACCGACCGGGTGTCCGCGCCGTTCGTGTCGGTGGACCACCGCGCCGCCGTCCGCCTGGCCGTGTCGCACCTGGTGGAACTGGGCCACGACCGGATCGGCCTGGCCGTCGGACCGCCCAGGTTCGTGCCCGCGCAACGCATGGTCGAGGGCTTCACCCGGTCCGGCCGCGACCCGGACCTGGTCGAGCACTCGCTGTTCACCGTCGAGGGCGGCCACGCCGCGGCCGACGCCCTGCTCGACCGCGGTTGCACGGCCGTCGTCTGCGGCAGCGACCTGATGGCGTTCGGCGCGGTCCGCGCGGCCCGCCGGCGGAACCTGCACGTGCCCGGGGACGTGTCGGTGGTCGGCTTCGACGACTCGCCGCTCATCGTGTTCGCCGACCCGCCGCTGACCACGATCCGCCAGCCCGTCGAAGCCATGGGCCAAGCCGCCGTGCACGCCCTGCTCGAAGAGATCGCGGGCACCCCCGCGCCACACGCCGAGTTCGTGTTCCAGCCCGAACTGGTGGTGCGCGGCTCGACCGGCGCGAGGCCGCGATGACCGCCCGCGCACCCGAAGTACTCGCCCAACGGATGCGCGCCCAACGCCTGTCCCACCGCCACACCGCGCCCGATCACCTGACCGGCTCCGCGTCCGACCGCCTGCCCGTTCCCGCGCCGAACCTCACCCCCGGCCGTGCTCCGGGACCCACCTCAGGCTCCGCGTCGGACCCCGCGGCGTTCGCCATCACCAGCCTGCTGGAGTCCGTCTTCGCCTTGCAGGCACAGGACGTTCCGGCGCTCAGGCTCGCCGCACGGGCGCGCGGCGTCGAGTCGCTGGACGGCCCGGTGGTCCGGACTTGGGCCATGCGCGGGACGTTGCACCTTCTTCGCAAAGACGATCTCTGGGTTTTGCCCCTCCTAAACCCAGTGATCGTCCACACAACCAGACACCGCCGCCTCCAACTCGGCCTGACCGACGACCTCTGCGCCCGCGCGCTGCCCGCGTTGCGCGAAGTGCTGACCGAGTCGCTGGCACGAGCCGACCTGGTCGCGCGACTGGCCGAGGTCGGCGTGGTGCTCGACCCGAAGTCGCAGGCACCGGCGCACCTGCTGATGTTCGCCGCGTACTCCGGCGTGCTGTACCGGGGCCTGGACGACACCTACCGACTGCTGGACGAGGTGCCCGAGCCGGGCACGGTCGAACAGTTGTGGCGGCGCTACCGACAGGCGTACGGCCCGGCGACGCCCGACGATTTCGCGGCCTGGAGTGGGCTGCCCAAGCGGATGGTCCGGGATCTGCCGGAGCTCGCCGACGAACCTGCGGAGCCCGACGGGACCGTCCGCATGCTCTGGCACTTCGACACCTACCTGCTGGGCTACCGCGACCGCTCGCTCGCGCTCGACCCCGGGTTCGCGCCGCTGATCCAGACCGGCGGCGGTTTCCTCACCCCGCACGTCGTGGTCGACGGGCGGGTGGTGGCGACCTGGGCGCGGACCGCGACCGGGTTCGCCGTGCGGCCGTTCGGCGACCGGCCCGACCTGCGGGAAGAGATCGCCGACCTGGGACGGTTCCTCGGTGTGGGTACCGCCTTAACCTGGCGGTAGCACGCGGATAGGGTCAACGCCACCGGAAGCTACCGCAGGAGGCGCGTTCAAGTTGGGTGTGTTCGTCACGAGTGTGCGTCCGCGCTGGTCGGATATGGACGCGTTCGGTCACGTCAACCACGCCAACACGGTGACCCTGCTGGAAGAAGCCCGGATAGACCTGCTGTTCACCGAGGCCGCGCGGCACGGTGTGCCGGACATGGCGCACGGTGTCGTGGTGGCGCGGATCGTGGTCGACTACCTCACCCCGCTGGTGTTCACCGGCGACGAGATCGTGGTCGAGATGTCCGTGCGGGAACTGAAATCGGCGTCGTTCACGTTGGACTACTCGGTCCGCAACGGGCGGCGCGAGGGGAGTCCGGTCGTCACGACGGCGGAAACCCTCATGGTGCCCTACAACCTGACGGCCGGGAGGCCGCGCCGTCTACTCGAAGCCGAGCGCGATTTCCTCGCGGGCTGGCGTGCCGGAGGTAATGGTGCCTGAACTGGTCCTCGCCGATCCCGCCGAGCGGGACGACCTCGGCGCGTTCGTGGCGCGTGCGGTGCGGCTGGACGCGCAGTCCGTCGTCCGGCTGCGCAACCGGTCCACCGACGGCCTGCTCGATGCGTGGGTGGCGACCCCGTTCGACACCCTGGCCACCCGGACCGTGGCGGGGCGGATCACCCCGGGTGACGTGACGGTGTCCGGCGGCGACCTGCTGACCGGGCTGGCCGTGGTGCGCAGCGCGACCGTCGACCCGGGTCCGGCCCGCGACCTGATGTGGCGCTCGGCGCTGCCGCCCGTCGACGGCTGGCTGCCGGTGGACCGGCTGCCGGGCAACGTGGTGTCCGAACTCGCCGAACAGGGCGTGGCCGTCGCCCGCGAGAACTCCGGGCCGCACGGCACCCCGCCCGCGTCCCTGCTGGACCAGACCGTGCTGACGGTCAGCGGCTCGGGCCTGGACGTGAAGGTGCCGCTGCGCTGCCTGTTCGCCTTGTCCGGCATGGGCTTCCTGGGTGGCGACGACGTGCGCGTCACCGCGACCGACGCCTGGCTCCGCATCGACGCCAGGTTCGGCGCGGTCGTCCGCCGCCGGCACTCGATGCTCCCGCTGCTGGTGTGACGAACGCCGCGCTGCTCGTGCGCGCCAGGCTCCCGCTGCCGGTGTGAGTCCGATCACCCGTGGTCCCGGGGTCGTCAACAGCCCTCCCTGGAACCGCCCGCAAGTCCTGAGCTGCCTCGCCGCAATCCCTGAGCCCGCCCGCAAACCCCGAGCCCCCTCGCTCGCAAGCCTTGAGCAGCCCGCAAGTCCTGAGCCGCCTCGCCCGCAATCCCTGAGCCGCCGGCAATCCCTGAGCCGCCGGCAAGTGCTGAGCCGCTGGTAAGTGCTGAGCCGCCGGGCGTGACCGGGCCTCGACCGAGGTCGAGACTGTGCCTCGACCGAGGTCGAACCCACTTCGGGCGGAGCTCGGCGGCATTCAGGCACCCGGAGGCATTCGGGCACCTGGCGACATCGAGCCTGGCCGGCGCCTGACCGGTGCCGGCCAGACCTGGTCAGACCAGCCAGACGGCGGTGTCCGGGGGGAGTTGGCTGCCGGCCATCGGGCCGCTGGACAGCAGCACCTCACCGGGCGGCAGCGGCACCGGGCCGCCGGACGTGTTCAGGGCGCAGATCAGGCCGCCACCCTTGCGCCGGAAAGCGAAGCAGCCCGCCGGCGCGCCGTACCACTCGACCTCGTCGCCGCTGATCGCCTGGTGCGTCTTGCGCAGCTCCACCGCGTGCCGGTAGAGCGACAGCATCGACTCCGGGTCTTCGAGCTGTGACTCGGCGGTCAGGCCGGCCCATTCGTTCGGCTGCGGCAGCCAGGTGTTGACGCCCTGCGTGAAGCCGAACGGCGGCGCGTCGCCCTCCCAGGGCAGGGGGACCCGGCAGCCGTCGCGACCGCGTTCGGTGTGGCCGGAGCGCTGCCACATCGGGTCCTGGAGCGCCCAGTCGGGCAGTTCCACGTTGGGCAGGCCGAGTTCCTCGCCGTTGTACAGGTAGACCACGCCGGGCAGCGCCAGCTCGACCAGGGCCATCGCCCTGGCGCGGCGGACGCCCAGGTTGCCGCCGCCGTAGCGGGTCACGTGGCGGGTCACGTCGTGGTTGGACAGGGTCCACGTGGGAGGCGTGCCGTGGGGCTGCACGGCGGCCAGCGAGTGGTCGATGGCCGACCGGACGGCGTCCGCGTCGAACGGGGCTTCCACCAGGCGGAAGTTGAAGCCCAGGTTCAGCTCGTCGGGGCGGATGTAGCGGGCGAACCGCTCGTCCTCCTTGACCCAGATCTCGCCGATCGCCATGCGGCCCGGGTACTCGTCGACGACCTTGCGGATCATCCGGTGCACCTCGTGCACCGCGTCGTTGTCGAACCTCGGGTCGAGCGAGTTGTCGTGCATCACACCGGAGCCGTGCGCGGCGCGCGGGTCCATGTCGGGAAGGCCGTAGGGCTTCGCCATGCCGTGCGCGACGTCGATCCGGAACCCGTCCACACCCCGGTCCAGCCAGAACCGCAGGGTGCGGGTCAGGTCGGCGGGCACCTCCGGGTTGTCCCAGTTCAGGTCGGGCTGCTCGGGCGCGAACAGGTGCAGGTACCACTGGCCGTCCGGCAGCCGGGTCCACGCCGGGCCGCCGAAGACGCTGGTCCAGTTGTTCGGCGGCTGCGAACCGTCGTACCCCTGCCCGTCGCGGAAGATGTACCGGTCGCGTTCCGGGCTGCCCGGCGCGGTGCGGAGGGCGGCCTGGAACCACTCGTGCCGGTCGCTGGTGTGGTTGGGGACGAGGTCGACGGTGATGCGGATGTTGTGCCGGTGCGCCTCCGTGACGAGTCGGTCGAACGCGGCCAGGTCGCCGAACAGCGGGTCCACGTTCCGGGGGTCGGCCACGTCATAGCCGTGGTCGGCCATCGGCGACGTGTAGAACGGTGTCAGCCACAGGGCGTCGACACCGAGCAGTTCGAGGTACCCGAGCCGGGACCGGATGCCGTCCAGGTCGCCCACACCGTCGCCGTCGGCGTCGGCGAACGACCGGACGTAGACCTGGTAGAAGACGGCGTCACGCCACCAGGCGGACTCGTCGGCGATCTCTGGTTGTAGGTCGGAGGATCGTCGCACGAGAGGTCATCCTGCCACCCGCGAAGCCAACCCCGACCCCGTTCGGGTGATCAACAGTCATACCCAGGCGTTCATCAGGCTGTTCGCGGCCGTCTCAAGGTAGGCCCAAAGCTGGTCACGGTGCTCCGGCGTGAGTTCCGCCTCGTCCACCGCCACCCGCATGCACCGCAACCAGGCGTCCCGCTCAATGGGACCGATCACGAACGGAGCGTGCCGCATCCGCAACCGAGGGTGTCCACGCTGCTCGGAGTAGGTGTGCGGCCCACCCCAGTACTGCATCAGGAACAACCGGAACCGCTCTTCGGCGGGCCCGAGGTCCTCCTCGGGGTACAACGGCCGCAACACAGGATCGTCGGCAACCTGCTCGTAGAACCGAGCGACGATCCTGCGAAACGTCTCGTACCCACCTACCGCTTCGTAGAAGTTCTCCGGGCTGCTCACCCCACCATCCTGCCACCACGCACGACGGCCCCTGCCCACTCCGGCCCCTGCCCGCTCCCGACCGCGCGCAAGTGGGTGGGTCCGCGCACGGACAGATCCGCACACCGACGGGGCCGTAGTCAGGCCGGTCCGGACGCCGGCGGTGCCGCACGCGGGCCGTTCCGGATGTCGGAGGGGACGCGCGCAGGCGCGGGATCAGGCCTTGAGCGAGATCCCCGCGTCCTCCAGCGCCGGCATCAGCTTCGCCCGGAGCGCCCGCTGCACCGCCCACTGCCGCCCCGGCCGGACCTTCACCGTCACCCGAATCGTGATCCCCTCGGGTGTCACCTTCTCGACCCCCAACACCTGCGCCTTGTCGATGACGTCCTTCTCCAGCGACTCCTCCGCCACCGCGGCCTCCGCCGCCGACATCAGCACCTCGCTGGCCGAAGCCAGGTTCGCCCCGTAGGCGAGCGGCAGGTCGACGACCGCCACGGCGAAACCCTGCGAGGAGTTGCCCACCCGCAGGATCTCGCCGTTGCGGACGTACCAGACCGTGCCGTTGGTGTCCCGGATCGTCGTGATGCGCAGCCCGACCGACTCCACGGTCCCGGTCGCCGGGCCGAGGTCGACCACGTCGCCCACGCCGTACTGGTCCTCCAGCATCATGAACATGCCGGACAGGAAGTCCTTGACCAGGTTCTGCGCGCCGAACCCGACCGCGACGCCGAGGATGCCCGCCGAGGTCAGGATCGGCGCCGGGTCCATCCCCAGCTCCGTCAGCACCTGGATGAACGCGATGCCGAACACCACGATCGTGGTCACCGACTTGAGGACCGAGCCGATGGTCTTGGCGCGCTGCTCGCGCCGTTCCGACACCACGGCGCCGAGTGCCTGGGGCGCGCGTTCCCGCAGGGGGCGCAGCAGCTTGGGCTTGCGCTCGTCCGACGCGCCCTTGGTCAGCCGGTCGATCAGCCGCCGCAGCAGGAACCGGAGCACGACGGCGATGAGCACCGTCAGCGCGATCCGCAACGCGCCTTCGGCGATCTTCGGTCCGTTGGCCACCCACCAATCGACCGCGAGCGTCTGCTCCACGTCCACCGACTCACTCCTCCTCAACGTCTCAGACGAGCTCCAGTCCGGTAGCACCGGCCAGGAAGGTCAACTGGTCCACGGCCAGCCCCACCGATCGGCTCACCGACCGTCCCGCGTGCCCCACCTCGGTCTCCCGGCGCAGCAGCACGGGGTGCTTCGTCGGATCGCTCGCCGTCGCGTGCTGTAGCGCGGCGCACATCTTGCGGGCGTGGTTGGGGTCCACGCGGCTGTCCGACTCGAACACCGTGAACAGCACCGAAGGGTACTCAACGTCGGCGCGCACGCGGTGATACGGGGAGTAGGACAGCAGCCACGCCAGCTCTTCCGGCACCGCGGCGCTGCCGTACTCCTCCGCCCACAGCCGCCCGAGCAGGAAGTTCTCGTACCGCACCATGTCCAGCAGTGGCGCTGAGCACACCACCGCCGTGTACAGCTCGGGTTTCTGGGTGAGCGCGGCGCCGACCAGCAGGCCGCCGTTGGAGCCGCCCATGATCGCCAGCTGCTGCGGCGTGGTCCAGCCGTCCGCGACGAGCCGCTCGGCCGCCGCGTGGAAATCGTCGAACACGTTCTGCTTCCGGTCGCGCATCCCGGCCCGGTGCCACTGCTCGCCTTCCTCGTCGCCGCCGCGCAGCGAGGCGTGCACCCACACCCCGCCCGCTTCGACCCAGGCGAGCGTCGTGGCGCTGTAGCCCGGCCCGCGGCCCACCGCGAAGCCGCCGTAGCCGGTGAGCAGCGTCGGCCGGGGCAGGTCGGGGTGCTGTTCGCCGGACACGACGAACATCCGCACGGTGGTGCCGTCCGCCGATGTGTACGGGATCTGCTGCGTGGTCACCGACGGCAGCGCGACCGTGCCGGGCGCGGCGGCGTGCAGGGTGGTCTCGTTGTCCGACAACGAGAACCGGTACACCGACAGCGGGGTCACGAAGTCCGAGAAGCCGAACCACAGCACATCGCGGTCCGCCTCGGTCCGATCGTCCACAGTGGACCAGCCGTGCAGCGAACCGGTGCCCGGCAACGGGATCTCGCCCAGGTGTTCGCCGGTCTCCGGGGAGTGCAGGTGCAGTTCGGACACCGCGTGCCGGGTGCGCAGCAGCACCAGCGTGCCGTCCAGCCAGGTGGTCGCGTCCAGCACCGAGTCCGGCTGCTCCGGCACCAGTTCGGTCCACTCGGTGGGGTGCTCCGGGTCCGCCACGCACAGCCGGAACCGGGGTGCGTCCAGGCTGGTGCGCAGGTAGAGCCGGTCGGCCTCGATCCACGCCGCGCACTGCGCGCCCGCGTCGGCGGTGATCACCGGGCGCAACTCGCCCGAGCCGTGCAGGTCCGCGATCCACACGGAGTCCCGCCGCACGGTGCCGGGCGCGCCGTTCACGATCAGCCACCGCCCGTCGTCGGTGACCGACAGTCCGTAGTAGTAGGTGTGGTCCAGTCCGTCGCCGTGGACGTTCACGTCCAGCGCCGGATCGGTGCCGACCCGGTGCCGCCACACCCGGCGGTGGAACTGGCGCTCGTCCTCGGGCACCGACTCGGGGTCGAGCCGCCGCACGTAGAAGAACTCCTCGCCGCCCGGCAGCCAGCCGACGGGGGAGTACCGGCACCGGTCGATCGGACCTTCGACCAGCTCGCCGGTGGTGACGTCCAGCACGTGCAGCCGGGAGTGCTCGTCGCCGCCGACAGAAACCTGGTATGCGAGCCGCGTGCCCTCTACGGAGGGTGACCACCGGTCCAGGGTGGTCCGGCCCGAGGGGTCGAGTTCGGTCACGTCCAGCAGGACCCGTTCCACGCCGTTCTCGCGGACGTGGAGCACGGGGTAGTCCTGGTCTGGTCCGCGCCGGGTGTAGAACGCCCGTCCGGCGCGCCACACGGGCGTGCCGACGGATCCGGTGCGCATCAGCTCGGTCAGCCGGGTGCCGAGCGGGTCACGTCCGGGCAGGTTGTCCAGCCAGCCGCGGGCGAGTGCGTCCTGACGGGTGGACCACTCGGCGGTACGCGGGTCGGCCGGGTCTTCCAGCCAGCGGTACGGGTCGGCCACGGCGTGTCCGTGCAGGTCCTCGACGAGGTCGAGGCGGGGCGCGGCCGGGTAGGTGATCGTCGCAGGCAGGGCTGCGGGAATGGGTTCCGTCACCTCACCGAGCGTAGCCTGGGAACTGAAAACCATGTCCGATAGGGACGCGTTAACCCAAGTTTTGATCCCGGCTCCATGACGCGTCGGCTATCACACGTTATTTTTGGGGGCGTTCTGTGGTCTGCTATGGCTGAACCGGTGGAGGTGGTCGCGTGCCAGACCGACAACCCACCCCGATCGGCGCCCTGGTGAGCACCGGGATCGCGCCGTTGGCCCCGTCCGGCCAAAAACAGCCTGCTGTGCACGTTGTGGTGGACGGGGAGGGGGCCGGTCCGGCGCCCGTGGTGTTGCCTTGGGGAAGACGCAAAGTCCTGCTGCTGAACGCCACCTTCGAGCCGCTGACGGCGCTGCCGCTGCGGCGCGCGGTGGTGTTGGTGGTGTGCGGGAAGGCGGAGGTGGTGCACGGCGACCCGGCGGGCGCCGTCGTCCACTCTTCGACGGCCGAGGTGCTGGTGCCGTCGGTGATCAGGCTGAGCAACTACGTGCGGGTGCCGTACCGGGGACGGGTGCCCCTGACCCGCGCCGGTCTCATGCACCGGGACCGGTATCGCTGCGCCTACTGCGGTGGGCGGGCCGAGACGATCGACCACGTGGTGCCGCGCTCCCGTGGCGGGCCCCACTCGTGGCAGAACTGCGTGGCCTGCTGTGCGAAGTGCAACCACCGCAAGGCCGACAAGCTGCTGTCCGAACTGGGCTGGCGACTCCGGGTCGTGCCGAACGCGCCGCGCGGGCCGCACTGGCGGCTGCTGGCGGGCGTCACCGAGGCCGACCCGCTGTGGCTGCCCTACCTGGGCGAACCTGCGGCCTAGGTCACGCCGCCAGGGCGAAATCCGCCTGCGCGGTGATCCGGACGCTGTCACGGGCGGTGATCCGGACGCTGTCGCGCGCCGTGATGCGGACCGAGTCCCGTGCGGTGATCCGAACCGAGTCGGCTGCGGTGATCCGCACCGAATCCCGGGCGGTGATGCGGACAGAATCACGAGCGGTGATGCGCACCGAGTCCTTGGACGTGATCCGCACCGAGTCGCGTGCCGTGATCCGGACCGAGTCACGGGCGGTGATGCGCACCGAGTCGCGGGCGGTGATCCGCACCGAGTCGCGTGCCGTGATGCGGACGCTGTCGCGGGCGGTGATGCGGACGGAGTCGGCTGCGGTGATCCGGACCGAGTCGCGTGCCGTGATGCGGACGGAGTCCCGGGACGTGATGCGGACCGAGCCGAGACCGGTGATGCGGACCGAGCCGAGGGACGTGATGCGGACCGAGTCACGCGCAGTGATCCGGACGGAGTCCAACGCGGTGATCCGGACGCTGTCGCGCGCGGTGATGCGGACCGAATCGCGCAACGCGGTGATCCGGACAGAGTCTCGATTGGTAACCTGAACGGGTGTAAGAGCGGTGATCCGAACGGAGTCGCGTCCCAGCGCGCGCATCGGGTTGGAGGTCACGGTCGGACGCTGAACAGGCGTCACCGACTCGTCCGTCCGGGTGTACGACGAACGAGTGAGGGCAGCGTCCAGGGTGCGGTTCACGGTGTACATGTCGTGTCCTCCGAGACTCATCGGGCGGGAATTAGTATCCGGAAACGGATGCGCAAGACCCGTACAGGTGAAAAGCTAGAAGCCGAGTGGGCGGAGGACAAGACGCCAAACCGGCCGCCATTCGCCTCCGTCCGGGGGAAGTCCGGACGGGTGTACTCATTGCGACAGTAGAGCCGTTCGGTTACTGCTTTCGCCGACTATGGACACCGTGCGTAACGTGAGGTCTGGTCGACAGTCGTCCGGATCACAGACGGGGCGTCGCACGTGGGCAGATCGATCGGCGTCAAGGGTGTCCGCACCACCGGATTCCGCCTGCTGACAGGCGCGTGGGTGACCTCGTTGGTGGGTGACGGGGTGCGCACCGTGGCACTGCCGCTCTACACGGCGGTCAGTACCCGGAGCCCGCTCGCCGCGTCCGCCGTCGCCGTCTCAATAGTGTTGCCCTGGTTGGTCGTCGCGCTGCCCGCCGGCGTCCTGGTGGACCGCTGGAAGCCCCGGCTTGTGGTGGCGGTGGCGCACGCGTTCCGGGCCGTCGTCACCGGCCTGCTCGCCTACGCCGTGTTCACCGGTAACGCGGGCGTCGCGGTGCTGTGCGCGGCAGGGTTCCTGCTCACCAGCGCGGAGACGTTCGCCGACTCCGCGTCCCAGGTGCTGCTGGTCGAACTCGCCGGTCCGGACGACCTGGAGGAGGCGAACAGCCGGTTCGTCACCGCCGAGACCCTCGGCATGGACCTGGCCGGGCCGCTCGCCGCGAGCCTGCTGTTCTGGTGGCACCCGGCGGCGTGCTTCGCGCTGGACGCGCTGACGTTCGTGGTGGCCGCGCTGTTCGTGGTGCGGCTGCCCGAAGTCGGGCAGGAGGGCCGGACGGAGCTCGGGACGCTGCGGTCGCAGCTGGTGGAAGGCGCGCGGCACCTGTTCCGGGACCCCGGGCTGCGGGTGCTGGTGGCCGCCGTCGGCGTCGCGGCGGTGTGCGCGGCGGCGGTCAACGCGATGCTCGCGCTGTACGCGATCAACGTGCTGGGGCTGCCCGAGCAGTTCGTGCCGTGGCTCGTGGTGGTGATGGCACTGGGCGCGCTGGTCGGTGCCCGGCTCAGCCCGCTGCTCGCGCCGAAGCTGGGCACGGCACCGGTCATGGTGGGTGCGCTGGCGCTGCTGGGCGTGGCGTTCGCGGTGTTCGGGGCGGTGCCGCTGCTGCCGGTGGCGGTCGCGGCGGCGTTCGGGTTCGGGCTCGCGTCGGCGGGCTGGAACGTGCTGTCCGCGACCCGCAGGCAGCGGCTGACGCCCAAGCCGCTGATGGGTCGGGTGACGAGTGCGTACCGGGTGCTGGCGTGGGGGCTGTCGCCGATCGGGGCGGGTCTGGCTGGCCCGCTGGCCGCCGCGACGTCGCTGGGCACGGTGTACCTGGTCGCGGGTGGGGTGCTCGTGCTGACGGCGGTGGCGCTTGCCCGCCCCCTCTCCCGGACGTGACCGGGTGGATCGGTTACCGTAACCGCCGTGACCATCGTGGAGACCGTGCTCGTCTTCGCGCTGATCCCGCTGGCCATCTACGGCGTGATCACGCTACTGACGCTGAGGCCGAAGGCCACCCGCATCGTGCGGTACCGCCCGGGCCAGGAGTGGAACTACGCGCCCGTGTGGTGGAGCGCGAACCCCGGCGGGCTGTCCGCCGACCGCCACGCCGAGGCGACGTCGTCCTCGGGCCCGACGGCCAGGGGAGGTGCCCGTGGCAACTGGTGACATCACGCGGGTCGACCCGTCCACGCTCGACGTGGGCGCGGTGGTGACCAACAGCGGCCGGGTGTCCGCCGCGAAGATGTACGAGCCGCACCCGCCGAGCCTGCCGTTCACGCCGGTGCAGCTCGCGTCGCTGGACGAGGCGCTCACCCTCGCCAGCCGCACCACCGGTCTGGACTTCAGCGTGTACCTGGGCGGGCTGGGCTCGGACACCCGCGCGAAGGCGGAGGAGCTGCACGCGGCCACCGCGCGCCCGTCGCACGCGGTGCTGCTGGCCGTGTCGCCCGGTGAGCGGGCGGTCGAGATCGTGACCGGCGAGGAGTCGCACCGCCGGCTGGCCGACCGTGGCGCGAAGCTGGCCGTGATGAGCATGGTGGCGTCGTTCAAGGAAGGCGACCTGGCGGGTGGCCTGGTCAGCGGCCTGCGCATGCTGACCGACCAGGCAGGCCACGCGCCGCGTTCCTAGTGCACCGGCCCGAGCCGTCCCGTTCCGAGTTCGACCTGAAGACCGCGTTCCCGCTGGGGCGTGGTCTTCGTCGTGCCGGGCTAACGCAACACAAGTTGCG